>CALCIB010000187.1 GCA_937907525.1 uncultured Planctomycetales bacterium | reverse complement strand
CTCATCCGGCCCTTCGGGCCACCTTCCCCCGCGAGGGGGGAAGGCCGTTGTTTCGGCCGCGACGCCCTTATGGGACAGACTCTCAGTCCGGGCGACGGCCGGCGAGGGCCAGCGAGTCCTTCACGCCCAGGTTCTCGTAAATCCGGCGGGTCGCGTCGGAGCGGTTGAGGGTGTAGAAGTGCAGCCCGCGGACCTGGTTGTCCAGCAGGTCGCGGCATTGCTCGGTGGCCCAGTGGACGCCCACCTTGGCGACGGCGTCGTTGTCGGCGCAGCGGTCGACGGCGCGGAGGAGCTTGGCCGGGACGCGGGCGCCGAGGGCCAGCTCGAAGATCCGGATCATGGTCTCGCGCGAGGTGATCGGCATGATCCCGGCGATGATCGGGACCTTCACCCCGGCCAGGTCGCAGCGCTCGCGGAAGTCGTGGAAGTCGTCGTTGGAGAAGAAGAGCTGGGTGCAGACGTAGTCGGCGCCGGCGTCGATCTTGCGCTTGAGGTTGTCCATCTCCTCGCGGCGGTTGGGGGTGCCGGGGTGTCCCTCGGGGAAGCCGGCGACCCCCACGCCGAAGCCGCGGGGGTCGTTCGACGACCGCGAGCGCACGAACCGGACGAGTTGGTCGGCGTACTGGAAGGCGTCTCGGGAGCGGTCGTAGTTCGGTCGGTCGCGAGGGGGATCGCCGCCCAGGGCCAGGATGTTCTCGACGCCCGAGGCGGCGTAGCGGTCGAGGATCGCGGCCAGTTCGTCTTCCCGATGGCAGACGCAGGTCAGGTGCGAGACGGCCGTGAGGTTGGTCTCGCGCTGGATTCGGACGACCAGGTCGTGGGTGCGCTCGCGGGTGGAGCCGCCGGCGCCGTAGGTCACCGAGACGAACGACGGTTGCAACTCCCCGAGCCGGGCGACGTTCTCGAACAGCTCGGCCGACGCCTGATCGGTCCTCGGCGGGAAGAACTCGAAGCTGAAGGTGGTCGGGTTCGCGTCGAAGATGTCGAGTATGTGCATGATTTCGTTCGGTCCTCGCCCCTGCCGCGCCCTCGCCCCCAGCGTCGCGGGCAAATCCCAGGATAGCCGTCGTCGGCGCGCGACGGTAGGGGAAAAGAGGGGGGGAGGTCGGCGCGGCCGGCGAGCCGGCCTCGAACGCGCGGCGGGCTCACGCCGGCGGGGCGCCGAAACCGGTCAGCCGCTTGCACGCCCGCGCGAGCCGCTCGCGCGCCCGCGAAAGCCGAGGGCGTCGCGTCGTCCGGTCGTGGGGGGGACGGCTCGGCGGTTGCTGGACCGCGGATCGCCGGGCGCGGTGGGGGACGCAGTCGTCGCCGCTCGCCGGGGTCTTGAAGGGCCCCAGCAACTCCGGCTCCTCGCCGCGGACGTAGTAGAGGTTGATCCCGTCGAAGGCGGCGGAGAGGTAGCCGGCCTTCAAGAGCAGCGGCTCCCAACGCTCGGGGAAGGTCGCCTCGACCAGGACGACGCGGGGCCGCCAGCGCGACCAGTCGTTGCCGGAGACGACTTCGAACTCGTGGGCCTCGGCGTCGATCTTGAGGAAGTCGATCGTCCGCCCCTCCGCGTGCTCGTCGAGGATCGCGGCGAGCGGTCGGACGGGGACGGATCGGGCGACGAACTCCAGCCCGTCGTCCCGCCGCCAGATTTCGGCCATGGAGGGGGAGAACGTCGAGAGGCCGGAGTTGGAGACGCACTCCAGGAATTCGAGCGTGGCGTGGCGATCCGACGCCCCGACGTTCAGGTTGACGTCGTTGGGGCGGTCGTCGCGAAGCGCGCGGTGGAGCTCGGGATGGGGTTCGATGTTGATTCCCCGCCAGCCGCGCAACGAGAAGTGCTTGGTGACCGAGTCGTGGACCGGGTCGTTGGCCCCGACGTCGATGTAGAATCCCTCGTGGTCTTTCGGGAAGACGCGCTGGAGCAGGACGTCCTCACGGTTTTGCGCGTAAGTGATCATCATCCGCGGAGCCCCCGGCGTCATGGTCGCAACGGCGGTCAAGACCGACTCGCGCGGGAGCTTACCGGCTGTTCCGGAAGTCGTACAGGCGGATGTCGGGCGGTTCGGTTCAGGCCGAGGACGTCACGCCGACCCGCGGGCAGAAGTCGACCATGGGGCAGACGGAGCAGCGGGGCTTGCGCGCCACGCAGATCCGGCGGCCGTGGAGGATCACGCGGTGGCTCAGGTCGACCCATTCCTTGCGGGGGAAGATCGCGGCCAGGTCGCGCTCCACCCGTTCGGGATCCTGGCGGGTCGTCAGGCCGAGCCGATGGGAGACGCGCTTGACGTGGGTGTCGACGACCACGCCGCTCGCCAGGCCGAAGGCCGTCCCCAGCACGACGTTGGCGGTTTTGCGTCCCACGCCGGCGAGCGCGGTGAGCGCGTCGAGGTCTTGCGGGACCCGGCCGCCGTGGTCGGTTTGAAGCGCGGCGGCCATCGCCTGGACGTTTTTGGCCTTGGATCGGAAGAAGCCGGTGGATCGGATGACGTCCTCCACCTCGGCGGCGTCGGCCGCGGCGAGGGCGGCGGCGTCGGGGAAGCGGCGGAACAGTTCGGGGGTGACCATGTTCACCCGCGCGTCGGTGCATTGGGCCGAGAGGATCGTGGCGACGAGGAGTTGGAACGGGCCGTCGTGGACCAGGGCGCAGGTCGCCTCGGGGTAGGTCGCCTTGAGCGCCTTCAGGACCCGGCGCGCCTGGGCCTTCGGATCGATCTCCCCCCGGACTTTCGACTTCGCCATGCCGCTCCTCCGCGCGGCGCGTCGTCGCCGCGGCCGTTGAATGTGGCGTCGAGCGGCGAACCCTGTCAAGATCGAGACATGGACGACATGGACCTGAAAGAGTTCTCGGGACGGGCGCGGCTGTTTCCGCTGCCGGGGGTGACGCTGTTCCCGCGCGCGGTCGCGCCGTTGCACGTCTTCGAGCCCCGCTATCGTCGGATGACCGCGGACGCCCTGGCGGGCGACCGGCTGATCGCCATGGTGCGATTGCTGGACGACGGTTCGCCACGGCCGCCGATCGAGACCGTCGGTTGTCTGGGTCGCGTCATCCGGCATCAGCGGCTCGACGACGGTCGGTTCAACCTCCTGCTGCTGGGCTGCAAGCGGATCCGGCTGGTTCGCGAGGTCCCCGATCCCGAGCTTCCGTACCGGGTCGCCGAGGCCGTGGCGGTCGACGACGTGGTTCCGGACGGCCTCGACGAGGACGCGGCCCGAGCGGCCTTGATCGAGCGGTTCCGTCGGACGATCGGCGCCAGGGTCGATCTCGAGGACGAGTTCTTCCGGCTGTTGGAGGGGGCCGGGTCGCTGGGCGCGCTGGCCGACGTCCTGGCCCACGCGCTGCCGCTGGACGCCGAGGTCAAGCAGCGCCTCCTGGCCGAGCCCGACGTTGGGGCGCGGTTCCGTCGGCTCGACGCCTGGCTGGTCGACCTGACCCCCGCGTCTGCTTCCGGCCGCGACTTTCCGCCTCCCTTCAGCCTGAACTAGGCTGGCCGACCAGTCTTGATTTCGAGCCGGCCCGCGCCTAGAATCCCAGTTGGAAGTCGACTTAAGTCATGTGGTTTTAGAGGTTTGCATTCATCGGTCCCGCCCCTTCGACTTCCTCCCCCCAGGAAAGCCCGCCGCACATGTCCGAGCATGAAACGCCCGCCGACCATCCGATCGACCTTGACCGCATCCGGCGGGCCGTCCGGGAGATCCTCCTGGCGGTCGGCGAGGATCCCGAGCGCGAGGGCTTGCTGGAGACCCCCGCCCGCGTCGCCCGAATGTACGCCGAGATCTTTCGAGGGCTCCACCAGGAGCCTCGCGTCCATCTGAGGAAGTCGTTCACCCAGCGCTGCGACGAGATGGTCCTGATCCGCGACATCCGGCTGGTCAGTTTTTGCGAGCACCATCTGTTGCCGGTCATCGGCAAGGCCCACGTCGCGTACATTCCCAACGGGAAGGTGGTGGGGCTCTCGAAGATTCCCCGGGTCGTCGACGTCCTCTCCAAGCGGCCCCAGCTTCAGGAGCGCCTGACCCAGCAGATCGCCGATCTGTTGATGGACGAGTTGAAGGCGCGCGGGGTGGGAGTCGTGATCGAGGCCAGCCATAGCTGCATGACCATCCGAGGGGTCAAGAAGCCGGGCAGTTCGTTCGTCACAAGCGCCGTGCGCGGCGGCTTCAAGGACAACCCGGCGACCCGCGCCGAGTTCATGTCGCTGGTCTTCGGGGCGCGGCACTGAGCCTTTCCACGAGGCGGCCTCGTCACGATCGACCGAAGCCGGGGTAAGTCCATCAAACGGCGCGGCGTTCGCGTGCGTTCGGGGTTCGACCGTCTCGATCGACGGCGGCGAGCCTGCTCGTCGCGTCGGGGCGGGAAGACGGATCGACCCCGATGGCGGGCCCGGAGGCGAGGCCGGGGGTCGCACGGACCAAGAAAGCGGTGGCGCGCGATGGAATTGACGTTCGAATGTCCTGGGTGCCGGATGATCGACCACACGGCCGAGGTCGAGTCGGCCGAGCGCGCGGTCTGCCGGCATTGCGGGGCGGCGCGCGAACTCAAGGCGGAGGCGTTCGACGCGGAGGGAAGCCCGCGCGCGTGTCCGCTCTGCGTGGGGGGGGACCTGTACGTCCGCAAGGACTTTTCGACGGCGGTGGGGCTGGCGATCGTGATTACGGGGTTCGCCGTCGCGGCGGCGTTCTGGTATTATGGGCGATCGTCGTGGGCGTACTCGGCGCTGGCCGCGTCGGTCCTGTTGGACGCGGCGCTTCATCGCCTGGTTCCGGACGTCGTGGTCTGCTATCGTTGCGCCGGCCAGTTGAGGGGGCCCGGGGTCAACTCCGGGAGGCGGTTCCGCGCGTTCGACCTTGGGACGGGCGAGCGTATCCGCCGGGAGCGATCCGGGGCCTCGGGGTTCCCGGCCCTCGGGGCGTCTCCCGCGGCCGTCGAACCCGACGCGACGGCCGACGCGAGCGCGGCGTGAGCCCTGGCCCCGCCCTCCCCGTCCCCCCATGAGGTCTGATCCCCGACGTGGACGAACGCCGAGCCCGCATCTACGACGACCTTCGCGGGATCGTGGCGGGGGATCTCTACTTCGAGCCCCTGGACCGGGCGGTCTACGCGCTGGGGGCCGGGCCCCATGAGATCGACCCGCTGGGGGCGGTGGCCCCCCGGACGGTCGAGGACGTCGCGGCCCTGGCCCGCTACGCCTCGGAGAACAATCTGACGCTCCACTGTCGCGGCGCGGCGACCGACCACGGGGGCGGCGCGCTGGGCGAGGGCCTGGTGGTGGACTTCAGCCGTCATCTGCGGCGGATCGTCGCCATCGACGAGGACCGGGTGGAGGTCGAGCCCGGCGTGGTGGTCGACGCGCTCAACGCCCGGCTGGCGCTTCGGGGCCGGCGTCTGGAGCCGACGCCGACGACCTCCGAGGCCGCCACGATCGGCGGCGCGATCGGCGTCGACGCCCTGGGGACGCGATCCTGCCGGTTCGGCTCGATCGCCGACCGGGTCGAGCGTCTCGCCGTGGTCTTCGCTCGGGGGGAGACGGCCGATCTCGGCTTCGAGCCCTGGCCGACCTTCGAGGACGAGCCGGCCGACTACAAGGGCCTGGTCGTCCGCAAGCTCCAGCGGATCCACAAACGCCGGCGCGAGCCGCCCGTCGGCGCGCTGCACGCGCGCGCCGGCTACGCGACGGCGGCTTTGAGCGACCGGGGGGTCGACATGGCCCGCCTGGTTTGCGGGTCCGAGGGGACGTTGGCGATGATCGTGGGGGCGACGCTGCGGACGCTCCCGCTGCCGGCGGCGGTCGTCGCGGTCGTCCTGCCGTTTTCGAGGCTGGTCGAGGCCGCCGCCTGGACGCCGACGCTGCTCGGAGCCGTGGCGGCCCCCTCGGCCTGCGACCTGTACGATTGGCGGGCCGTCAGCCTGGCGCGGGACGTCGAGCCGCTGGTGCGCGGTTGCGTCGGCGAGTCGGTCGAATCGCTGATGGTGGTCGAGTTCGAGGCGGACTCGCCGGCGGAGGCCGACGCCTGGGCGCGGCTGGCGGTCGAGCGCGCCAGGCGTTCCGGGTTGCTCTCGGCCGAGCCCGCGACGTTTTCGCGACGGGCCGATTGCGAGCGGCTGGCGGGTCTTCGGCGTCGGATCGAGCCGTCGTTCCTCCGCGGCCGGGGGCGGTCGGCGCCGTCGCCGATCGTGGACGACGTGGCGGTCCCCGTCGACCGCCTGGCGGTGACGATCCGCGCGCTTCGGGACGTGGCGCGGCGTCGCGACCTGTCCTGGACCTTGGACGTCTTCGCGGCCGAGGGACGGATCCGGACGCGGCCGTTTTTGGACCCGGGCGAGACCGACCCGAGGCTTCTCGCCCGGCTCGACGACATGGCGGCGGAGTTCTTCGACGTGGTGCTGCGGGCCGGCGGGACGGTCGCCGCCTCCCGCGGCGCGGGCTGGTCGCGGACGCCTCTTTTGTCCCGTCAACTCGGCGAGGCCGCCCGCGCGTTCCGCGACGTCAAGGACGCCTTCGATCCCGCCCGCCTGCTCAACCCGGGGATCGTCGTGGAGGATTCCCACGTCGGTCGGCCGGCCGTCAAGGCGTTTCCCGAGCCCGCGACCGCGCCGTCGGACGTTCCCGCCTCGCCGCCGCGGCCGATCATGCCGGTCCTGCGCTGGCCGGGGGACGACATGCTGACGGTGGCCTCGGCCTGCAACGGCTGCGGAAGCTGTCGAAGCCGCGAGCCGACCACCCGGATGTGCCCCAGCTTCCGCGCCTACGGCGAGGAGGGGGTCACGCCCAGGGCCCAGGCGAATCTCGTCCGTCAGCTCGCCGCCGGGCTGCTCGATCCCAAGTCGTGGGGGGCGGCGGAGTACCGCGCCAAGGTCGGGTTCTGCATCCACTGCAAGATGTGTCAGCCGGAATGCCCCGCGGGCGTGGACGTCTCCACCCTGGTCATGGAGGCCAAGGCCGCGTTCGTGGATCTTCACGGCCTGCCGCCGGGCGATTGGGTCTTCTCAAGGCTGGAGATGTGGGCCCGGATGGCCAGCCGGTTCCCGCTCGCCTCCAACTTCCTGATGTCCCGTCGTTGGGCGCGCTGGGGCCTGGAGAAGACCCTCGGCGTCTCGCGGCGGCGGGTTCTGCCGCCGGTGAGGCGCGTCCCGTTCACCCGGCGCGCGGCGAGGTTGGGGCTGCATCGGCCCAGGCCGTCGCGGTCGGGTCCGCGGGTCGTCTACTTCGTGGACGTCTACGCCAACTACTACGACCAGGAACTGGCCGAATCGGTGGTGGGCGTGCTTCAACTGGCGGGCGTGAACGTCTACGTCCCGACCGCCCAGCGCGGCTCGGGGATGGCGTCGCTGGTCGTCGGCGACGTCGACCACGCCCGCGAACTGGCCCTGCGGAACCTCCGCGTGTTGGGCGACGCCGTCCGCGACGGCTACACGGTCGTCTGCTCCGAGCCGACCGCCGCCCTGATGCTGCGCCAGGAGTACGTCAAGCTCACCGACGATTTGGACGCCGAGCTGGTCGCCCGAAGCACGATGGACCTGGGCCAGTATCTTCAAGGGCTCGACGCGCGCGGCCAGTTCCCGGCGCCGAGCGAGCCGATCCGGGCCCGGGTCGGCTACCATCAGCCCTGCCATCTGCGGGCGCTGGACGTCGGCCTGCCGAGCTACGACCTGCTGCGGAAGATTCCCGAGTTGGAGGTGGAGTTCATCGACCGGGGATGCTCGGGGATGGGGGGGACGTTCGGTCTGCGTCGCGGCCAGTTCCGCGCCAGCCTGCGCGCCGGCCGGGGCCTTCACCGGCGGTTGATGGACGACGACATCGAGGTCGGGTCGACCGAATGCGGGGCGTGCCGCATCCAGATGGAACAGGGAGTGGTCAAGCGGACGCTCCACCCGATCAAGCTGCTGGCCCTCGCGCACGGCCTGAATCCGCCGCTTCGGCGTCAGTTCAAGGCCCCCAAGCCCCGGCACGCGATGTCGTAAGCGGCCGGCGCGCGGTTTCGTCCGATCCGGGATTGCGGCCCCGGGGGAACTTGAGTAAAAAGCCCTCGCCTGTCACGTCCACGTCGCGCGGGCTTTCACGAACGCCGGGTCGGTCGCGTCCAGGATGGACGCCGGAGCCGACTCGCGCGGCCTCGATAAGAGGCCGGGCCGCGCCGCATCGCTTGAGCAAATGTTCGAATGGGACGAGGGGGTGGTCGTCGCGCCCTCGACTTCGGCCGGGATGATCGACCGGGTCGCCGCCGCCGCCCCACGGGCGTCGCGGCGCGGGAGCCGGGGCGATCGCTCATGACGTATCAAGTAGCCAGACGCCTTCCGGCGCCAGGGACGGATCCGGTGGAGCGAAATCTCATCGAAGCCGACGTCACACATCCGAAGCGGCCCCGGCGGACGCTCGCCGCCGCCGTCGTCGTCGCTCTCGCGGCCTTCCTCGGCCCGGCCTCGGTTCGGGCCCAGGCGGTCCCCAAGGGGACCGTCGTCGAGGTCCGCATCGAGGGGAATTCGAGCATCTCCGCGGAGAAGATCCGCGGCAAGCTGCTCAGCAAGGCCGACGCGCCCTACGACCAGCAGAAGGTCGACGCCGATCTGCGGTCGCTGGTCCGAACCAAGTGGTTCTCCGACGTCCAGCCGTTCTACGAGGAGCAGCCCCTGGGATCCGGCAAGATCGTCCTGATCTTCCGGGTCAAGGAGATGCCCGTCCTGCGGAAGGTCGAGTTCCGCGGCCGGCGGAAAATCTCCCAGAAGGAGATCGAGGAGAACACCGGGCTGAAGGTCGGCAACCGCGCCGACCCCACCCGCAACCGCCTGGCCGTCCAGCAGATCGAGCGGCTCTACATCGAGAAGGGCTACGAGCTGGCCCAGGTCACGCTCGTCAAGGGAGGGGAACCGGGCGACACCGAGGTGGTCATCCAGATCTTCGAGGGGGACTGCTTCAAGCTGGCCTCCATCGACTTCAAGGGGAACGTCTTCGCGACCGACGCCCAGCTGCGGACCAAGATCACCAGCCGAAAGCCGATCATCGCCGGCTTCTTCGGCAAGTACCACCGCGACATGCTTGAGGAAGACGCCCGCAAGCTGATGGACTACTATCAGTCGCAAGGCTTCTTCGAGGTGAAGGTCACGCCCGTCACCCGGCCGGGGGACAACCTGGGCGACATCAACCTGACGTTCGTCGTCTCCGAGGGGGTCCGCTACCACGTCCGCGACCTGGTCTTCGAGGGGAACGAGCGGCTCAAGGAGGACCAACTCCGCGCCGGGCTCGAACTCCACTCCGGCAAGCCGTTCTTGGACGCCGTGCGCGACGCCGACCGCAAGGCCATCTTGAACCGCTACTACGAGCTGGGCTGCATCAAGACCCAGGTGCTCGCCGAGCCTCGGTTCACCAACGAGGCGGGCGTCGTCGACCTGGTCTACAAGATCGAGGAGAGCCAGCCGTTCACCCTGGGCGAGATCAAGATCCGCGGCAACTCCCGAACCAAGAGCGAGGTCATCCTCCGCGAGTTCTGGCAGGCCGGCCTGCTGCCGGGCGAGATCCTCGACCAGAACCGCCTGGCCAACGCGCAGCAACGGCTGGGGAACCTCGGGTACTTCAACACCAACCCCGAGATGGGCCGGATGATCGACGTGAAGATCGTCAATGAGCGCCCCCACGACAAGCCCTACAGCGATCTGATGCCCAGCCTCCTCAGCGAGATGACCGGGGCCCGGATGCAGGGGGACGACGACGCGCCCCGCGCCGGCGGCGCGACGCCCTCCCCCGCGACCGATCCGCCCGTTCGGACGACGGCCCCGGTCAAGACGACGGCGGCCTCGCCCGCGTCCGAGGCGCCGACGATCCGGATGCAGGACGATTCGGACCTGGTCCCCGCGCCGGAGGGGTCGAACCTGGGGGCCGACGACGGTCCCTCGCTTCTGCGGCCGTTCGGTTCCGGCGGCAGCTTCTTCGGCTCGCCGGCGGACACGGTCCCCCCGGCCGTCGCGCCCGCGCCGGCGGGCTCGCCGCTGGTCCCCTCGTCCCCGCCTTTGGATCGCGGCCGCAACCAGCCGCCGGTCGGCTCGGGCGAGCCCGCCGGGTCGTTCCCGAGCATCCCCGGCCTGAACATGACCGACGTCGGCCCCGACCGCAACGACCCGTTTCCGAACCGCTCCTACGCCGACATCGTCACCACGCTTGAAGAGGCCCCCACCGGCCGGTTCATGGTCGGCGTGGCGGCCAGCAGCTTCCAGGGCCTCTTCGGCAACGTCACGATCTACGAGAAGAACTTCGACCTCTTCAACGTCCCGCGCTCGTTCAACGACATCTTCAACGGCACCGCGTTTCGCGGCGGAGGTCAGGAGTTCCGCCTGGACCTTCAGCCGGGCACCGTGATCAACCGCTTCCAGGTCAGCTTGCGCGATCCGTACCTTTTCGGCCTGCCGATCGGCGGGGCCGCGGCCGGCTACCTCTTCAACCGCATGTATCCCAACTGGACCGAGGCCCGCAAGGGGGGCCGGTTCTCGCTCGGCCGCCAGTTCGGCACCGCCACCTACGCCGACGTCGCCGTGCGAACCGAGGACGTCAACTTCTTCGGCTACCGCGATCCGGCCCCGGCGCAATACCTGGCTGCCAGCGGCCACTCGTTCCTGGCCTCGATCCGGCCCAGCCTCCGGTTCGACAACCGCAACAGCCCGTTCATGCCGACGAAGGGCCAGTACGCCGAGTTCTCCTTCGAGCAAGGCTGGGGGACCTACACCTGGTCCAAGTTCGACGCCGAGGGCCGGATGCACTACACCACCGGCAGCCGTCCCGACGGCAGCGGCAAGCGGTTCGTAACCCTCCGCGGCCACTTCGGCATCGCCACCCACTCGCTGCCGGTCTACGAGCGGTTCTTCGCCGGCAACTTCGGCAGCCTCCGCGGCTTCCAGTATCGCACGGTCAGCCCGAAGGCCCTGGGCGTCCCGGTCGGCGGCGTGATGATGGCCCTGGGCTCGTTGGAGTACCAGTTCCCCTGGACGGCCTCCGACACGCTCCACCAGGTCGTCTTCACCGACTTCGGCACCGTCGAGAACGACTACTACTTCACCAAGATCCGCGCCTCCATCGGAACGGGCATCCGGGTGATGATTCCGGCCATGGGTCCCATGCCCTTGGGCTTCGACCTCGCGTTCCCCGTCTCGCACGCCACGGGCGACGCCTTCCGATACTTCAACTTCAGCATGTCCGCCAGCTACTGAGGCCTTGAAATCCGCCGGGGGGACGCGCATACCTGGCATGGACGGTCGATACTCGCTCCTCTCCCCGGCTCGGGTCTTGGAATGGTCGATACGGATCGGATCGCCCGGGACGCGCCCTCGCCGCCGCCGCGGCGTCGCGGGCGCGGCGGGAAGTCGGTCGAGGTTTGGGCCTGGGTCGTCGGGGTCTGCCTGGCGACGGGGACGGCGTCGTACTTCATGTTCGTCGAACCCCCCCCGCCCCGCCGGATCGTGATCGCCGGCGGCGGGCGCGAAGGGGCGTACTTCGCCTTCGCCAACGAGTACGCCCGCGAGTTGAGCAAGGACGGCTTGGCGGTCGAGGTCCGGGAGACCGCCGGATCTCTGGAAAACCTCCGACTGTTGCGCGACGACGACTCCGGGGTGTCGGTCGCCATCGTCCAGAGCGGCACGGCCGGGCCCGACGACGCGGACGAGCTCCGCGCCCTTGGGAGCTTGTATCGCGAGCCGTTGTGGGTCTTCCATCGCGCCGACCGCGAGGTCGCGACCCTTCGCGGGTTGGCCGGGATGCGGATCGGGATCGGAGCGGAAGGGAGCGGCACGCGACCGGTGGCTCGGAGGATGCTCGCCGCCAACGGACTGGCGGACGCGGGCGGTTCGGCGAAGGACTCGCCGACGCGATTCGTCGCCCGGGAGGCGGGCGCGGCGGCCGAGGCGCTGCGGCACGGGGAGTTGGACGCCGCGTTCTTCGTGGCCGCCTTCGAGGCCGAATACGTCCAGGATCTGTTGAACGATCCTCGGACGAAGCTCCTGGACTTCAAGCAACAGGAAGCCTACCGCCGTCGCTTCCGATTCCTCGCCCCGGTGACGCTGCCCAGGGGGATCGTCGACCTGGGCGAGGACCTTCCGCCACGCGACGTCGCGCTCTTGGCCCCCGCGGCGATGCTGGTGGTCCGCGGCGACTTCCACCCGGCGCTGCAATCGGCGCTGCTGGCCGCGGCCTATCGGATTCACGGCGGCGGCGACGTCCTGAACGAGCCTCGCGAGTTCCCGTCGGAGCGCTACTGCGACATCCCGGTGAGCGAGGACGCGCGGCGCTTCCACCGCTCGGGTCGGCCGTGGTTGCAGCGGATCCTGCCGTTCTGGCTCGCCTCCCTGGCCGACCGCGCCAAGTTGATGCTCATCCCCGTCGTGATGTTGATGATGCCCCTGTTCCGCGCCGCCCCGCCGTTGATCCGCTGGCGGACCCGCCGGAAGATCTATCGGTGGTACGGCGCCTTGCGCGACGTCGACCAAAAGCTGGCCGCGGGGCCGTCCGGCCCCGAACTCGACCGCGCGACGGCCCGCTTGAGGTCCATCGAACACAAGGTCGTCTGGGTGGACGTTCCATTAAGCTATATGGAGGAGTTCTATCAATTGCGCATGCATTTGGCGATGATGATGCGGCGCCTCGACGAATTTCGCGGAGACGGGGGGCGGGGCGAGTCGGAGGCCGCGGAGTCCTGACCGCGGCCGACTCCGCCTCGGCCGGTCGCGCGAGGGGCCGCTATTCTCTTCCGGAGTTCGAAATCGAAACCGGCCCCGCCGCCGCGTCTCGTCGAGACGCGGCGGCGGGGCCGGGGGGAGGAATCGGATCGGATGGTTGAGCCGGACGGCTCCGGCGCGGACTCGTCTCGGAGAAGCCGCCGCGGCGCTTCATCATTCGCGGACGAAGACGTATTCCATCGGGTCGACGAAGTCGGGCCGCACCGAGAATCGGAACTCGACCGGCCGTCCGACCGCGTCGATCCGGAACGGGATCGGGCTGGTTCTGAAGAACGGGTCCGCCCAGGTCGCCTCGAACAGGTCGCCGGTCTTGGAGGCGAGATCGGCGTGGAGCCCGGCGTTGCGCTCGACCTTCAATCGCAACTTACCGTCCTCGACCGCGACGCGAGCCTCTCCCAGCGCGGCGTTGCGGTACGCGCCGGCGTATCGGTCAAGATCGAGTGGAGGCCGCGACCGCGAGGCGTCGGCGGCGGGACGCGCCGCCTTCGACCGGGCTTCCTTCTCCCGGCGCGCCTGGAGGAACTCGGCGCTCCAGTCGCGGGGTTCCGCCTTCAGGAAGGCGTCGATCACCCGATAGGGGATCGCCTGATAGAGTTCCTGTTCGTCGAAGTTCGTGAGCACGACGACCCCCAACTTCTCCTCGGGGACGAGCACGGTCAGGGAGAGCATCCCGTCCATGCCCCCGCTGTGAGAGACCATCATCCGGCCGCGATAATCCTGCAGGAACCAGCCCAAGCCGTAAGCGAAGAAGTGCGACGACGGGAAGAGGGCCTTCAGACGCGCGGAGGTCGGTCGGACCAGGTTCTGGGGCGACTGGGCTTCACGGATCACCGCGGAGGGGACGACGCGGACGTCGCCGAGCATGCCGTCGTTCAACTGGATTCTCATCCACTGGCACCAGTCAACGACGCACGAGTTGATGCCTCCCGCCGGCCCGCAGTTGTCGAGGTTGCGATAGGGGACGGCGGCGATCTTTCCGTCGATGAGCGTGTGGGGCCTCGCGACGTCCTCGACGCCCTCGAGCGCCCGGATCGAGGTGCTGCTGCGGGTCATCGCCAGCGGCTGGAAGAACCTTCGCTCGACGAAGGCCCCCCAGGGCTCGCCGGAGACCGTCGCGAGCAATTCCCCGGCGGCGATGAAGGACAGGTTGCAATAGGCGTATCGGTCGCGGAACCCGAAGTAGGGAGTCAGGGTCCGCACTCGCTCCAGGACCTCGGGAGTCGATCGGTCCGAGCCGTACCAGATCAGGTCGCCCTGCCAGGTGCCGAGTCCGACCCGATGGCACAGGAGGTCGCGGACGGTGAGGGCCCGCGTCGCCGCCGGGTCGTGGAGCTGGAAGGACGGCAGCTTTTCGCACACGGCCTCGTCCCATCCGAGCTTCCCCTCCTCGACCAGGAGTCCGACGGCCGCGGCGGTGAAGGCCTTGGAGTTCGAGGCCATCGCGAATCGAGTCTCGGGCGTCACGAGTCCCGGCTTGCCTGATTCGCGAACGCCGAAACCGCGCGCGTAGACCACGGCGTCGTCCTTGACCACGGCGATCGCCAGGCCCGGCGTCCGCCATTCGCGCATGGCCGCCTCTATGTAGACGTCCAGACCCGCGAGCGCTTCCGGAAGGGCCTGCTGAGCCGAGACCGCCGTCGCCGTCGAGAGGACGACGAACGCCGCGCCCACCGTCCGAATCCATCTCCGTCCCGTCATGGGATCGATCCCCCGCTTTTGCAAGTTCCGGCCGCCGCACGATCCCAGCCATCATCCCGGATGGATCGGCTCGTGGCCAGAACGCTCCGCGGGGATTCGTCGGATCGACGGCTCAGGCCGATTTTCGAGAGACGGGCCGCCGGCGATCAAGCGGCAAGATCCGCTCGGGTCCTTCGCCGTCTTCTTTCGGATCGAGGAGTTCGTGGAGTTTGGAGAGCGCGGAGCGCTCGATCGCTCGGATCTGGTGGATTGGCATGCCGATCTCGTCCGAGAGTTGCCGGAACGACCTTCGACGGTTGGACGCCGAGGGGGACGAGGCGGGCGCGTTTTCGCGGCGAGGGGGCTTTCCACGGCCCGTCCCCTTTTTTCCGGCGAAGGACTCGTCAAACCGGTGACGTCGCCTGAGCACCCAGGATTCGATCAACGTAAGCTTGCGCATCGCGGCGTGGAGTCGGCCCATCGATTCCGCGAGTTCGAGCGGTTCTTGGGGAGGGGACGTCCGCGCAAGGGCGGCGTCGTGGGACGGATCGCTGATGGAGACCGTGGGACGGGATTGGAGTTCGCGGCGGACGCCGCGAAGGACTTTGAGTCGTTCGCCCGCGGCGCCCATGCTTTCGACCACGTCGTCGAAGTCCGGCTCGATCGACTCGCCCGCGGCGGCGGTCGCTCCGCGATCCGCGATCATCCGCTCGCGCGCCTTCTCGAACCGACGTCGCAGCAGGACGAGGTAGTAGGGGTATCGGATGGTGGTCGTCTGCTCGGCGAGGACCCTGCGGATTTTATACCGTATCCAGCACGCGGCGTAGTTCGCGAACCGTGCGCCGTGCGTCTCGGGGTCGAAGTCGCTCGCGGCCCTTAGGAGGCCCAGGTTTCCTTCCTGGATCAGGTCGTCGAGGCTGACGATCCGGTCGTGGCCTCGGAACGCCGAGGCGATGCTTCGGACCAGCGGCAGGTTGGCGAGGATCAATTCCTCGCGCGCCGCGGGATCGCCCGCTTTGATTCGAGCGGCGAGTTGACGCTCTCGCTCGGCCGAGAGCGAAGGGGTCGCGTCGGCCGACGCCTGGAGCTTCGGCGAGGCCGAGTCGGGAGGCGCGATTTCCGGGGAAGGCTCGATCGTCATGGCCGGCGCTCCGATGCGTGCGGGATGCGTGGGGTCGTCCTGGTTTCAGTTCGCGGCGTCCGGGGGGTTCCAGATCACGCGGAGACGGGGGGCGTGGCGAGTCCCGACGACGGCCCGATCCTCGGCGCGAGTGACGAGGCGGAGCCGCCACGCGCCGCGCTCGACGGCCTCGACGGCCTCCTTCGCGGTCGAGAAGGCCAGGCTGCTGGGCGCTCCGCCCACGTTCGTCAACGGTCGGACGTACCAACGTCCCGCGCGGTGGCCCGCCTCGAACTGAGTGCGAAACGTCGGCGTGTAGACGAGCACGTCCTCGCCGCTGGGGCGGTCGTGAAGCCTGAACGACCCGCTCGTCTGGCGACGGCCGACGTGCGCCCGCGGGAGCGAAGCGGAGTCGATCGGGGCGATCCGCAGCATCGCCAGGTCGCGCGAGGAGGACGCGATCGTCGATCGTCGTCGAGTGGCGAGAGGATTGGCGGACGGCATCGGGAAGCTCCTGAGGTGGTGGCCGAGGTCGGGGCGCGAATACGAGCGTATCGAGAGGCGGCCGATCCGTTGGTCCATTAAAAGCGCGAGTGGCGGGGAGTCTTCCGGGAGTGGACCGCCCTGGTCCAGTAGAAGCCGGACGCCGGCTCGTCGGGAGCGTCGTCGGCCTGGGACCCGGCGGCCTGGAGCGAGTCCGCCGAGAGCCTGCGCAGGACCTCGGGAACGCCGTCTCCGGGTTGTACGGCGCGGCCGATCACTGAGGCGACCCAGCCGATGAGGGCGGAGCGGCGGGTCACCGTCTCCAACCACGCGTAGGGCCGCTCGTCAGGCGCGAACGCGAGTTCCGTGACGAGACGGTGGGCGCCCTCGCGGTTTCCGGCGTCGCGTCGGAGTAGTTCGAGGACGAACGCGCTCCAGCGCCAGTCGAGCCGGGCGCCTTCGAGTCGGGCCCCGGTCGCGCGGGCGCCGCGAAGATCGGCTCCCGCGAAATCCGCCCCGCGGAGATCGCTTCCGCGGAAGTCGGCGTCGCGAGCGTTCGCGCGGCGGAGGTCGGCGCGTCGCAGCGAGGCGCCCCGGAGGTCGGCGGCGGTCAGCAGGGCCGTGCGGAGGTCGGCCCGATCCAGGGCCGCGCGTGAAAGATTCGCCGCTTCAAGGTCGGCCCCGCGCAGGTCGGCGTCCGGCAGGCGCCGGCGCGGAGCGTCGAGCCCCTTCAGATCGGCGTAGGCGAGCGAGAGGCCGGCCGCGGCGATCCGTTCTACCGCGTGCGCGGGGCTTTCGGCCTCCACCGCGGCCAACTCTCCGGTTCGCCAGCGACGATGTAGCAGATACACGCCCATTGAAGGTGAATCCGTGGTTGGGGAGTGGAGACGTCACGGGTTTCTCTCGAACGAGGTCGAGAAACACGGCGAGGGCGCCCCGCGGCGAGCGAGGCGCCCAAGGGGCGAGGCGCGGCCCTCCGGACTCAGCCGGGGCCGATGGGGCCGCCGATCGGAGGAGGAGGGAAGACGGGAGGAGGCGGGAACCCCGGGAAGTCGCCCGGATCCGGCTCGGGATCGGGAGTGGGATACTCGGGCTGAATCGGCTCGGGGTCGGGGACCACGGGCGGTTTCTCTTCGCTCTTGATCGGAGGGCCGACGGTCGCGGTTCGGATCAGCCCGCTGAGGCTGAGCCTCTGCTCCAGACCTTCGAGGCCGCTCGCGATCGAGAATTCAAAAGATCTCCGGATGCTCATTTGACTTTGTTCCGTGAAGGCGAGTGAGGTGGAGGGGTCGGATCGGGAGGTTCGTCCGGGCCGCCTGGCTCGTCCGTCCTCGCATGCTCACTGGGATGATCCATGTGGCGCGGGTCGACGTTTCAGGATTCCAGGCGAAAAAGCCGGACGTTTCGTCGGTCCCGACGTCGGGGATCCGCGACGCTGGGGGATGCGGTCCTAAGTCGAGCGTCTTCAGAGAGACGGCGGCGCGAGGTCCGAGGAGAGGATGCGGACGGCTCGCTCGCACGTGGCGATCCGCAGCCGGTCGATGGCGAACTGGACGCGAGGGTTGACGTGGGGATCGTCGGGGAGGCATTGGAGGATCGGGATGAGCGCTCGGAGCCAGAGGCGGTCGTTGAGGCCGACCGAGCCGAGTGGGTCGTCCGCGGCGCCCAAGGCCGAGTCGCCTTGATCGTCCAGGGGCGAGGCGGGCTCATCGGAAGTCATGACGACGGTCTCCTGTTTCGCTTTGATCGGGCTCAAGATCAAGCGTCCGGGCCATGCAGGCGAAGCAGTCCCGCAGACTGACGAGGCCGCCGTTCCCTCGCCCGAGCCCGCATTCGGCCCCCCCCGCGCATCCGCAAGCCGGTCGTTCGGAACGGTGAGGGCACGATCGCGCGGCCTTCAGCAGGCGGAGCGATTCGCCGAGAGAACGGAGCGAAGTGGGCGACGCCAGTCCCGCGTCGAGCGTCAAAGCCGCGACGTAAGACGGATCGAACGAGGCGTGCCCCGGATCGACGAGTTGGCAAAGCCTGGGCACGTCGACGCCGGCGCAGCGCGAACCGGCTGGGAGCGGGCATCCGGAGCATCGTCCGGATCCGAATCCAGGTTCTATCATGATGATGTTTGTATTGAATGTCCTGTCGCTTCAGGGCCGGTCGCTCTCGCGGCGCGCGGAGTCCCGCGGTTTGGACGCGCGGTCGCGGACGATGTAGGTGGGGCGTCCCTTGACCTCCAGGAATATCAGGCGGATGTACTCGCCGATGATCCCGAGGCTCAGCAACTGGACCGACCCCATGAAGAGGACGATGACGGCGGTGCTGGCCCATCCGGGGGGGGACTTCCCATAAGCGAAGGCGTCGTGGAAGATCCAGGCTGACAGCCCGGTCGCGACGCCGACCGCGGCCAGGCCCAGGTAGGTCGCCAGGCGGAGGGGACGGCCGCTGAAGCTGATCAGCCCGTCGACCGCCAGGGCGAACAGGCGGCGGAACGTGTATTTCGGCGAACCCGCCTCGCGCGCGGGGCGATCGTATTCAAGGCCGATCTGTCGGAACCCCACGAAGGACCTAAGCCCCCGGACGAACCGCATGCGTTCCGGAAGGTGGTTGAGGACGTCGACGACCTTGCGGTCCATCAAGCAGAAGTCGCCGCTATCGAGCGGAATCTCGATGTCGCTGACCGCGTTCAGGAGCCGATAGAAGGCGAAGTAACCGAGACGTTTCGGCCAGGTCTCCTCGCGACGGCGGCGCACCGCGTAGACGACCTCGAAGCCCCGCCGCCATTGGTCGACCATGCTCGGGATCAGTTCCGGAGGGTCTTGCAGGTCGCCGTCGATGACCACGACGACTTCGCCCCGCGCGTGGTCGAGGCCCGCGGACACCGCCGGCTGATGGCCGAAGTTGCGGCTGAGGTGCAGCGCGACGACTTGACGATCGCGATCCGCCAACTCGTCGATCAACGAGGGGGTCCCGTCGTCGGAGCCGTCGTCGACGAAGACGATCTCGTAGGCTCGCCCCATTGCCGCGAGGGACGCGGTGAGTCGCCCGTACAATTCGTCGAGGCTTTCTTCCTCGTTGTAGAGTGGGACGATCGCGCTGATCATGGCGATGAGGTCGCGGCGAGGGGTCGGCGGCGTGTCGTTCATGAGGCTCGTGGGAGGAAGGGCCGGCCGAACCCCTGTGGTGCGAGCCTCCAGGAAGCGACGCCAAGACTACAAGGCCCGATCGGCCGCGGACAAGCCCAATCGCCGCTTACCGCGTGATGGTGAACCGCGTGTATCCAAGCGATGAAATGGCTGGACAGGAGGTCGGGGCGAACTGAAGCAGGAAGGGGTCGCACGACTGAATCGTCAACGTCATCCCGGGCGAGGGCGATCCCGAACTGGAGCAGGTCGTCGGCTGGCCGGTCGGGCAAGATCCGTCGGCGTACTGGTCGGCCGAGAACGTCGTCGCGTCCGCTCGGCAGGACAGCCGGAAAACGATCTGGTTGATACACCCCGTCTTCCATTCGTCGAGGCCGTTGAACGTCATCGGAGACGATTGGACCCCCTGGATGCCGTTCGTCCAGGTCAGGGTGAGGTTCTGACGAGGCGCCTCGCATCCGCCGCACGCCACGGTCTTCGGCGGGCCGCCGATCTCCGACACCCATCGACCGCCGGATGCGTGGACGATGATCAGATCGCCCGCCTTGGGGGCTCGGGAGCCCACCACGACGACGGGAATCGACCGCGACTCGTCGGTCGAGAGGTCCGCGCCGGATCCCTCGGCGTCGATCCCGTCGAATCTTACCGGGCTCGCGAGGAATACTCGCTCGCCGGCGGGAGGAATCGCCCCCTCGTCTCGAACGCGGCCGATGAAGCCTGGAGCGCCGGGGGACGGGGGCGCGTCCGGGTCGAGACGAGGGATACGGCCGTGCCGAGGGTTGGGCCCCAGAAGGTCGTCCCACCTCAGACGCAGCAGGCGGAGAGGGTCTTTCGGCATCGGACACCCAACGGTAGGGAGGAGAAGTTCCTTGGCGCGGGAGGCTCAACCGTCGTAGCGGAACGTCCAACGACCGCCGCTGGAATGGATGATCAACTTCGTGCCGACCGGCGGGACCTTGGAGCCGACGTTCAACGCCATGATCGTGCGTGAGAGGTCCTCGGTGAACGTCACCGCCGCGCCCTCGGTCTCGGGACCGTCGATTCGCAAGGGGCCGCAGGCGTAGAAGGCGGAGGCGACCGCGGGGTAGGTCCCGCGGACCTTGGTCCGCGCCACCATCGCCTCCGAGCCGTTTTGGCTGGAGGGAGACAGTCGCTGGATCGCGGAGGCCGCGGTTTCCTGCCGCTCGCGCATGATTCGTGCGTCGGACATGAGGGGTCCCCGGGCGAGGAGTCAGGCGCCGCGTTCGACGTCGGCGTCGGTGAGTTCGATGACGGTCGACTGGCGGTCCTCGGAAAAGTCCCATGAGACGGCCGAGATCGTGGGGTAGACCGGGGCTTCGCCCTGGCCCTCGCCGACGTTGGTCTGGAGCGCCACGTCGCGACCGTCGATCCGGGCGACTCGGTCGCCGACCCTGTACGCGGTGACGAGGCCGGGGAGCGTCGCCGAACCGACCGTCGGCGGCATTTCGTGGGCCGCGCGGAGTTGGCGCGCCCAGGCGACGGCCCGGTCGGTGTCGTCCCTCGCGGTCTGAGACTCGGATCCGGGATTGTGCAGCGACCGCGCCGCGACCGTCTCCAGGGCGAAATGGTCGCGGGCGTCCACTCTTCGTCGGCGGGTGAACGAAGTCGGCGACGCCGGTCTCGACTCGACCGAAGCCGGGATCATGAGATCGTCCTCGATCACGGTCGTCAGGCGCAGGACGAAGCGTGCGTTCGGCTCTGACGGATTCGCCTGGCTGGTTACTCCTCGGAGGGTCTTGCTGGGCTCTTGCGGATGGTCGCCGGTGTAGTCGCCGATCGCCCATGCCTCGGGATCTTCGGCCACGACGTGAATGCCGAGCCGATCTTCCAGGAGTCGCCAGCCGCCATCGATCGGCTGCCAGTGGCCCGTCCCGTCCCACAAGCCCGGCGTCGGCCCCGCGTAGTCGCGGGACAGAGCGAGTTGAGCCCGCAGCGGGCGGCCCTCCGCGTCCCGGGTCGCCAGAAGGGTCGAGCCGGGCCGCAGTCTCCTGACGTAAGTGGGGTTGCCTTCCTCGTCGTCCGGGAACAGGGCTCCAAGGTCCAGGGCGGACTCCGACCAGGAGGCCGTCTCTGCGTCCCAATGGCCGTCGCCCGCCTCGTCGGCGACGTAGTATCGATATTTCCGATCGTCTTCCCCGGCGGCCGCGGCGAGGTTGGATCGAAGGAATCGGACCCGTTGGCCGGCCGACTCGTCGCCCGCGGAAGGAGTGAAGCCGGGGGCCAGCACGAACGACGCCTCGACGCGACGCTGGGCCGTTTCGACCGTCACCGCGTTCACGATCGAGCGGAAGTCTCGACGGAGATGCAGAGACGCGACGTTGCAGCGCGCGGGATTGAGGCCGGACCCGGCTTTTGACAGGAGCAAGTCGCGGAGCGGGCCGCCGGCGTCCGCGTCCTTTCGGTAGACCTCCAGGTCGGTGCGCGGCGAGCCGTCGTCGTCCTCGGCCGTGACGAACCGCATTCCGAACCCCGTGAGTTCCAGTTGCTCGGCGAGGGCCTCGGGCCATGGCTTGTTCGTCGCGTCGTAGTCGCGGACGACCACGTCGGCGGCCGTGCCCCGCCCGAGAGGGTTCGCGCCCGGCGCCGGTCCCTTGGACTGGAGGAGGGCGTCCAGGAGATCGAAGTCCGGGTTCTTCACGACGGCCTGATCGTTGTGTACCGCGAGGACGTAGCGGACGAACTTCCCCAGGGTCCAGTAGGTCCTGGGGTCGGGGTCGCGATCAAGGTCCGGATCCAGGAACGCGGGGTGGCGTGCCGAGGCGTCGGATCGTTCGACGTCGGCTCCGTCCGGAGTGCAGTTCGGCCTTCCGTCGGGGTTGAAACGGGCTGGGAGTTGGACTAGGACCGCGTCGCCGTCCTCCGTGGCGTCGGCGTGGCGCTGGAGACGTCCGCCGATCGGTTCGTCCCAGCACCGGATCGCGACTCCCACCGCGAGGAAGGAGACTCGCTGGGAATGAGGTTCCAGATCGATCTGGGACGTCTGTGCGAACCCGTCGAACAGGACGTGGGATTCGCCGTGGGCGCCGCGGACCAGGACGACGAGACGGTCGTCGTTTCTGACGACGTAAGGGCCCGCGGCGCTCTGGGGCCATAACCGACCGAAGTCGAACGGAGCGGGATCGGAGGGGGCGGCGTCGTCGAGGACGTAGCGGAACCAGGCCGTCGGCGGCTCGGGGCCTTCCGCGTGGCGGATCCGCTCGCAGATCACGTTCGGGAGCGCCGCGAACGCGGCCCCGACTTCGACCTCCGGATCGTACCGGCAGACTTGGACCGTCGCGGCCGGACTTGACAATGGGACTTCGTACGGATCGAAATCGAAGCTCGGGGGCATGCCGTGCGTCCTCTCGCGGCGGTCAGCCGATCAGCCCCATCGCCTTCAGGTCGTTGACGAGGGCGTTGAGGAGTTGGGTCGCGTTCTCGGAAAACAGCCTCAGGTTTTCATACGACGTCCTGAGAGTGTTGAGATCGGAGACTTGGGCGTAAGGGGATCCCGTCTGGCCCGGGCCCACGCCCGCGAACGGAGCCGACGCGGGCGCCGGGGTATAGGCCGCCAGGCTTCGAGAGGAGGCGGCGTACCCCTGGGAATAGGTTCCCGGCCGGGCGACGGGGGCGGCGTTCCAGAACCCAAGCTTCTGGGAGGCCGATGTGCCGATCTTGAGGCCGGAGGACGACCCGGCGGCGAAGGCCGCTCCGTCGCTCATCGCGCCGCCGGCGGCGGTCAGGAAGGGTCTGGAATCGTTGCCGACCGTCCCGCACACGACCCGGACGTCCGCGACGCCCGTGACGGCCGAGGCGCCCGTGGTCGCGATGGCGAGCGGCACGTGGGACGTGGCCGGGAATCCGGCGGACGAGGCGGTCAGGTCGCCGGAGTCGGTCAAGTAGACGTATGAATTCGAATCAGCCAGGAGCGCGAACGAGGTCGATCCGTCGAACGTCCCGACCGTGCCGTCTCGACGTTGAAACCGCCCGGCGGCGATCTGGATCCGAAGGGTCGCGCTGGGGGATTCGGCCGGCGAGACGCAGAGGCCTCCGATCGGGGACAGAGCGTCGAGGGCGTCTGAGTTGGCGTTGAGCGGGACGTTCCACTCGCGATCGGCCGGGCCCGGCTTGGCTAGCTTCGCCCGCGGAGTGTATGTGGTCGCCATGAACGGACGGTTTCCTGTATCAGGCGGGGCTGGGGTTCCAGGAGAGCGTCGCCTGGCGCGTCTCCGGGTTGTACGTGCATCGAAGTCGAGTGCCGTCCGAGTCGGCCGCCGGGGGGCGGGGAGGAGCGACGACGGTCGTCGTCATGGTCGTCCCCGGCCCCTGGTTTCCAACCGCGTCGAACGGGACGACCGCGAAGGTCCACGTCCCGGATCCGAGCGCGGCGCTCGTCCAGCGGTAAGTCGACGCGGCCCGGCCGAATCCCCCTTGACCGAAGCCGCCGATTCCGAATCCGTCGATCGGCGACCCGCCGGGATAGGCTGGAATCTCGGCCAGAGGCTCGGTGTAGTCGACGTCCCAGCCGGCGCGCCTGGAACCGAAGACGTGAAAGCCCTGGACGTCGTCGCCGCCCTCCGGGTCCAGGTACGAACCGCCGAGCCAAGTAAGCGTCACGCGGTCTCCGGGGGCCGGCGGAAGCGTCGACGAGAAGTCGACCGTCGCCTCGCCGGGGCCGACCGCGCCGACGTCGATCCGGACTCGGGAGTCCGGCATCGTCAGGGCGACCCAACGGTTCGTCCCGTACCAGGCCAGGCGGCGGCCGACGTAGACCTGGAAGGTCGTTCCGGCGGGCGCGGTCGAGACCCACGACAATTGCAGCGCCGCGCCGTCCCATCTAGGTGGTTTCATTTCGACGATCGATGCTTGGTCGAATGGCATGGAATGGGACTCGCGCGGGGGACGAGGCGGTTCATGTCAGGCCGTGAAACACGGCGCGGTACGGGAGGGCCCAACCGGATCCCGCGGGGACCGCGCCTCGCGGGTCCGGAACGAACTCGCCCCTGAAGACGACGTTCGACCACGCGCGACCGCGGTTGTCGACGAGGACGCGGGCGGTTCCGTCGGCGTAGTCGTGGAACCTGGCCTCCATCGCGTTGAGGCCCTCGAGCGTCGGGGCGGTGAGCACCCCGCGGATGAAGAAGGCCCGCCCCCGGCCGCCGCCGTCCAGGACTTGAGTCCCGCTGACGCCGAAGAAGGCGACGACCTGTTGGGCCCTGGGACGCGCGACGTGCTGGAGCCGCACGGCCGACCCGAATATGTTCTCGCCGTTGAATGTGACCATCGCATCTCTCGTTCGGGGTCAGCCGTCGATCCGGCCGCGGAACGGCCGGGGCCGCGCGCCGAGCGGGGTCGACGGGGGGGCGAATCGCTCCACGGTTCGTTCCAGACGATCCACGATCCGTGACAGTCGCTCTCCGAGCCCGTCGAGGTCGTTCTCGAAATCGGGGCCGTCGACCGGGCCGTCCAGGGGCTTCCCGAAGTCCGTCGGCGCCGAGAAGCCGTCGTCCCAACGAGCGATGGAAGCCATGGAACGGGAGGGAGAGGCCTCCGTCCGACGCCCTGGAATGGTCGAGATGGAGTTCGCCGGTGCGATCGCGCCCCAGTCGACCCGAGTCAAGGGCGACGTCGAGACGAATTCGTCATCGATCCGGCCGACGTCCCCGCTGGAGGGAGGAGGAGCGGAATCCCAGGCCGTCGCGAGGAACTCCCATGACTTTCCCGAGGTCTCGAGGGCCGGGGGGGACGGTCGCGCGTCGCGGGGCTTCGGATCGCCAAGGCGGATCGACTCCGGCCCGGCGGGTTTGACCGTTCCCACGCGCTCCTCGTCCGTGGAAGGCGCGGCGACGATCACGTCCGCCAACGAGGGGGCCGACTCCGAGGCGCGGCTTGGCATCGCGGCCTCGCGTCCGTCGTTCGTGGGCGGCGACTCGATCAGAGCGGTTTTCAAAGGAGCGGCGATCCCCGACCCCGCCGGCTCTTCCGGGGCGTCGAGTCCCATGGGCGGCGCCAGGAGGACTTCGTCAAGATCGCCGAGCGGCCCTGGGTCCGTCGCCGGTGAGGACTCTTGAGGGATGAGAAACTCGTCGAGGCCCATGATTGGAATCTCGCTGTCGGTCAGGTCAGAAGAGGGCTTCGAGGGCGGCTTCCCGGGCCCTGGCTTGCTGGCCGTCCACCCATCGCGAGGGAGGGACGGCTCGACCCAGGGCCACCAGCATTTCCGAGACGCCGATGGCGTCCTCCCAGGGCAGGTCCTGGGCGACCCCGTTCGCGATCAGGGTGCAGCGGAGCCATCGGCTAAACGTTTTGGGGCGCGGCCCGTCATGACCCGGTTGATTTCCCGCCAGCGCTCGCGGCACTCGGGATCCTCGGCGTCGATGACGAGTAGTTCACGGAGGTCGCGATCGGCAAGGTCGTAGTTGCGCGTCAGCAGCATGGCCGCCATCCGGAACTGAATGGTCAAACGACCGGTCGCGTCCTCGGGGTCGCAATCGGCCAGATCGTCCATCAGCGCCTCATATTCGGCGCCGAAGCTGGGGCCGCCGCCGACCGTGATTCGGCCGTCCTCGCCCCTGAGGGGGAACAGGCGCAGGCTCGGCGTCGGGAGCGACCATTTCCCTCCGTCCCCGAGGGTCACCTCCGGCCCCGGGGAGAACTTCGTTCGGCGGAGCGCCCGCTCGTCAAGCATCGCGAGCCTCCTCGACCAGGGATCCGCGTTCCGAGCCGTCGGGGGCCGCGGTCCAGGTGTAGCGGGGACGACCCTCGCGCGGGTGTCCGATCGGAAAGGAGATCGTGTCGCGGGGGTCCGTCGTGATGAAGAGGCGGCCTCCCGGTTGGCGGCGGATGTAGGCCCTTTGCCCGCGCGAGCGGTCCACCCCCAGCAGGGGTTCCGCCACGCGGAGGATCGAGTCGATCCGGTCCAGTTGCGTGCCGCCGCTCTTCCACGACTCGGGAACGATCAACGCGTCGATTGGCATGGCTTCCATATGGGGGCGGGAACTCGTCGCGTAGCCAGGTGGTCGGGGTCCCAGGGCGGCGAGCGATCAAGCCCTGGTGAAGCTGAGCGGGTTGGTGGTTCCGTCGGAGGAGTAGGCCATGAGGGTGAGGGTCGCGGTCCCGAACTCGCCGTGGGCCCCCGAGGTCTCGGAGTTTTCGGCCACCGCGTTGGCCAGGACGTAGAGGATGTCTCCGCCGGCCTCCCCCTTGGCGTCCTTGTGGGTCGCGCTGAAGGTCCCAGAGACCCCGGGCGCGATCGCCATGAGGGCCGCGACGTCGCCGCTGGCGACGGTCGCCTTGGGCTTGCTCATCGTATTGACGATGACCGTGGGGAAATGGTCGCCGTCGGCCGCGTAGGTCGTAAGGGTCCCCCCCTGGGTGAAGCTCACTTGCGTCACCCGAGAGATCGGGGCCGAGTTGAAAGAAACAGCCGTCCAGTTCGACTGGAGCTTGGTCGCGGCCATGAATGGCCTCCTGGTTCGAGTAGAGTGTGTCCGGGGCTTTGCGCGCGATTCATTCCGAGATGTCGAAGTCGTTCCAGCCTTCCAGCAAGTACTGGAACTCCAGGATCGCCTCGATGCGGCGCTCGGGCGGAGTGGCTTTGCGCCACGTCCACGAGCGGAGCCGCGTCGACCCCGGCAGCGTGATTCCGCCCAGGGAACGACCGTTCAAGGCCGCGGCCGCGGTGTTCAAGAGCGTCTCGGCCGCGGCGTCGCGGACGGTGGGATCGTCGTCGCGGGCGAGTAGGACGAGCGTGACGGTGGCGGTCGCTTTCAACGCGCCGCCGACGTCGTCGCCTTGCCCCGCCACGACGGTCCCATTCGGTTCGATCGAGGCGGATCGCCGAGCTCCGGACGATTCGCCGCCGGCGTCGGGCGGGGCGCCGGAATGGATCCGATCAAACGCGCGGGTCGAATCCAAGAGTTCCTGGATCGCGTCGCGGACGTCGCGCTCGCGGTGGGTGGGCGTCATCGTTCGTCCTCACTGCCAGGTTTGAGAGCCGAGGGACGTCCGCCCCAGCTCGATATCGGAAAGGATTCACCTGAATCCGCGTCGAGATCCGCGGAGCGGGACGAAAGGGCGGGGCTTGGCGCGAATCGGCGGGCCGTTCGAGCCCGAACCCGGACCTGGATCCGGCTCCGGGTCGGAACCGCCAGGGTCGGTTGGATCGGGGTCTAGGACGCTCTCTCCCCGCCAGGCGGCCTGGTAGTCCTGCCACGCTTGGAAGCGGACCGACTCGCGGTAGGCGTCTCCGCCGCCCCGAACCCTGTCCGTGAGCCCGGCATAGGCGTAGGACTTGTTGACGACGCCGCCGTCCCGCCCGTCGCCTCGGCCCGGCTTCATCGTCGGACCCCACAGCATCGCCCAGTAGAAAGTGGAGTTGGGCGCGTAGTCCGACAGCACCTGGGACATCACGAACACCATGAACAGGTCGGCCTCCATGGCGCGCTGGACCATCGCGTAGTGGGCCGCCTCGGTGAAGTAGAAGTTCGGGTTGAAGATGATGTCTCGCGTCCGCCGGCGCTCGGGGTCGGGGTCGTTCGGCGTGCCGGCCGCGATGATCGCCTCCAGACCGCCCTCGTAGAGGTACGTCTTGGGTCGCGCGCCCGTCGCCGCCAGGTGCTTCGTCCGGGCCGTCCGAAGCGCATCGCCTATGTAGCGCAGACTTCCGGACTGCGTCTGGTGCATGTACATGAACGCGAGCAGGTCGCATACGGCGTCGTCATCGACGGCGGCGAACGTGGCCACGTAGTCGTCCGCGACCGTCCCCGTTTTCGGTCCGGAGAAGTACGGGGCGCAGCCGATGGCGTCGGGCTCGACGCCCAGGTCCCGGCAACGGGCCAGGACGTCGTCCGTCGTCTGCCAGCAGATCGCCAACTCGAGTTCGCCCTCGCGGCCGACCTCGGCGAAGCAGCGCTTGGCGACGTCGAACGCCGTCTTCGACCGCAGCACGAACGGGTCGCGCGTGTCCGCCGCCCCGCACGTCGTGGCGATCCCCGCGTTGGTCTGCGTCGACGTGAAAAGCGAGACGTTGTTCCAGAGCTCGTTGCTCAACTCGAAAATGACCTTGCGGCCGGGCTCGAGATTGTCGCGCACGGCCTTGGCGATCTCGTAAACGGCCGCGTCGCAGGCCCGGAACGGGATGTTCAGCCAGTGCCAGGTCCCCGGGCTGTCGTTCGTCTCCTTGGCCATGTGCGCGAACGGCCGCTCGAAGCCCGGATATTGCGCCGTGTTGCTCGTGGCGTCGACGTCCTGGTCGAACGGCGGCGAGGCCGACTGGACGAGGTACGAGTTGGATTCGGAGTCGTCGACGATGATGATCGCCCGCTTGGCCCCGATCGGGAACAGGCGCGCGTTGAACGAGGACAGGGCGTTGTACGCGCGCTTCGCGCCGTCCGCGCTTTGCAGCAGGATCCGGGACGACGACGACGTCACGGCGGTCCCGGACGCGTGGGCGGCGGCGCCCGTCGGCCGCGATTTGACCGTGACCTTGCCGGCGCCGACGTCGACGGAGAGCACCGTCAGCGTCTCGCCCTCGACGGTCAGGGTCAGGCCCCGCGCGACGACGTCCCAATCCTCCGGATCGGCGGCGGTCAGGAAGACGTCCAGGGACGTCGCGTCCAGGGCCGCGGCCAGCGTGAACGTCCGCTGGGCCGTGCGGTTCTCGGGGACCACCTTCGACCAGACGCCGTTCATGTTGCGGCCGAACGAGATCGGCGCCGACTGCTCCTCGTCGAAGACCACCTCGTAACAGTGGAGCGCCCGCTTGGAGGAGGCCGCCACGTACGTCGCGGGATCCGCGGTCGGAATCCGGTAGCCGACGGCGATCGCGCCCGCCGGGTGCGTCGCCGGCGTCGTGCCGACCGACCCCCGCTCGACCTGGTGGTCGTCGCCAGAGACCGGCAAGCCGACCACCCGCATGACCTCGTCGCCCGCGAACAGGGATTGCCCGAGCAGGATCGGCGCCGCCGGGTCGCTCGCGATCGTCACCGTCTCGACGGTCCCGGCGGCGGGGGCGGTCGTGATCGGCGCGGACAGGGTCGCCGGGTACGTCTCCGCGGTCGTGAGCCACGACGTCGCCGAATAGAAGTAGGGCATGTCCTCCCAGGCGATCGGCTTGACCCCCTTGATGACGTACCGCTCGGTGATCCGCGGCGTGCCGTAGTGGACCTGGTCCGGCGCCGCGATTTGCTCCGGGTACTCGAAATCGCCGGGCCAGGGGTAGAGCGGCGTATCCGTCATGTACCGCAGCGCGCCCACGCCCTTGGCGAAGTAAGCCTGGAGGTCCGGGGCGACGTCCATGGGGTCGGGCGGCGGCACGACGAGCGGCGTCGGCGTCTCCGGAATGTCGTAAAACCCCGGCGGGTAGATGGCCAGATTGGAATACCGCATGTTGGCGGCGTTCGGGCTGCCGAACGCCACGTGGACCTCGCCATACTTCGCCGGGTACTGCGCGATCCCGGACGCGGCGGCGGCGTGCGCCGCCGCCGTCGTGCCGTTCCAGCCGCGCGTGCAGCCGGTGAACGCCTTCGCCGCGACGTCGTAAGCCCCGATGAGGATCCGCTCGTCGCCGATCGTCAGGTAGCAGGAGTTCCCGCTTACCAACTGCCAGTCGGCCTTCTCCAGGAACGGGATCGTGGTCGCCGTGGCGTCCACGGCCGCCGCCAGGGTGAACGGCCACTTCCTGCCGAGGTCCAGCTCCCAGACCTTGACCTTTCCCCGCCCCTGGTCGTCGCCGGGGTTGGCGTACCCGGGTATCTCCCGCCACCCGTACTTCGAGTACGACATGGGGGTGATGGACACGGGGTTCGCGGGATCGTAGTCGTCCCAGCGGAAGACCCAACGCCCCGCGCGGCCGGGGATGCCGGGCAAGTCCAGCTTGTTGGACGCCCCCGTTGTCAGGAGCAGCACGGTCTGGTTGCCCTTGACCGTGCCGTCCTCCCAACGGTCCCTCGCGTTCCGTCCGAGTAACATGGCCAGGTTCCGGACGGAGCACAACGCCGCCCAGTAGTCCTGGGTGCTCTCGTGGTTGACGCCGAGCCGCATCGTCTTGGGGTCGGGCCAGAGCTGGTCGGTGACGCTTTTCCCCGCGTAGTTGGCGACGACGACCCCGGACTGCGCCTGCGCGACGCCGAAGTCGTCGGGAAACCAACCCTCCGGAACGTCCATGGAGACGGTTTGTCCGGGGGACACGTACGTCCCGGTCGGCAGCGCCAGGTACACGGCGTCCATGGTCCCGCCCGTGAAGCACCCGGCTTGCGGGGCCGTTCCCAGCGTGATCGGGGCCCCGCCGTCGATGCGGATCGTCGGGGCCGCGTTCAGCCGCGAGGTCGACGGGAAGCGCGGGGCTCCGCCGGCCTTGCTCGCGACGGCGACGGTGACGGTCTTGCCGGACGATCCGACGTACGCTCGAACGATCTCGTCGCGCCAGTCATAGACCATCGGCTCGGCGTAGGCGACGTCGGCGGCGTGGTCGGCGCCCCAGCGGGCGACGACGAGGCCGTAGCCGGGGCCGCCTCCGATCGTCGGCAGCAGGCCGGGGTCGCCGGCCTGGGGGACGGTCCCGGCTTCGCCGGCGAGCGAGTAGTACGACGCCGTCACGCCTGGGACGGACGCGAGGGACGTCACGAAGTCGGCCGCCCCGGCCGAGCCGCCGGCGAGGGCCTTGACCTCCTCGTCGCTCGCGGCGTGGCCGTCGACGACCACGGCGTCCTGAAACGTGACCCCGAGACCGTCGGCGTTGCCGATGCCGACGGGGTCGCCGACGTCGATGAACGCGCACGACGACAGGGCCGCGGCGTGGACCGGCGTCGCGACCTTGACTCCGTTGACGGCGAGGAACTGCCGGTTCGGGTCGTCCTTGTCGTAGACCAACGTGATCTGGTATGCCTCGCCGATCGCGCCGCCCGCCTTCGACGTCTCGTAGGTGGTCGCGTCGCCGACGAACCGTTCCGACGCCTGCAACGTGACCGACGGGCGACTTCCGTACGGCTGATACGAGCGAATCGACGCGTACGAACCGAACGCGAGCAAGTTCTGCCAGCGCGAGAAGCGCCAGCCGTTCGTCCGCGCGCAAATCGCCAACGTGACGCGTTCGCCGCCGCCGGCCATTGCCCGGTTGACCGACTTGAGCCCGCAATAACCAGTGAGCGTGATGGCCATACGGCCCTCCGAAGAACCTTGCGCGAATGGGTTGGGTCGCGTCAGGCGACGGACGCGGCGAGGTCGTCGACCCGCGACGGCGGGAAGAGATCGACGGTGAATCGAACGGCGGCGACGTTGTCGTCCTCGCCGAACTCGTTCGCCGCGCGGACGATCACGGCGAAGGATCGGCCCGTCGGCAGGTCGCGAAGTTCTGTCGCGACGACGCCTCCGCGCGACGCCGGCGCCGGGACGACGATCGGCGAGGAAAAGTCCGTGACGACGTCTCGGCCGAGATATGCGTTGAAGTGGGTCGCGGCCGCCTCGAATCTGGACGGGCCGACCGTCGTCCATTCGAGGCGGACGCGACCGCCGCCTTGATCGAGGGCGCGGAGGCCGACGGGCGGGCGGGGTACGCCGGTCGCGTCTCGTCCTCGCGCGTCGACGACCAGCGCGACCGACGCGTCGAGGTTCTCGTCTTGACAATCATCGACGGGTGAATACGTTCTTACCCCGAAACGGAATGACGACCCGGGCGGCAGCGGCTCGCTCGTCCATTCCAGTCCCGACGTTTCGGCGATAGGCGACCCGTAATCGATCGCGCCGCCCAGTCCGCCGTTGGAATAAATCCTGTAGACGAGGGCGAGACGATCGATATGACCGCCGCCGACGGCGAGGCTCCCGCCCGCAGCGGGCTCGCACGTGGCGATCGCGTCGGCGCCTCCGCCGAAGGCCCGGCCGTCGCCCCCGAACCAACCGAGGCCGTGCTCGACGTCCACTCGGGCGGCCGCCCCGAACCGAGTCGTCGACGAGGGCTCGACTTCGATGGCGACGCGCGGGGAGGCGGCCGAATACGTCCCGACGACTGAGATCGCGTCAAAGTCCGCGCCCCGTTCGATCCTCGACGCCCCGCCCGGCCGCGCCACGCCACCCGAACCGGCGACGTGGTCCTGTCGCCCGGCTCCGCCCGCGCCTCCCAGTTCGGCCACCGCGACGCCGGCGCCGCCGCGGTCGATCCAAATCGCTGCGCCGGCGCCGACGCGAAGGCCCGCGCCCGTCGAATCAACACCGTCGACTCTTCCTATCCGACCCGACGAGGGAGCTCCGAACCAACCTCGGTAACCGTGCGCGAAGCCTCCCTCGCGAGGGCCGGCGTCGACGACAGCCTCGCCGCGTCGCCAATACTTGAACGATCGACCGGGCGGACTCGCGGCGTTCGGGCCGACGCCGCCCATCGCCGATCCTCCCGATCCCGAACAGTCGAAACCATGGGCGGCGATCGCTCCCGGGTGGACCGAGACCCCCCCCGAGAAGCCTTCGGCGGCCTCCGCCGCGGCTCGCCATCGCCCCCCCGTCGACCAACCGCCCCCCGGCGCCGGATCCGAAGCAAGCCGTGCGTCGGCTGCGGCCGCGAATCCGGCCCCCCCCGCGCAAGCGGGGCCGTCGACGCGGACGTCCGCGCTCGTGTGGGCCGTTCCGCCCACCGTCACCCTCGTGGGCGCGGCAGCGGAGACGCAAGCCTCGAACTCGCCTCCGCCGCCCGCCCGAAGGCCGCCGACCGCCGCGGCGACCTGGCCGAATCCCCCCCGGATCACGGGCGCGACAAGCGCGCCCCGAATCCCCCACGGCGCCGAGGTCGAGGTACGGGCGGCCGCTTCGACCGATACGCCGCGATACCAGTGTTCAAAGGGTCGTGGGGGCATGACGGTCCATCAAGAAAGGGTGATCGAATCGAAATACGCGACGCCGTTCCCAGCCGCCGACCGCGACTCCAGCCGGAGCATCAAGGCGCCGGCCTTCGTCGGCGTCACCGGCGCGAACGTCAGCGCCTCGTAGGCGTTGGGCGTCGATCCCGAACCGCCGGACGTCGCCGGCTCGACGGATTGGTCGCTCGCGATCCCGATCTCCGGGTTCGCCAGCAGGACCGCCCTCGGCTTGTTCGCGTCGCCGTGGTTCCCGTCCCAACGGACCTTGACGCCGATCGTCGTCGCGGTCGCGTCGACCAGGATCGGCCGTTCCAACGAACTCGGACCCGTCAAAGCCAGACACGCGCTCGAGCCCGCGTCGGCGTATTGCGCGTTCGCTTCGCCGGTGTCGTGCCGTTCCAACGCGCCAGCGGCGGGACGAGCCGCGCCCGATCCCTCCGGGCGGGCCCGCCCCGTCAGGTCGGTCGGCGGGAACGCGCCGCTCCCCACGAACCCCCCCAGGAGCGACCCGGCGGTGGGCGTCCCCATCGGACGCAGGGGCGTCCCGACCAGCAGCCCGTCGTCGAAATCGAAAACCGCGCGTCGGGCGCGGATGGAGTTGGGACCGGCGGGCACGTTGGCGGGATTTCCGCCCACCAGCACGTTCCAATCCTCGGTGACGTGCGTCGCGTTCCCGGCGGTCATGGTGATGGCGGCACGGAAAAAGCAACCGCGAATCGACACGGGCGTCGTCAACGTCGGCGTCGCGACGCCTTCGTAGATCATGGCTCCGCGATACCCGGCGAAACTCGTGCAGTGCTCGACCGTCACCCCCGTCCCGAGCGCGCCAAGTCCGGTCGAAACGTGAGTCATCCGAAAACCGTAGCCGCCCACGAAGCGGCAGTCGCGGATCACGGAGTCCAACGAATACTCGGCGGCCGCCTCGGCGGCGACGACGAGTACGCCCGCCACGGCGGCGTCCGCCAGAAACGAACAGCGTTCGACGAGCAAACCGAGACCGGCGGTGGCGCCTCCCGACGCCGACGCCCCAAACGTGACGAGCGCGGAGGGAACGGAATGACTGCAAATGAACGCCGAGTCGACGATCGACCAGGACTTCCCGGTCGTGACTTGCACGCACCCCGGATTGGCGATGCCGCCGTACATCTTGAGTCGCCGAAGCGCGACGTGGGATCCGGAGCCGCCCGAGAGGCAGGGGTCGGTTCGCGGGGTCGCGTCGTCGACCCATGCGGACCACTCCACGACGCCGACGGTCGGCGTCGTCCGCCCGCCGGCCAGGAAACCCGCGCCGTCGCAGTCGCCCACGATCGCGAGCGGCGCGACGTCCGACGGGTTCAGGGCGAGCGTCACGGATTCGTAGTAGGCGCCGGGCTCTATATAAACCGTCGCGCCGTCGGTCCCGAGCGAGACGCCCGGCGACGGTCCGATCGCCTTGCCGATCGTCTTCCACGGCGTCGCGGGCGAGAGCCCGTCGTTGGAGTCGCTCCCGCGGTCGACGGAAACATAGTATTTATTCACGTTGATACCCTCGGGCCGTTGAGAAGACGCGGAGGCGGTCGATGGATGGGGCCGCCGCGCCGGCCCGCATGGCGGCCGACGGCTCGCCGAGGCGCTTCACGGTCGTGAAATCGTCAGGCGACCTCGAAGACCGGCGTGATGGACAGCGTGTCGCCCGAGTGCAGCGTCCGCGGATCCGCGAACTGCTCGGCCAGGATGAGCGCGCCGCTCACGGCGCCGACGATGAAATAGCCGTAAACCGTGTCGCCGGTCGCGCCGACCGTCCAGCTCGTCGGGGCCGAACCGTATTGCGAGTGGGCGACCTGTCCGCGGGAGGACCAGGGCGGGGATCCGGAGGGGGCCTGCAACACCGGCGCGTTCCAGGTCGAGTCCGACACCGAACGAGTCAGCGTCTTGCGCGCGTAGCCGGCGAAAGCAGCCTCGTGCGCGGCGTAGGTGGCGGCCGTGTCGGTCTCGGAAGGCGTGACGGCCGAGTTGTACAGGCCGAGCTGCCAGTCCTCGGGCGCGGCGCCGCCGAGGAGTTCGGTCAAGAGGCGCGCGTCGCCCTCGCGGGAAACCAGGAAAGACATGGTGAAATCACCTCACGATTCGTGTGGAGAAGATCGAGGACGACGACCGGTCGACGGCCGACCCCCAGCGCACTTCCAGGCGCGCCAGGACCTCGGCCAACTCGGCTTCGGCCTGTCGGAGTTTTTGCGCGAAGTCTCCGTCGGAGCCGCGCGACTCGGCCGCATAGCGGCGGACGAGCACGCCGAGGACGCAGGCGCGGCGGAGTTCCCGAACGTCGTGGAGATCCGAGGGCGTTCGACCAGGCGCGAGTGGATCGATGGCGAACAGACGGTTCAGATCGAAGCTCGCCTCCTCGATCTGCGGCGACAGGGTGGCGATGACGAACTCCACGCCGGAGAGGCCCGAGGCCGGCGCGGGCGGAGCCCCGGCGCCCGCGGGCATGCCGACGCGGCGGATCGTCAGCGAGCCCCCGACGGCCCCCTCGACGGCGAAGAGTTCGCCCGCGCCTTTGAAGACCGACGTGGGTTTTCGCAATTGGATCACATGGCCCGGTCGGGCCCCGGCCGCCTCGAAGTCCGACGTCGCCGACGCAAGGGTCCAGCTAGGGCCGGACCCGAAAACGCCGTCGGAGCCCTGGGCGATCTTCTGCCAGGCCGGCGCCAGCACCGCGAAGTCGCCTGGGGCGTGGACCGCGACGTCCTCGTCGTCGGCGTAGAGGATCGTGAGCCGGTCTGACTGACTCATGGAATGGCTCGCAGGCTGAAGGGTGTTTATTCGTTTTGGGAGTCGCGCCGCCGTCGCGCCGCGAGGCCGCGACGCGGTTGCGACTCCGCCGGCTCGGAGGCGCCGCACGCGGGATCCCGAGACTCGCCGCCGCCCAGGCCCTGGACCGTCTCCAGCACGGCCAGGTCGATCCCGTCGAGCGTCGCGGCGAGCGAGTCCCGCACCGCCGCGACGTGGGCCAACGACTCGCGCCGATCGCTCGCGGCGAGGCCGGGGAGTTGGCCCAGCGCGTCCTGGACCTGCTTGTAATGCCACAGCTCACGCCCGCGGCCCAGGAACGGAAGGCGCCGCCCCTCGGCCGCGCGTTCGATATAAGGCCACAAGCCGGGGAACGTGAAGGAACGAGTTGTGCTCATGTCGACTCGCGTCGTGGAAATGACCGCCCCGCGTCGCGCGCGGGGCGGCTCCGGCGGGTTCTTGACCGAGGCTCAGGCGGCGCTGAAGGCCGAGATCCCGGAGACCCAGGCGTGATGCGCCTCGTTGTCGATCTCGACGGCGCCCTCCATGATGATGTCGCCCTCGAAGGCGTCGCCGCGGCTGCCGCGCGGCTTGTCGATCATCGACCGCTTCAACCGCACCCGTGCCTCGCTGGCCGAGAGGCAGACCGCCGTGCCCGGGCGCAGCAGCGGCGCCGGCACGATGGAGATGCCGGAAAGGAACGGGGCCTCGAACAGATCGATCGGCACGCCGAAGACGTTGCTCCCGGCGTTGACCCGCATCGCGGCGTGACCCCAGACGGCGAAGGCCGACAGGAAGTCCGTGCTGACCAAAAGCAGGCTGGGGTTGCCGCCGCCGTTGAAGCACGCCTGGATGGTGTCGCGGATCAGGTCGCTCGGCTTGTACGCCGCCGCGTTCGTCGGCGAAGTGACGTTGTTGGTCGACAGGAGCGACTGAATCCCCTTCATCAGCGGCCGGCTCGACGGGCTGGACAGGCCGACCCCCTTGCCGTAATACACCGCCGACTCGAAGTCGTCCATGACGTGCTGCATCGCCAGCATCCGGTCGCGGTCGAGCGGAGTCGCGTAGGCCGAGCCGTAGTTGGCGTCGGCCTGCAGCGCCCCGCCGACCTGGTAGGCGTGCTGCACCGTCTGGCAATACTGAGTGGTCGCCTGGGGGATCCGGCTGAGGCCGGAGACGTTCGTCTCGGCGCCGGTCCGCGTGTTGCTCACCAGGAAGATGGGCTGGGCGTTGGCGTGCGCGGCCGCCGTCGTGCCCGCGTAGCCTCGGGCCACCGTCACGGTGTTCGTCGATGGATCCACGGCCGTCACCAGCAGGTACTCCTGCTCGACCTGGATGACGTCTCCCGAGTCGAACACCGAGGCGTCCGCGGCGGTCAGCGACGTCGCGGCGGCCGTCAGGGCTGCGTTCAACGCCACCGAGCGAGGTCGATAGTTGTCGTTGACGATCAGGAAGTGGGGCGATCCGACCGGCAGCTTCGGCAGCCGCGACGTCAGCGGGGTCCGGTTGACGAACCAGTTGATCGCCACGCCGAAGACGTCGTTGGGCAGGACGCCGGCGCTGAAGGCGTTGAACTGGGTCAGCGGGCTGTTCTCATACGAGGGCATCTACATTGACTCCGAATCGATTTCGACTGGGCGGCCGGCCACGAGGACGTCCGCCGACGACGGGGGGGTCACACCAGCGGGTGCAGCCCGAACGACTGGTACTGGTTTTGCCGGTCTCTCCACTGGTCGACGATCGCCTCGAGCGATCCCGGCTGGGCCCCTCTCGGGGCGGCGTACGGTCGCGAGGCGTCGCCGCCCGCCCCCCCACGCGACGTCGCCGCGAAGAAGATCGCGAACTGCGGCGAGTCGAGGCGCTCGCGGAGGGCCTCTCCGGCCGGACGACCGCTGGACCGCTCGCGGACCACGAGCGCGCCCGACGCCTCTCGAACCGTCTCGAACTCGTCCTGGAGAAGTCGACGGACCATCGCCGCGGCGGCCGAACGCTGCTCCGACGTTTCGCCGACGAACGCCCGACCCTGGAGGGCGTCGGCGATCGCGGCCGATTTTCTCTCGCCGAAGACCTGCTGTTCCAAAAGCGTGTATCGGGAGACCGCCTCGGCGTGCTTCCGCTCCCAGGTCCGGCGCTGCTGCTCAAGCGCCTCCTCGATCTGACCCTTCTCGGCCAGGGCCCGCAGACGCTCCTGATCCTTCATCTCCAACGCCGCGTCCTGCTGGCGTCGGACGTCCGACAGTTGGGCCTCCAGGGCCCGCAACCGCTGACGCTCCTCGCCCCGCGACGGGCCGGACTGATCGGCCGCGTCCGGAGCGACGTCGACGCTCGCTTGATCGTTCACGTATGAACCTCGCTCGAAATCAGAGAGCGGCCGCGTCGCGACCGCGACCGCCGAAATCCCCTTGGCACGTTCAAGCCCGAGTCTCCGCGTCGAGACCGAGGTACGTCTCGATCTCGACGTCGAATTCGCCGTAGTCCGAGTCGTCCAGCCCCGGGAGCATCACTCGGACGAGTTTGCCGAGCATCTCCCGCTCCGTCTTGGGGGCGTGGCCCGCGGCGCCCAGCACGGTCTGGAATTGACCGACCGCGCGAGCCAACTCTTCCCCGGTGTATAGGTCGAAGGACGACGGATACTGCACGCGGATCGCCTCGCGATCCTCGGCCGTCGGATCGGCCCCCATGACGGCCAGCGCCAAATCGGCCAGACGGCGCTCTATCCCGCCCAGCGTCGCGGCGATCTTGCTCAAGAGGTCGTTGCCCGCCGCCTGGTCGATCCGCTTCGAGATCCCGCTCTGGGCCACGGTCGACCCGCTCGTCCCCGCCGATCCGGCGGGCTTCAACAAGAGCGCGGCGCGGTCGGCGGCGTCCCTCAGATCGGCCTTGTTCATCCGCAGGGAGTCCGCCCCTTCCTTGGGGAACCGGATGACGTCGAACCCCTCGTAGGTCGTCGCCCCCCCTTGGGCGTTCTTCTTCTTGGGGAGCAGCCAGTTGGGCCCGATCGGCACGGCCCCGTCGGCCTTCACGTAGTCCTCGGGACCCTGCAGCAGCGGGTGCGCCTGCGTCGTGTCGCTGAGGATCAGCTCGCTGTCGCGGTTGTAAAACTCGCGCTGGATCTCAGCGATGCTTTCATACCTGGGAAGTCCGATGTTCCGGCAGCGCGGCCGTCGACGATCGAAGACTCGGATGATCGGGACGCGGCCGTATCCGTGTTCGAAGGGCCCGCGGACCTTCTCGCCGCGGTCATCGAACAACGTCCAGATATTCTCGTTCCAGTGACGCCAGGAGACGCCGCCTCGGTCGTCGACCTCTCGAACGAGGCATTCGAGATACCGTCCGGCGCGGTCCAGGCGCCACCAGACCATGTTTTCCGGGAGAACGTAGGAGGCCGCGCAGGCGTCGAGCCCCAGCCGGATCTCGTCGGCGCGGGTCCGCACCGGTTCGCCGTCGGGGGCGGCCGGACGATCGACGATCAGATCGAGCTGGCCCAGCACCAGGAGGAGCGGGGCGACCGAACTCGACATGAAATCGTCGATCGAAGCCCCCCGACCGTCGACGTCGCGCCACCACGAGGTCAACGACTCGGGGCCGGCGCGGCGCACCTCGCGGCTGTAGATGCGGGCGAGATGGGCCTCGACCGCTTCCGAGACGAAGGTCGGGACCGGCGTCCTGGCCCGTCGCAGTTCGTAGTCGTCGTCCGTCGCCTGATAGGCGGGATCGGTGCCGAACGGCCTCCCGCCCAAGGGATAAGCGCCGGCGTCGGTGGACGACGGGTACTCCCGTTTATGACGGACCAGGTTCCGCACGGGCATCCCGTGCATGTCGTACCCGTAGACGGCGGTGCGGTAGGCCTCGCCGCCCTCCCACGAGTCGAGCAGCCATCGCCAGCGGAGATGGTGCGCCAGCCATTCGGGATGAGGGCGGTCCAACCGCCGACCGTCCGGCAGGGCTATCCGAGGCATCGCCGCCCCTGACGTCGGATGGACCGACGCGCCGATCGTATTCGAGTTCAGCATGACGTTGTGGGATTCCGCTGAAGTGGGATGTCGCGGCGGCGAAGCCGTTTAAAACACGCGGTCGGCGCGGGCGCGTCGGAGCGGGCGGGCCGCGGGGGTCGTCCCCTCGGGCAGCGCGACGCCCAGCCCGCCCCGCAGCGCGTCGACGAGGTCTTCCCAGGGGTGTTGCGGGTCCGCGGGGTAGTCCATCCACTGGCCCGCGCGGCGGGCCCTCGCGTAGCTCTTGAGCGACGCGGAGAGTTGGGCGCAACGGGGGTGGATGAGCAGCCGGGGGCGGCCGTCGGCCGTCCGGACCAGGCTTTCAATCAAGTTCAGCCCCTCGATCACGCATCCGGGATATCGGGGCCAGGTTTGCAAACCCGTGTCGCCGACGAGTCCGCATCTCTGAAACTCCGAGATCACCGTCGGGCCGACGGGATTCCTGGCCCCTCCGGCCGAGTCGGTGGACACGAACCGCTTCGCGGAGCCGCAGAGCCGATCGAGAAACTCCCGGATTTCGAGGGCGCACGTCTCGGCCGAGCGGCCCTCCGCCAGATAGTCGGCGAAGACGTGGACTCGTGACGGCTCCGGTGGGTCGGCCCACTCCCAGCCTTGGTGGACCTGGAACGCCACGGCTCCCGTGAAGACTCCCGAGTCGATCGCGACGTGGACCGGCAGCGACGGATCGAACTCCGCCTCCTCGGAGACGTTCCGGGACTCGTCGAACTCCTTGAACCAGACGCCGTCGACCTTCGGCCCGCGGCACAGGTAGTCGCTGGCGAAGACCCGCGGCGAGACGCCCCGGACCTTCTGAATCAGGGAGTCGATCGAATAATGTCCATTGCTTCGCTTGGCCTTGGGGCGGCCCAGAGGGTCGTCGTCGCGGCCCTCGTGGCACCAGGCCATGAGCGGGCAGTCCGGACACTTCTCCAGGTTCGGGCCGCTCCGCTCGGTCGGGCAGCGCTCCAGGACCTCGAAGGCGCAAAAGGTGTGGATCGGGAAGGCCCCCCCGCACGCCTGGTCGACGAGATCCGCCATCGGGCCGGCCGGGCGATGCCAGGTCGAGGTCATCAGGACGCTCGACCGGACTCCTCGGCGGTCCATCGCCATGCCGATCGCCGACTCGCGGATGTCCGGGTCGATCTCGTCGACCTCGTCCAGTTTCAGCGAGGCGACGTGGGGGCCGCGGACGCTCGTGGGGCTCGCCGACAGGATCGCCACCCGCGATCCGTTGCCGTAGGACGCCTCCGTCTTCAGAAGCCGTCGGATCGAGTCGCGGTCGCTTCCGAGCGGCCCCGCTCCCTCGAGAACCAGATCCTTGAGGGCGCGGTAGATCTGCTCCGACTGCGCCCGCGACCCGCCCAGGACGTGGGTTTCGTGGCGCGGGTTGAAGCGGCTCGCCAGGTGGGTGTCGAGCGCCGAGAGAAACGATTTGCCGCTCCCTCTCGGGCCGTGCCAAAGCGCCAGAGACGGTCGATCCAGCACCTGGGAGGCGAACATCTCCAGCGGGGAGGAGTGGCCGGGACAGACGGCCCGCGCCGGGATCCGGACGCCGACGAAGGCCTCGATCCAGGCCTGGAGTTCGTCCAACGTCCGGGGCCGCCGATCGCGCACGGACCTAATCAAGCGATTGATCGTCGACTCGTCCAAGGGCGGCCTCCAGGATTCTGCGGGCGGTCTCGTCGTCGATGGCCGTCCCGGCCGCCTCGGACGCGGCGCCAGCGCCGGCGCGGCGGAAGAGGACTCCCCACGAGCGGGCGTCGCCCCTGGCCGCGGCGGCGACGATCGCCTCCGCGACCCTGTCTCCCCAAGTCCGAGACGGGTCGTCGCTCGGGAGGCCGAGGAGTTCGCGGAGGCGGTCGTCGAGACCGATCCGTTCGACGTCGATCCCCGTCGAGGCCGTCGTCGTCACCGTCCTGGTCGCGGCTCCGTCGCCAATCATGTCGTTGTTCCGGATACCTAGTTGGACCTGGAGGCGGAATCCTCGGGACACCCGGGGACGCGGGCGAGGAGTTCCTCCAGCTTCGTCGAGACCTCGACTCTCCAGCGATCCTCGGCGGATCGCCGTTCGACCTCGCCTTCCTCGGCTCGAACGACGTCGGCGATCGAGGTCGAACGACGGAATGAGTGAGCGTGACGTCCCAAGGTCTTCGACAAGGTCAGGAGGGCCGCCCCCGTGAGACAGACGGCCGCGACGAACCCTGGAAGGCCGCCGGGACGCTTCCTCGCCCACGCCCCGAACGCGAGGCGGATGCTTTTATTCGTCATCGGGTTTCTCTCGGAGGTGAACGATGTCGGGGACCGGGGGAAGAGACGCATCGACGGATCGCGCGGCCTTCATCCACGCCAACAGGGCCTCCACCATCTCCTCGATCCGCTCGCTCCTCGCCTGGATCCGAAGCGCCGCCAGCTCGTGGTCGCGTTGCTTCTGACGATCCATCCAGAAGTCCTTCATGAAAGCCGAGATCGCCGCGATCAGGCCGGCGCCCCCCAGCAGGAACGACCCCGCGCCGACCGCGGGGTCCGTGGAGACGGCCTCGGCGATCAGCGCGGTGGTCGTCGCCGCGAGCCCTCCCAGGTACGCGAGGTTTTGCGAGACGTCCGGGACGTAGTTCATGGCGTGAACCTGTTTTCCAGCGATTCGGCGTCTTGGGCGACTTTGCGGAGCCGGCGGCGGCGGCGCGTCGAGTCGACGACGGCCGCGCGGGCCTGGGGTCGCGACGGGTGTCACGGACGCCCCCGTGTCGGGCTCCCCGACTCGGCGACCACTTCGACGGCGTTAAAACTCGGGCATGAGCGCCCATAGAGATTCCGATGCGAGCATCAGAACGGCCGCCACGATCAGGACGATCAGGAGCGCCCGGTCCTCCCCCCCGATCGTTTCGACGCGAGCTTGAAACGGAGAGGGATGGGGCGGATCGATCCGTACGCGAGGCCGACGCGATGGAGGGTCGTGTTGCCAGATGTCGGCTCCAATGCTCCGAGAGCGTTCTCGCCGCGAACCGGGGCCCGGTCGGCGCATGCGACCCCATTCGCGCGGGCGCGCCTCCGCCAACGGCCTCGACGGCTTGAATGCCATGATTCGCATCGCTGAGATGGCATGACCGGGGTCGTCGCATGCGGGATGGGGTGCGTGTGATATCCCGAATACGGCAAGGTTGATCGCCGTTCCTGGATTAATGGGAATTTTGATCGGTCACGTTTGCGTCCGCGGCCGGCGATCCTGATCCGAAGACTCGGGAACGCCGCTTGCGGCGGGTCTCGGGCTTCGACTCGGCCTCGCCGGCTTCCTCGGGCCTCGTCGCGCTCGATCGTCGCGAACGTCGGGGTTTCGGCTCGGGGCGCGGGTCAGTCGCCGGGTTTCGAGCCAGGGCGGGATGACCGTCCACCCCAGAGGCCGAGCAGACCATGCAGCAGAGGAGCGAGCCCTCGGGGATTGGCCCGCGATGCGGACATTCCGACGCCGGGGTGAAAGGTCCGACTGGGAACAGAGGGACCAACTCCAGCCACGCTGGCGCTCGGATCGCGCCGGACTCCGACTCCAAGGCGTCGCCGCCCAGGGCCAAGGACGATGAGGCGTCGCCCCCGTCCCTGATCCGGGATTCTCGTGCCTTGCGTGCCTGGGACAGCGACCTTTTGACGTGCCGGACGCTCATCCCCGCCTCCTCGGCGAGTTCGACGATCGACTTACCCTCCTCCTCGTGGAGTCGGAGCCATTCATCGTCGCGGAAAGCCCGGATCACGTCGCCGACTCGATTGCTCTTCGTGGTTCCCATCGCATCGCCTCCTGAGCCGCCCGGCCCCGGTCGACGCCGACACCAAGAAGTGCCATACAAAACATGGTTTGAGAACGGCGACGGTTTTTTTGTCTCGGCGAGTCGCTGTAAACAATGACGGGAAAAGGGATAGCGACTTTTGAAAAAAAGCGGAGGGGGGCCATGGCGCGCACGGATCGATTGCGAGGCGCACTGTCTAAGTGGAAGCGGCGGGGGAGCGCTGAGGCGTTGGTCCCGCGGCGTGGAGGCGACGACGAAGACGAGTCAATCAAGCCCGCCCGGCCCTCGCTCGACGTCCGAGCCTACGAGAAGAAGCCGAAATGATCAGAGGTCCGCGGCCGTTTTAAGCCGAGCCGAGTTGCCCGTGCGGCTCAGGGAGCGAACCGAGCGGACCAGGAAGTCGTCGAAGGCGGGTGTCTTGAAATCGTCCAGGGAGTGGCCGGTGATGATCACTTCCTGGCGGCCGCCCGCCGTGGCGATCTTGAGCCGAGGGGTGTCCGAGAGGACGGGCGCGGGGCCCTCGTGAAAGGGAGGCAGGTTGAGCTTCGCGGCCAGCGTCTTGCTCTGGAACGTGTTGCGAGGGACTCGGAACCGCAGCGTTACGATCCATTCGCTAATGGTCGTGGCCTGGAAGAACGCGACCTCGGGGCCGTCTCCGGAGGCGACGGGGAAGATCCGGACCGTTCCGCGCTCGTTCCAGATCGTGGGCTTGAGAAGGCCGTCGCCGTTCGACAACTCTTCGACGCGGGCCACGATCCGCGCCAGGATCCGGCCGTCCCATCGGACGGGCTTGCCGCTTCGCGAGGTCCGTTCCTCCAGGTGCCACTTCCTGCCGTCCCGTTCCCAGGGAGCGAGGCCGTCGACCGGCGCGACCGGGACCGCCTCTGTCTTGGAGCGGGACGTGGATGATTTGTTAAGCTGCTTCGTGGCGGGGCGGCCGGCCGCGGCTTCCGCCTCGGCCTTGGCGGCGAGTCGGACGGCTCTGGCCTCGGCGGCGGCCTTCTTGGCGGCTTCCTTGGGATCGAAGCGGGGGCGTTCGGCGAAGGGGCCGGCGGCCAGGAGCGGGGCGAGGAAGCGCGCGGTGTGGCCTCGTCCCAGGGCGACCACGGCCTCGGGAGGTCCCTCGGCCACGATTTCGCCGCCGCCGCGGCCGGCCTCCGGGCCCAGGTCGATGACCCAGTCGGCCGTCTTGATCACGTCGAGGTTGTGTTCGATGACGACGACGGAGTTGCCGAGGTCCGACAGCCTGTGGATCACGTCGAGCAGCTTACGGACGTCATCGACGTGCAGGCCGGTGGTGGGTTCGTCGAGGACGTAGAGCGTCCGACCGGTGTCCGGCCGCGACAGTTCGGACGCCAGCTTCACGCGCTGGGCCTCGCCGCCGGAGAGCGTCGGCGCCGACTGACCCAGGGGCAGGTAGCCCAGGCCGACGTCGCTCAGGGTCCGGAGGACCTTCTTGATCCTCGGGACCTTCTCGAACAGTTCCAGGGCCTCGTCCACGGTCATGTCGAGCACGTCGGAGATCGTCTTGCCGCGGAAGGTCACGGCGAGGACCTCGGGGGTGAAGCGGCGGCCCTGGCAGGAGTCGCACGTCACCCAGACGTCGGGGAGGAAGTGCATCTCGATCCGTTTTTGGCCCGCCCCCTCGCAGGCCTCGCAGCGGCCGCCGGGCATGTTGAAGCTGAACCTGCGGGCGGTGTAGCCGCGGACCTTGGCCTCGGGGAGCTTGGCGAACAGCTCGCGGATCAGGTCGAAGGCGCCGGCGTAGGTCGCGGCCGTCGAGTTCGGCGTCCCCCCCAGCGGCGACTGATCGACGCGGATCACCTTGTCGATCCGTTCCAGCCCGACGACCGCCTCGACCGCGCCGGGCGTCGCCTGGGCGCGGTGCAGCGCGCGGGCGGCCGTCTTCCACAGGACGTCCTCGACGAGCGTGCTCTTGCCCGAACCCGAAACCCCCGTCACCGCGACCACCACCCCCAGGGGGATCCGAACGTCCAGGTCGTTGAGGTTGTGGTGGCGCGCCCCCTTGATCCAAAGCTCCGCGACGCCCGAATCCGGCCCAGCCGGGCGTCGGTTCGTCGGCACCGGGATCGCCCTTGAGCCGTTTAAATAAGCGCCGGTGAGCGATCCGGGATTTTTGGCGACCCTGGCCGGCGGGCCGTTGGCGACGACCTCGCCGCCGAAGCGTCCGGCGCCGGGGCCGAAGTCGACGAGTTCGTCGGCGGCCTCGATGACTTCGCGGTCGTGTTCCACCATGACGACGGTGTTGCCGAGGTCGCGGAGCCGCTTAAGCGCTCCCAGCAGTCGGCCGTTGTCGCGGGGATGGAGGCCGATCGTCGGTTCGTCGAGGACGTAGAGCACGCCCGTCAGGCCGCCGCCGATCTGGCTGGCCAGTCGGATTCGTTGGCTTTCGCCGCCGGAGAGGGTCGGCGTGCTTCGCCCCAGCGAGAGGTAGTCGAGACCCACCTCCACCAGGAACGACAGGCGCTCGCGGATCTCGCGGATCAGGTCGCCGGCGACGTGCCGCCGCTCCTCGGTCATTTCGAGCCCGTCGAAGAAGGCGAGGGCCTGGCCCAGCGGCATGCGGTTGATCTGGTCGAGCGCGTGGCCCTCAAAGCGGACGGCCGCGGCGTCGTCGCGGATCCGGGCCCCCATGCAGGAGGCGCAGGGGACGTCGTCGACGAGCCCCTGGAGCTTCCATCGGTACTGGAACGAGATCCTGCCCGCCTCCTCGATCGCGGGGAAGAGGCCCTTGTACTGGAAGGCGAAGGCGGGTTCGTCGCCGGCGGCGGGGGCTTCGTACCAGACGTCGGGGCGGCCGTGGAGGATCGCGCGGCGGTGACGGGCCTCCAGGTCCTCGAACGGGGCGTCGAGGTCGATCCCCTCGGCCTTCGCCACCGCCTCGATCAGGCGGGCGAACGTCTTGTTCTCCGCGAACCGCGGCCACGCCGTCACGGCCCCGGCGCGGAGCGACCGGGACGGGTTCGGGATCAGGACCGCGGGGTTGGCCCCTTGCTGGACGCCCAGTCCTTCGCAGGAGGGGCACCATCCCAGGGGACTGTTGAAGGAGAAGTGGTGGGGCGAGAGTTCCTCGAAGCCGCGGCCGCAGCCGTCACAGGATCGGTGCTGGCTGTAGCGGTCGACGGGCCAATTCGACTCCTCGACGTCGTCGTCGGACCGTGCGGTCAGCATCACGCCGCGGCCCAGGTCGAGGGCCGCCTCCACCGCGTCGGCCAGGCGGGAGCGGGCGGACCCGCGGACGATCACGCGGTCGACGACGACCTGGACCTCGCGCTTGCTCCGTCGGCTCAGCTTGGGAGGCGCGTCGAGGTCGATCGTCCGGCCGTCGACGCGGGCGCGGGCGAACCCGGACGCCTTGAGGTTCGCCCAAAGGTCGTCGTAAGTCTCGTCGTCCCGGCGGTCGACCGGGGCCATGACGTGGATCCGCGCGCCTTCCGGGAGTCGGAGGATCTTCTCGATGATCTCGTCGGCGGTTTGCGAGCCGATCGGGACGTTGCAAGAGGGGCAGTATGGGCGGCCCAGGCGGGCGAACAGGACGCGCAGGTAGTCGTGGATTTCGGTGACGGTGCCGACCGTGGATCGGGGGCTTTTGCTGGTCGTCTTCTGTTCGATGCTCACCGCCGGCGAGAGGCCCGTGATCTTCTCGGCGCGGGGCTTGGGGAGCGGGGCCAGGAACTGGCGGGCGTAGCTGGAGAGGCTCTCGACGTACCGCCTTTGGCCCTCGGCGTAGAGCGTGTCGATGGCCATCGAGCTTTTGCCCGAACCGCTCGGGCCGCTGCAGACCGTCAGCTTGTTCCGCGGGACGTCGAGGTCCACCCCCTTGAGGTTGTGTTGCCGCGCGCCGCGGACGGAGATGAACTCGAACCCGGATTCGGACGACTTCCCCTTCCCCGCCCTCCCCTTCGCGACGGCCTTGCCGCGGCCGGCGCGACGCTTGGCCTTGGGGGCGAGCGCGCGGGCGAGGGCTTGTCCGGTGTGGCTCTCCGCGACCTTCGCCACGGCCTCGGGGGGCCCTTGGGCGACGATCCGGCCGCCGTCGGCGCCCCCCTCGGGGCCCATGTCGATGATCCAGTCGGCCGTCTTGACGACGTCCAGGTTGTGTTCGACCACCACGACCGTGTTGCCGCGGTCGGTGAAGCCGCGGAGGACGTTCAGGAGCTTGCGGACGTCCTCGAAGTGCAGCCCGGTGGTGGGTTCGTCGAGGATGTAGAGGGTCTTGCCCGTTCCCTTGCGCACCAGCTCTCGGGCCAGCTTGACGCGCTGGGCCTCGCCGCCGGAGAGCGTCGGCGAGGGCTGGCCCAGCTTCAGGTAGTCGAGCCCGACGTCGTGCAGGGTTTGGAGCATCGCGGCGATCTTGGGGACGTTGGCGAAGTGCTCGAGCGCCTCCTGGACGTCCATGTCCAGGACGTCGCTGATGCTCTTGCCCTTGAACCGCACGTGGAGCGTCTCGCGGGTGAAGCGTTTGCCCTCGCAGACCGGGCAGACGACCCAGACGTCGGCCAGGAAGTCCATCTCCAGCTTGTTCGACCCGTTCCCCTCGCACGCCTCGCAGCGGCCGCCGGGGACGTTGAAGCTGAACCGTCCCGGCTTGTAGCCGCGGGTCTTCGCGTCGGGGAGCTTGGTGTACAGGTCGCGGATCAGGTCCCACAGCTTGACGTAGGTCGCCGGGTTGGACCGCGGCGTGCGGCCGATCGGCGACTGATCGATGTCGATCACCTTGTCGAGTTGGTCCGCCCCCTCGATCCGATCGTGCGCTCCGGGGACGGACTTCGCGCCGTTGAGGTCGCGCGCCAGGGCGTCGCGGAGGATGTCGGAGACGAGCGAGCTTTTGCCCGATCCGGAGACCCCCGTGACGCAGACGAACAGGCCGAGGGGGAACGCGACGTCGATCCCCTTCAAATTGTTCTGGCGCGCCGCTCGAACCACCAGTTCGCGGCCGTCCGGCTCCTTGCGCTCCTTGGGCACCTCGATCCGCGCCCTGCCGGCGAGGTAGGCGCCGGTCAGGCTTTCCTCGGCGTTCTCAAGGGCCTTGAGGCTTCCCTCCGCGACGATCCGACCCCCCTTGACGCCGGGGCCGGGGCCGAAGTCGACCAGCCAGTCGGAGGCGCGCATGGTGTCCTCGTCGTGCTCGACGACCACGACGGTGTTGCCGACGTCCCGAAGCCGCTGCAAGGCGGCGATGAGGCGGTCGTTGTCGCGGGCGTGCAGGCCGATGGAGGGCTCGTCGAGAATGTACAGCACTCCCACCAGCCCCGCGCCCACCTGGCTCGCCAGCCGGATCCGCTGGGCCTCGCCGCCGGAGAGGGTCGGGGCCGAGCGGTCGAGCGTCAGGTAGTGCAGGCCCACGTCCATGAGGAAGCCGAGCCGGCCGCGGATCTCCTTGAGCAGCTCCTCGGCGATCGTTCGCGAGATCGCGTCCAGGGGCGTCGGCTCAAGGTCGGCGGGGACGGCCGCGGCGGGGTCCGCGAGGGCGTCGAAGAACGCCTTCGCCTCGACGATCGGCCGCGCCGAGAGTTCCGGCAGGGCCTTGCCGCCGACCCGGACGGCCCGCGCCCGCGCGTTGAGTCGGGCCCCCTGGCACTCCGGGCAGGTCATGCTCCGCATGTACGGCTCAAGCGCCGCCCTCGTGGGCGCGCCGCCGGAGACCTTGTAGCGGTCGAGCAGGTCGACCGCCACCCCCGCCCATTTCTCCGGATGGGTCCAGACCTTCCCCTTGCCCCTCCAGTGGCAGACGATCGTCCGATCGCCCGCGCCTTGCAACCAGACCTTCCGCCAGCGCTCGTCGAGTTTGGACCACGGACCCTTGAGCATCGTCCCGGCCCTGGGGCCGTCGGGGTCGGCCTCGAAGTTCCGGGCCACCGCCTCGAAAACGTGCTTGCGCCACTTGCCGAGATTCTTGACCGGGCCCAATGGCGCGATCGCCCCCTCCCACACGGAAAGCGACGGGTCGGGGATCAGAAGCTCGGGGTCGAAGTCGTGCCGGATCCCCAGGCCGTCGCAGGCCGGGCACATCCCCTGCGGGTTGTTGAAGCTGAAAAGCTGCGGGCTGGGCGGGTCGAACCCGATCCCGCACGACGCGCAGGCGTGGTGGGACGACAGCACCAGATCGGGTTGGTCCTCGATCGCGACGATCAAGGTCCCGTCGCCCAGCCGCAGGGCTTGCTCGACCGCCTCCGCCAGCCGCCCTCGCGCGGTTTCGGCGGTCGTGGCCTTCAGGCGGTCGATCACCACCTCGATGTCGTGCTTGATCTGGCGATTCAACCGCGGGTCGTCGGACAGGGAATGGATCTGGCCGTCGACCCGGGCGCGGACGTAGCCGGCCTTGGAGAGCTCGACGAACAGGTCCTTGTACTCCCCCTTCTGGCCGCGGGCGACCGGGGCCAGCACGCTGAAGGGGGTGCCGGCGGGAAGGTCGAGGATGCGGCCGACGATCTGCTCGCGGGTCTGGGCGGCCACGGGCCGGTCGCAACGCGGGCAGTGCCCCTGGCCGACGCGGGCGAAGAGGACGCGCAGGTAGTCGTTGATTTCGGTGATGGTCCCGACGGTCGAGCGCGGGTTGCGGCCGCCGGTCTTCTGCTGGATCGAGATCGACGGCGAGAGGCCGTCGATCCGGTCCACGTCGGGCTTGGGGAGTTGGCCGAGGAACTGGCGGGCGTAGCTGGAGAGGCTTTCGACGTACCGTCTTTGGCCCTCGGCGTACAGCGTGTCGAACGCGAGCGAGCTTTTGCCCGATCCCGACAGCCCCGTCAGGCAGATCAGCCGGCCTCGGGGCAAGGTCAGCGACACGTCCTGGAGGTTGTGCTCCCGCGCCCCCCGGATCACCACGTCCGATGCCGCCATCCCTGAAACGCCTCCCCTTCCCTCCCGACCGTCGTCTCTTTCTCCAGGCCGGTTACTATACGCGCGTCCGCCTGAAATTGTCCAGGGGCCGCCGGGGGATTTCGCGAGGGGCGTCGGACGGATACAGTGGCGACGTCTTCCAGGCGATCCGAACGATATGGGGAGAATCGACATGCGCGGTTTCGTCGCCCTGGTCCTGGCGTCCTTCGTCGCGATTTCCGCTTCGGCCTCCGCCGCCGACCGGCCGCCGAACGTGGTCTTGATCATCTCGGACGATCACGCCTGGACCGATTTTTCGTTCATGGGTCATCCGCACGTGAAGACTCCGCGGATCGACCGACTCGCGGCCGAGGGGCTGACCTTCCGTCGCGGGTACGTGCCGACCAGCCTGTGCTCGCCGAGCCTGGCGTCGATCATCACGGGGCAATACGCCCACCAACACAAGGTGACGGGCAACGACCCGCCGGGGACGGCCAGCCGCTTCGGCAAGCTGCTCGACGACCCGGCCTTGCTTGAAGGGCGGCGACGGATGGAGGGCTTCCTCAAGGCCGCTCCGACCATCCCCAGGCTGCTGGGAGAACACGGCTACGCCACGTTCCAGGCGGGCAAGTGGTGGGGCGGGAACTTCGACGTGGGAGGCTTCGCCGAGGGCATGACCCACGGCGACCTGGCGCGCGGCGGTCGTCACGGCGACGTCGGCCTTGAGATCGGTCGCAAGACGATGCGGCCGGTGCTGGACTTCATCGACCGCTCGGTGGACGCCGACCGGCCGTTCTTCGTCTGGTACGCGCCGATGATGCCTCATCAACCCCATACGCCGCCGGAGCGTCTGCTGGCGAAGTACCTGGACGTCGCCCCCAGCCCCCTCGTCGCGAAGTACTGGGCGATGATCGAGTGGTTCGACGAGACCTGCGGCGAGTTGCTCGACCACCTCGACGCGCGGAACGTCGCGGACGACACGCTGGTCGTCTTCCTGGCCGATAACGGCTGGATCCAGGATCCGGAGCGGCCCCGGTACGCGCCGAGGTCCAAGCTGTCGTCCCAGGACGGCGGCCTGCGGACGCCGATCATCGCGCGATGGCCGGGCCACGTGAAGCCGAGGGAGGTGAGTCGGCCCGTCAGTTCGATCGACGTGGCTCCGACGATCCTGGCCGCCGCGGGGGTGACGCCGGCGGCCGAGATGAGCGGCGTGAACCTGCTGGATGAGAAAGCGGTGGCGGATCGTCCCGCGGTCTTCGGGGAGATCTACAAGCACGACGTCGCCGACCTCGACCGACCGGCGGCGGGTCTTCGCTATCGCTGGGCGGTCGCGGGGGACTGGAAGCTGGTCCTGCCCGACCCCGTCAACATGCCGGGCGATCCCCCAAGGCTTTACAACGTGGCCGCCGACCCCGACGAGACCCTTGATCTAGCCGTCTCGGAGCCCGGCAGGGTCGCGGAGTTGACGCGGCTGATCGACGAGTGGTGGCGGCCTGGGGATTGATCGATCGGTCAGGCGGCCTTGCGGGATCGGAGCCGAAGGCCCAGGACCGACGCCGCGGCGAAGACCAGCCAGGTCGAGGGCTCCGGGACGGGGGCGGCCTGGGGCGCCGCGGCGGACGACTCGTCGGCGGGCGGCATCCGCAGACCTCCCAGGTCGATCACCTGGGCCGCGATCACGGGCTTGGGGGCGGGCGCGGCGAACGTCTTCTTAAGGGTGTCGAGGATCGAGGTGTTGAGCTTCTTGACCGCGTCGGTCCCGGAGTCGAACCAGCCTTTCATGGTGTCGCCGACCGAGTTGCCTCCATCCTGGTTCGCGATGGCGGCGCGCCAGTACTGGGCCGCGGCCGTCGCGTCGGCCAGGGACGAGTCGGTCGCCTTCTCGACGAGGAACGCCTGACGAGGCGCTATCACGGCGGCCTGACTCGATTTGGCCAGGTCGGCGTTGAGCGTCTGAATCGCCAGCGCGTCCAGGCGGAGCGGCCCGACGGCTCCCCTTCCCGCCGCCGCGGCGACGGTCGGCGTCCCCTCGGGGACGCCGGATCGGCCCGGCAGGCGGTGGGCGAGATACGTCGGCGTCGCCCCCGACGGCGGCGACGCGCCCGCGCGGGGAAGGGCGATCCGGCGACCGGTTTGATCGAGCAGCAACGCCCGACCGGCGGCGGTCGCGACTGTGTGGGGTCGTAGCGGCGCGGCCGCGGCCGTCGTCGCCGAGAGGCAGGCCCCGACGACCCCCAGACCCGTCGCGACGACGATCCGTCGCTTCCATGCGTCGATCATGTGTTGCGTCCTTCCCCCCGATCCTCGGGGTGGGGATTCCATGGCTGGGGCGCGCCGGCGACGGCCTGGAGAACGGCCGCGGCTGATCGATGGGAGCGGGGACGTGAAGCGCCGGCGCCCGCGTTGAAGCGGGCGGCTTTCTATCACGATTTCCTCAAGTTCCGCAATCCGAAATCCGACGACCTCGGCGACAAGTCTTGAAGGACCGTCGCGGAACCCGAACAATGGTCGCGTGGCGTGGGCTCGATTCGCCCGGCGATTTTTCCGGATGTCGCGCGAGGAGGTGGGTGGTGGCCGAGACGAACGGGGATTCCCCCAGGGTCCTGAACGTGGGGCAGTGTGGTTACGACCATCCCCGGATCAGCCGCTTCCTCTCCAAACACTTCGGCGCCCACGTCGACCGCGCCCACAAGCTCGACGACGCGCTCGGCCTGATGGAGAAGGCCCGCTACGACCTGGTCCTCGTCAATCGCCTTCTGGACGTCGACCAGACGTCCGGCCTCGACGTGATCCGCGCCCTGAAGGGCGAGGCCGCCTTCGCCGACGTCCCCATGATGCTCGTGAGCAACTATCCCGAAGCCCAGGACGAGGCCGTCGAGATCGGCGCCGTCCGCGGCTTCGGCAAGGCCCAGTTCGGTCGCGAGGAAACCTTGAAACACCTGGAGGCGGTCCTGGGCGCGCCGCTCTCCCCGTCCTCAAGCGTCGATCCGGACCTGGCGACGCCGACGCTCCCTCGGAAGCCCCGGTCGTAGGACGTTCACCCGCGACGCCGGGGCCGGGGCCGGAACGGCGACCTGGAAGAGGAACGCGACGTGCGCCGCGGTCCCGGCCAGCACGAACAGGTGGAAGACCTCGTGGGCGGCCAGGCCCGTCGCGAACTCGGCGTGGGTCAGATTGACGACGGCCCCCAGGCTGTACAGGGCGCCGCCGATCGGTAGGAACCGCAGCGTCCGCCGGTCGTGGTTGCGGCGCATCTCCAGGTAACAGAGCGCCCCTCCCCAGCCCAACGCCAGGTAGATGCTCGTCGCCAGCCAGGTCGGGAACGGGAGGCCGACGGCCATGGCCGCGCCGCAGACGCTTGAGACGCCCCACGCGACGACCATCACCCCTCGCCGCGGCCACGGCCGCATCAGTACCCAGGCCACGGGCGTGAACGTGCCGGCGATCAGCAGGAAGATGCCCAACATGTCGAGCCGCCGCAGCAGGTCGACCGTCCGCTCGTCCCCCGGAATCGCATGGTACGCCACGCTCCCAGCGTAGCAGGCGGCCATGCCGATCCCGAAGGCGGCCAGACTGGCGATCTTGGCGTTCTGGAAGCCCCTGGCGGCCGGATCGGTGGTCGGTCGCTTCATGGCGGCGCGGATCAGGAGCCAGGTCGTCGGCAAGGCCGCGGCCAGCCCCAGGGCGTGCGTCAAGGCGCTGACGGGCTCTCGCAAGTTGAACGGCGGCATCCACGCCTCCCAGGGTCGAAGTCGAGGGCCGCGAACCGCGAGGGGTCGCGTCTCGCTAGTTTCGACCGGCCGGACCATGCGACTTGACCCGATCCGGCCGAGCGGTTCGCGGACTTGGGGCCCCGTCAGGACAGAGTAACGGACAAGGGGCGGCCCGGCTCGACGACGACCTCGGCCGGCAGGACGACGTCGATCATCCCCGGCGTGGCGGCCGGTTTGGCGACCGCCCCCGCGATCGACTCGCCGCCGAGGCTCGCCTTGACCCGGACGGCCCCAGCGTCGCGGGCGTCGGCCAGTCCGAGGGTCCGCAGCGCGAGCCTCCCCTTTTTCACGTCGAGGGCCGCGGTCAGCTTGCCTCGCTCGCCACGCTGGCTGAACGTCCCCCAACCCTCGGCGGCGGTGAACGGGGCGCGGAAGTCCTCCGGCCGCAACCGCGGGGCGAAGGCGATCCGACGCTCGGGCCCGTGATACTCGTAGCCGCAGGCCGCCAGGAAGACGCCGTAAGCGGCCATCGACCGCGCGTAGTGGTCGCCGCACTCGACCTCGTTCCACGGGTTGCGCCGCGAGGCGTCGTAGCGGTCCTCGAGCGACCGAGTGATCGCCAACCCCTCCTTGAGCATCCCCTCCCAGACCATGTGGCCGGCGACCTGATACTCGAAGCCGTTCATGCACTCGTTGAAGTACATCGTCGACCAGACGTTCCCCGGATCGTCGATCTCCGGCCGGGGCGACTTGGGGAACGTGGCCATCAAGAGTCCCGCCTCGCCCGGCATGGCGTACCAACGGCCGGGCTTGTACGCCTCGCGGTAGGGGCCGACGTCCGGCGTGAAGTTATACCGCCAGAGCGCGGCCAGGGCGCGCTTCACCTTCGCCTCGTCGAGCAGGCGGCCCAGGCCCACCTGGAAGGCCCAGTGCTGGCCGAAGACCTGGTCGATCTCGCAGCCGTCGTAGGTCCCCACCGCCTTGGCGTGGGCGGGGTCGCGGCGCTGGACGAAGTAACCGTACTCCTCGTCCCACAACTGATCGACCAGGGCGTCGGCGCCTTTCTCGGCGACGTCGCGGCAGCGGTCGGCGAAGGCCGCGTCGCCGACGGCGCGGGCCATGGCCTCGCCCGCCTTGAGCGCCGCCAGGTAGAGCGACGAGAGCCAGGGGATTCGGCCGTACCACTTGGCGTCGAGCGTGTTGTGCTGGCCGCCCTCGAGGATGCCGTCGCCGTCGTGGTCGTAGGTCGCCAGGAATTCGAGCGACTTCTTGACCTTCGGCCAGAGCCGCTCGAGGAACGCGTCGTCGGTGGAGGTTTGGTGCTCGCGATAGGTCCGCAGCACGACGCCGGCCTGGCCGTCGACGGCCGGGTTGCGGTCTCCCTCGGCGCGGAAGCCGATCGCGCCGGTGTCGGGGTGGAAGCCGACTCCGTCGGCGTAGTCGACCCGCTCGCGGAGGTTCCGCTCCAGTTCCGGGAACAGTCGGCCGACGGCCTGCGCGTAGTGCCAGACGTGGGTGCAGGTCCCCTCGCAGCAGCCGACCCCCTCCCAGCCGTAGAACCGGCCGTTTTTGAAGCGATGGCACGTCGAGGTCGCCAGGGTCGCCACGCTGGCGAAGGTCCGGTCGAGGAACCAGTAGGGGAGCGTGGAGTCGTACCAGACGTCGCGCCACAGCCGGGTCTCGCGGTCCAGCCGCGGCCACTCCTCGGCCAGATGGCGCGCGGCGGCCAGGGCGTCCGGGAAACGGGTCGCGTAGAACCGGCCCGGCGTTCCGGAGATGCGGGCGTTGGGGGGGAGCGACATGTTCGGGAAGTGCCAGGCGATGACGAACGTGGCCGAGCCCTTCTCGCCCGGCTTGAGCGTCATCGGCCGGACGACCGCCCCGACCAGCCTGGAGCCGAACGGGGCCCTGGGATCGGCCTCGCCGCCGAAGAGGCCGGCGATCGGGAACCCCGAGGGCGCGGCGGGGCGGACCTCGTCGCGGTCGTCGGGGTCGATCAGCCCCAGGGCCATCGTGCCGAAGTCGCGACGCTCCGCGATCGGGCCGAGGCTGCCTCGGGGGCGGTCCTCCTGGACGAACTGGTCGGCGTTGACGTGCCCCCAGGGGCCGGCTTTGGCGTCGACGAGCTCGATCACCGCCGACCTGCCCGCGTGCCTGCGGACGTCGAACGACCGCCACGTCAGCGCCTCGGCCTTCTCGCCGACGGCCGAGTCGACGACGCGACCGTCGATCTTCAGGTTGACGCAGGTCTGGCCCTTGAAGTCGCCGCCGCCGATCAGGAAGTTGAGATGACGCCGCTCGATCTTGAACGGAGGCGAGGTCAGCCGGCCGGTCGGATCGTCGGAGCCGGCCCAGGAGTTGACCAGGCCCTTGCCCAGAAAGCCGCCGACGTGCTGCTGGCCGGGCCTGGTCCCGGTGCTGGGTTTGTCTCCGAACGCCTCTCCCTCGGTCTTCCAGCCGCCGTAGTCCGGCCCCTCGAAGTCGGCGACGACGATCGCGGGACGCTCCGGCTCGGCCCCCTCGGCCGCGGGCGCGGTCTGGGCGCGCGAGACGACCGCCAGCAGCCTCGCCCCGCGCGCGACCTCGTTGACCAGCGTCCCCTCCTCCGGCCTCCCCGTCGCGTGGCAGACGGCGTTCTGGAGCCAGGCGCCCAGGTCGACCTCCACGGTCTCGGCCGTCGCGTTCTCGACCGTGTAGGTCAACGTCGTGGCCGGGATGCTGGAGGAGTCGACGTCGAGCGGGACGAACGGCGAGAAGGCTTCGAGCGTCACCTTCACGGGGACGCTCGGATCTTCATACGTCACCACGCCGATCGGGTATTCGCCGCGGAAGCGGACGTTTGAGAAGCCGTCGCGGTCGAGGGTCCGGACCTCGCCCCCGTCGCCCTTCTTGACCCGGATCGCCGCTCCCTGCTCGACCGGAGACGCCGGCCGCATGGGGTTGGCGTAGTGAGCCTCGTTGGTGCCGATCCGGGCGTTGAAGACGTCCCAGTGCCAGAGCCTGCCGTCGCCGCCGAGGTACAACTGCCCCGCGCAGATCCCGCCCACCGGCATGCCGATCAGGTCCAGGTCGGCCCCTTCGTGGACCTTCGGCCGGCCGCGTTCGAAGAGGGCCTTGACCCACTCGGGGTCGAGCTTCTTGTCGGCGGGGACGAGGCGGTCGAATTCCGAGGAATCGAACGGGCCGGCCATCGCGCCCCTGGGTCGGACGCCCGCGAGCACGGCGCCGGCGGCGATCCCCACCTGAAGAAACTCGCGACGGCTCGGCGCCGGGCCGCAACATCCCGAACCCGGTCGACACCCGCCGTCGCTCCGCCCCGCCTTCTCGCTCGCCATCGCTCGGCCTCCTTTCGCGACCCCCCGCGCGGGAGACGTCGCCAAGCTGTCGAGCTTACCCCCGCCGCCGTCGCCTCGCCAGCGGGCGGCGGCCGCGGGTCACTCGGCGTCGGCGCCGATGACTTCCCCTCCCTGGCGCGAGAGGAAGGCCGAGAAGGCCTTCAGGTCCATCGACTCCTTGAGGAATCGGACGGAGCCGTCGACCATCAGGAAGTTGGCGCCGCCGGGGTGGTACGAATGGAACTCTTGGCCGAAGTCGCAGCCGAGCTGTCCAGGCTTCCGCGTCGGGTCGCCCGGTAGGATCAGGCAGGAGCCGAACGTCCCGGCCGGAGATGTGCCGTAGCGGGCGTTGAGCGGGGCGCTTTGGTCGAAGAAGTTCTTGTGGCCCATCCAGATGCCGTGGAGGGCGTTGGGCCCCTCGCCCAAGGCGACGGTGTAAGTCGTGCCGTCGGTGATCGCCGCGAGCGTGACGCTCGGCTCGGTCGGGAACAGGAACGTGCCCCGGCCTCCGCCGCCCGTCCCGTAGTCGTTGGGACAACCCGTGCCGGGATAACAGCGCAGGGCACGCTCGCCGTAGTTGCCGCCGTAGTCGCTGCGGGCGTAGAGGACCGTGGAGGTCGGCGTGTCGCCGTTGGGCTTGCCGACGTCTCCCGCGGGGTTGCTGGGGCAGAGGAACGCGGCCAGCCGCGTCTGGCTTACGGTCTGGTTCTCGGGTTCGACGTACCACTTCGTCTGGTTGATGGCGTTGTAGACCGGCGATTGCTCCAGCAAAGGCGCGATCGCCGCGCCCCAGCTTTGGATCCGCGTCTTTTGCAAGGCCGGCTGGGCGATGGTCGCGGGCGTGACGCTCCCACCGAAGCCTCCCTTGGGGAGCATGTCGTGGATGCCGATGTAATTGTGCAAGGCCAGGCCCAGTTGCTTCAGGTTGTTGACGCACTGGATCCGACGGGCGGCCTCGCGCGCGGCTTGCACCGCGGGGAGCAAAAGCGCGATCAGCACGGCGATGATCGCGATGACCACGAGCAGTTCGATCAGGGTGAACGCCGGCCGCGCGGTTCGCGGGGCGAGGGGGGCGGGCATGGTCGGGCCTTTCGGTCGGGTCGAGCCGGGTCGGGCTGATAAGTCGGCGACCCGGCGGAGGCCGGCAGGCTCGACGAGGGCGCGACGCCCCCTCGAAGCATGCGCGGACGCTCGCGGCCGGGGCGTCTCGACGTCGCTTCGACGGGCAGGTCTTCTGGCTCTCGGCTCCTGGCGGCCCTCGGACGACCTTCCCGCCTGCAAGCGAGGCAGTGGTCGCTACGTCCGAGGTCCTGGCCGATCACAGCGGCGGCCCCGCGCCGGATTCGCACCGGCTTCCCTATTCTCCCCTCCTCGGCGGCGGGCCGAGGGGGGCACCCGTCGATCCGTCGATGCTAGCGACCGCCGACCGGGCCGACAAGGCCGACCGCGCGGGCCTTACGTCGCATAAACGTTCATGTCGAACAGGGAATAGTTCCTGGCGGCGCCGTACTTCGTCATGGCGACGCGGACGTAACGGCCGCGGGCCTTCAGCCCGATCAACTCCACGACGCCCCCCGTCGTCGCGCCTTCGACCGATCGAACCGTCGTCCAGTTCAGGCCGTCGTCGCTGGTCTGGATCGCGTAGTCCACGGCGAACGCCGCCTCCCACGACAGCCGGACGCGGTCGAAGTCGTACTCGGCGCCCAGGTCGACCGCGATCCAGGCCGACTGATCCTCCAACGTCCACTGCCCGCTGGACCACCGCGACGCGGCGCCGCCGTCGAAGGCCGCCGCGGGCGCGTACCCCGGCCCCTCGACGCTGGACGCCGAGGCGGGCCTTCCCAGGGCCAGGTCGACCGCGGGGGCGGGGGGCTCGACCTCGTCGGTTCGGCCGGCGGGGGGCTCAAGGCTCGGGATCGGCGCCAGGCGGAGGAAGCGGAAGATCGCGGCTTGCGCGAGGGGGATCGCCAGCGCGATCGAACCGACCGGCGCGAGGAAGTCGCCGGGCCGGACGTCCAGGGCGGTCCAGGTCGTCCCGCCGTCGGAGCCTTCCAGGGTCCAGCCCCCGGCGTCGACGCCGGTGAAGACCGTCACGAGCACGGGAATCCCGCCGGACGCCTGGAACTGGACCCAACTCGCGCCGGAGACGCCTTGCCCGACCGTCGATCCGTCGTCCTCGGGCGCCGAGGGCGTCACGCCCGGCGACGCGACGGGGACCGCCCACGCCAGGTCGTCCGCGGGCCGGCCGTTGATGACGGCCGAGTAGACCCGGATCGTCGCGGCCTCCGGCGTCGCGCCGTCGGCGACGTTCCCGACCGCTTCCAGCAGGATCTCCCCAGGCGTGAGCCAGGGATGATTCGCGACGGTGTACGCCGGATCGCCGGGGGAGCCGACGACGACCGCCGGCCGGGACGGGTCGCCCCACTCGATCGCGTTGTTCGAGAAGCTCCCCGTCAGGTACGTCCTCCCCGCGCTCGACTTGTTCGCCACGCGGTCGTGCGCCACGCTCAGGCCGACGGACGCATTTACGAACCTGTTGCCGTCGATCACGATGTCGAGGACCGGCAGCCGCGACCATCCCCAGGGCGCGGGGTATCGGCCCTCGAACGCCCCCTCGCTCGATCCGGCGACGATCCGAAGGGCCTGGCCGCCGATGAACGAGTTCCCCTCGATCCGCTGGCCCCAGTGGTTGCCGCTGATGACGACCGCGACGTTGTTCGCGACCATGCCCCGCAGGTCGATCACGTTGTCCAGGTACGCTTGGTCGACGTACCCGCGTCCGATCGCGATCGCGAAGCTCCCCGCGGGCAACGGTTCGTCCAGCAGGTAGCGAGTCGGGCTTAGCGCCTGGGCGATCATCCGCCACTCGCCGGCGTGGGGCCCGGTCAGGATCGAGACCACGTCTCCGGTCCGCGCCGCCGGTCCTCGCAGGTACGGGACCTGGACGACGAAGCCGTCGGGCGAGACGGCCGACGGCGTCCCCTCGAATCTCGGTTGATATGTTTCCGTCAGGATGATTTCGGGGTTGTTGGTCCAGCCGGCCGGGACGTCCGAGGTCGGCGTGCCGATGCCGCCGTCGATCACGTTGCCCGCGATCGTGTTGCCGATCCCCTGCCCCGAGTCGGCGTTGCCCATGACGATGAATCGCTGGGCGATCCCTCGGGGGTCGACCTGATGGGCGTGATTGCCGACGATCGAGAGGTCGAAGCTTCGGCGGACGGCGAGGAAGCTCGGCGTGATCGTGTCGGCGACCGCGCCGCGGTAGTCGTTCCCCGCCACCAGCCAGGGCGCCGCGCCGAGTTGGATCCAGCCGCCGGTCAGCGCGTTGTTCGCGATGACGCCGGTGTCGCCGTCGTCGAAGTTCATGAGCGCCACGGCCGTCTCCCAGACGCCGGGCGTCGCCGCGGCGGGGGCGACGACGTCCAGGTTCGTGAACGAAAGATCGACGTCGACCGTCCCCAGCCCCGCCTGCGCGACGTAACGGGACGAGGAGTTCCAGTCCGCCGCGGTCCCCGTGAACCGAATCGCGAAGCCGTCCAGCGCGACGTGGCTCGATCGGACGTGGATCGCGCCGGTCGCCCCGTTCCACGGCGAGCCGGCCGCCGCCGACAGCACGAAGTTCAGCGTGGCGCCGGGGTCGGCCGTGATCCGGACGGGGGCGGCGAGCGTCAGGGGGCGGTCGAGTGCGTACGTCCCCGCCGCCAGTCGGATCGAAGGCGCGCCGGCGGCCAACGCGGCGACCAGGCCGGCGGCGTCGCTCACGTTCGCGGTCGCCGCGCCGACGCGGGGGTCGACGGCCAGCCGGCCGAGGTCGGCGTAAGCCCCGGCGAATCGGGCGACGGCTTGCGAGCCGTCGTCGAAGGTCAACAACAGGGTGAGCGTCGCGTCGGCCTCGCTTCGAACCGGCGGGAAGTCGAGGACGCCGGCGGAGGGGGAGAACGCCATCCGCGTCGGCCCGCCGAACCCGGTGTACGGAACGGCCGCGCCGGGTTTGAGATAGAGCCAGGCCGCGCCGCTTTGATTGGAGAGGACGGCCGACCGGATCGTCGCGAACGATTGCGGCGTCGCCAGGGCGGCCAGGCTGGCGGCGTCGAGCGCGACGTGGGAGAGTCCGGGGAACGCGGCGTCCTGCGGAAGACTCCGGGCCGCGAACCCGGCGAGGTCGGGCTCGACGACCGTCGGCATGGCGAGCGTCGGGACGGTCGCGGAGGCGACCACGACGGTCGAGTCGGTCTTGCCGCTGCGGTTGGTGTATGAGCGGTAGTCCGGGTTCCAGTGGTCGTAGAAGACCTGGATCGTCAGCGGGACGCCCGCGAGGTTCACGTCGGAGGAGAAGAAGACGTCGGCCGCGGTCCCCAGGGTGGCGTTGGCGCCGGGGCGGTTGAGCAGTTCGGCGTTGAGGCGGCCGTCCGGGTTGACCCCGGTCTCCCACGAGATCGGCGGCGTCGTGTCGGCCGTGATCCGAACGCGGGCCGAAGCGCCGGCGGAGAGGTGGGAAAGCGCCAGGTGGACGTCCTGGAAGCCGTCGGGCCCCACGGCGATCGTCGCGCCGGTCCAGTCCTGGCCGTCCTGGCCCAGGAACGTCGCCTGGACCTCGGTCCCGGGCGTTCTCAGGTTGGGGTCGAGGGCCGAGAGCGAGCGGAGGCTGGTCTGCTCGACGGTGGCGTCGGCGTAGGTGACGCGGATCGCCTGGTAGAGCGTGCCGGCGGGGTCGGCGAAGTAGGGCTCGAAATAGAGGTCGCCGACGGACGGGACGGACGGGTCGGGCAGGAACATCGCGTTCTTGCCTCCCGTCGGGCTCCAGGACCAGCCGCCGCCGCCGTAGCGCTCGACGTCGACGCGCGCCACGGCCTTGCCGGTCGCCAGCCCGGTCAGTCGGAAATGGACGTCCTGGTAGTCGTTGGGAGCCTGCTGAATCAAAGTCCCCTCGGTGCCGACGTAATCCGAACCGTCCTGGCCGAGCCAGAGGGCCGAGAGGGCGAGGAGGCGCCGCGGCTCCAGCGCCGCCACTTCGGGGGCGAAACGACGGCGACGGGCTGGTTTCGGCATGACGGACGACCTCGGACTCCGTGGCGCGGGGAGACCGCGCGGGGCGTCCATGCCGGGCTCGGACCGTTCGCGGTCGTCGCCGTCCCCCCACGAGGAGCCTAGGTCGCGAGGACGCCGGCGGCGAATCCTCCGACGTCGACGGGCGCGGCGGGTGGGACGTGGCATCGAAGCCCGCGGTATGGCAAAGTGTTGGAGGCTCTGGGGGGCGCGAGTCGGGGGCGGGGCGACGGGGCCCAGGGGACGGGGAGGCTGGCGGGATGGCGGACTGGATCGATCGCGAGGTGGACGTGCTCGTCGTGGGGGCGGGGCCCTCGGGGCTGAGCCTGGCGGTCGAGTTGCGGCGTCTGGGGGCGTCCTGCGTCGTCATCGACGAAAAGGACGAACCGACCCCCGAGCGGGAGTCGCGCGCCCTGGCGGTCCACGCGGGGACCCTGGAGGCCTTCCACCGGATGGGGATCGCCGCGCGGATGCGTGACGAGGGCCGCGTCGTCCACGGCTTCGGCGTCTACCGCGGAACGTCGCGGATCCTCGACGTCCGGCTGACCCTCGCCCCCGACGAGACCCGCTTCCCGTTCATCCTGGTCCTCCCCCAGGGGCGCACCGAACGGATCCTCCTGGAACGCCTCGACGATCTGGGCGGCGAGGTCGAATGGGGCAGACGGCTGGTCTCGTTCAAGACCGACCTCGACGGCGCCACGGTCGAGCTCAAAGACGACGAGGGGCGGACGACCTGCGTCCGGACGAAGTGGCTGATCGGTTGCGACGGCGCCCGGAGCGTCGTCCGCCACGGCCTGGGGCTGGAGTTTCGGGGCCGGGAATACCCCGAGCGGTTCCTGCTGGCCGACGCCGAGGTCGCCTGGGGGCCGTCGGTCGACGAGGCGGCGATCGTCCTGACGTCCGAGGGAGCGCTGGTCGCGATCCCGCTGGTCGACGACGACCGCTGGCGGCTGATCGACGCGAGCGGCCGTTGCGACGCCGCGACCCCCGAGGCCGTCCTGGCGCGCTTGCAACGGTTGGCCGGGCCGGCCTCCGGCATGGGGGGGCGCATCGGCGAGGCGTCGTGGATCTCGTCGTTCGTGATTCACCGCCGCGTGGTCGACCGCTATCGCGCCGGCCGCGCCTTCGTCGTCGGCGACGCGGCCCACCTGCACAGCCCGGCCGGGGGCCAGGGGATGAACGTCGGCGTCCAGGACGCCGTGAACCTGGCGTGGAAACTGGCCCTGGTCCTCCGGGGCGAGGCGCTCGAATCGATCCTGGACTCCTACGACGCCGAGCGCCGGCCGGTCGCCCTGCGGGTGCTCAAGTCCACCGACGCGATCATGCGCCTGATCGCCCCGCGCAACTCCCTGGTCCGGGGCGTCCGCGACGCGGTCATGGCCGGGCTGGGAAGGCTCGAGGTCGTCCGCCGGCTGATCTCGCGGGAGATGGCCGAGCTGTCGGTCGCCTACCGCCGAAGCCCGATCACGGCCGAGAGCCGTCCGGGGTGGTTCCGCGCCACGGCCGTGGAGGGGGCGACCGGCTTCAACGCCGCCGAGTCGTTCCGCCGCGGCCCCAGGCCCGGCGACCGCCTCCCCGACGTCCTGCTCACCCAGCCCGATCCCGCGACCGGCCTGCCCATGCGGCTCTCCGACGTCGTCTTCCGCCCGCGATCCGACGTCGACGACGCCCCCGGATCGCGACACGTCCTCCTGGTCTTCCAGGGGATGCGACCGGAGTCGGGCGCCTTCGAGGTGGAGTTCCGAGCCCGGGAGTTCATCCCTCCCCACCTCGACGGCCGGATCCGGCCGATCCTCGTGGAACCCCAGGCCCCGATCGAGGAATCTCCCGCCTGGAGCGGCGAGCGCCTGCCCGATCCGACCAACGCGCTGCACCGCCGGTTCGGCGCCGAGGGGGCGTGTCTGTTTCTGATCCGCCCCGACGGTTTCATCGGCTTCCGCGCCCGACCCCTGGACCCTCTGACCTTCCGCGATTATACCAAGCGTATCTTCCTCTAAAACATCGGGGAGGAATCCACTGGGTCCATGGAGGCGATCATGTCAGGCATCGGTCGGTTCAAGCTCAGCGACGCACTCGGCAAGGACGCCGCCGCCTCGAAGGCCGGCAAGGGCCGGGAGAAGGAGAAGGGGGCGGCCAAGATCACGGCCGAGGAGGCGTCGCTCCGCGGCCATGTGGCCGAGAGCGGCCGCGGCGTCCAGCCGACGGGCCACCTCAAGACGGGAGGCGGTCGAGGGAAGTGATCCGCCGTCCCTCCCGATCGCGGCGCCGAGGCGGATGCGGGTCGGGGGCGGGGGCGGCTCCGTCCGGGGCGTCGGTTTCCCGCCGCGACGGGCGCGGTCGAGTCCGGTGGGAAGCGGGTCGGATCTCCTGATCCGGCCCCTTCGTTCCAATACGCCCCGGCGGACGCCGCCGCCCGTCCCCTCGTCTCGGTGTTCGTCGCGCCGGTCCCCCTTGGACGTCCCGGGAACCGTCACGGTTCCCGATCGTTTTCAAGAGCCGCCTCGACCCGTCGCCCAAGCGCCTGGAGGAAGGGATGAAGGCCTGGCAAACCCAGGCGGTCGATCTCGCGCTCCAGGGACTCGATCTCGCGCCGGAGGTCGCGCCAGACCCGCGGGTCGCGGTCGGCGCGCTTGATCGCGTCGCGCGCCTGGAAGGTCGTCCGCCTCAGGGACTCGGCGAACCGCGCGACCGGCGAGTCGTCGACGCGCGGCTCGCCGGCCGCGGCCTTTCGCGCCGCGGTCGTCGCGGCGTCGCCGCGGGGCCTGCGTCTGGTGGGGACCGGAATGGACATGGAATCGCCCTTGTGAATCAAAACCAGGCGACTCGCGTCGCCGACCTCTTCCGTCGGGATCAGTCGTGGCGAACCGCGTCTGGGCGACGCCGAAGCGGCCCCGCGTCGCGGAACGTCGTCGCCGTCGCGCCTGGTACTCGACGCGACGCTGGAACTTGCGGCGGGAAACCCGCGCCGCCCGCCCGGAACTCTCTCGTCATGGCTCATGGACGCGACTCGCGGGGTTGACGTTCAGGGGAGAATTCGTCGGCCCGCCCGAATCCTTACCTCGATTCCCGCGAATTCGGACGGAATCGTCTCTAAGAGTCTGTCCCATAAGGGTGTCGCGGCCGCCATAACGTCCTTCCCCCCTCGCGGGGGAAGGTGGCCCGAAGGGC
>CALCIB010000186.1 GCA_937907525.1 uncultured Planctomycetales bacterium | reverse complement strand
CCTCGCGGGGGAAGACAGACCGCGAAGCGGTCAGATGAGGGGGACGACGAGCAAGCGAGCCGTTGGGATTCGAAGGCGAGCCCGACCGGCCTGGGAATCCAACGGCATGTCCGCGCGTCCCCCCTCATCCGGCCCTTCGGGCCACCTTCCCCCGCGAGGGGGGAAGGACGTTCGCGGCTTCCGGTTTCGTCGTTCATCGCGTCCTCGGCCGGGCGTGGCGGATCATGTAGGCGTCGGCGTGGACGCGGCGGGCGGCGGCGGTCAACTCGGGGTAGGCGAGGTCGGCGACGCTCACCAGGCCGATGTTGTAGTTCTCGCCGTCGTAGGTCCGGCCCGTGATCGGCTCGTCGACGTACTGGAACCAGTGGCAGCCGACGAACGACGGATGCTCCAGCACGCTTTGGACGTACTTCTCATAGGCGTCGGCCCGCTCCCGTTGGTTCCCGGTCGGCGCGAGTCCGGCGTGGAACATGCCGCGGTCGAGCGCTCCGAAGTGGAACTCGCCGATGATCGCCGGGCGGTCGATCCGGGAGAGGACGGCCCACTCCCTCGGGTCGACGGCGCGCTTGTAGACGTTGAAGCTGACGACGTCGCAGAACTCGCCGGCGGCCTCGACCGCCTCGTCGGTCTTCCAGGCGAAGCGGCAACCCAGGTACATGTGGTTGGGATCGGCCTTCCTCAACTCGTCGCGGATCGTCCGGAAGTAGGCGCGGGCGATCTCCCGGACGAAGTCGCGGCAGTCGTCGTGGAAGGTCATGGACCAGGCTCGCGCGTCCCCCTCGGGCCTCCAGGGGGCGTCGAGCGCGTTCCAGTCCTTGAGGCTCGTCCTCCAGGCGTCGTTGAGCCGGCCGACGTCCTCGTGGCGTTTCTTGAGGCGGGCGACGAACTCGCGCTTGGCGGGGGAGTCGGCCGCGGCCATGGCGAGCGTCCCCAGGGCCAGGCCGATCCGGCCGCGGTCGCCGCCGCCCCCCCAGCTCAATTCGTTGTCGACGAAGTAGCCCAGGCACCAGGGGTCGTCCCTGGTCTCGGCGACGCCTCGGGAGACGCTTCGAGCGACGGCCGCGGCGAACCGGGGGTCGAACGGGTCGCGCATCTCGCCCCAGTAGTCGTCGCCGCTGGCGATCTCGGCGAAGTCGCCCCGGATCCCCAGGGTCGCGACGTAGGGCATCCGGCCCAGCCGCGCGACGCTTCGGTCGGACCAGTTGCCGATGGTGTTGAAGCCCCACGAGGCCAGGCGGTCCAGCGTCGCGTCGGCCCACCGCCGATCCATCTCCGCGCCGTACAGCCGGGAGAGATTGGCGCGATAGAAGCTGAACGACTCGCCCCGCTTGACCGGGCCGGAGTGGACGTTGGAGAAGGAGCCGTAAAACTTCGAGAGCGGGTCGTCCTTCTCGGGGAGCCAGGTGAAGAGGCCCTCGCGATCGGTGACGATCGTGTTGTGGTCGTGGGTCGTGACGCAGTCGGCGCCCAGCGAGACGAACAGCGCGCCTTCGGGGTCGACGAGCCACCACTTGCCGTCGCGCTTCGTCGCGTGGAAGAAGCCGGTGGGCTTCTCCCGGGGGCCGGCCTTCCAGCCGCCGTACTTGTCGCGCCCTTCCGGCGCGGGGCGGCCGGCCAGCGCGGCGAGCTCGGCCTCGTGTTTCACCTTCAAGTCGGCCTCGGAATGGACCTTGCCGGGCCAGTCGTCGCCCGCGTACTGGCCGAAGGCGTCGACGATCCCGGCGACGGGCCGAACCGCGGTCAGGTCGGCGGAGAGGATCTCCAGCGTCGTCGGCGCCCTGGGCGCGTGCAGGAAGATTTGCGCGGCGACGACGTGGCCGAGGTCGAACGACTCGTCCCCCGTCGCGGCGAGGTTGCGTTCCGCCCTGGAGCCGGGGAGCCCGCGCATGCCCAGGGCCATGGGCCCCCTGGAGTCCATGGCGATGGCGAAGGTCTCGGTCACGCCCGGCGCGAGGACTCCCATGGCCGCGCGGCAGTGCTTGACGCCGTCGGCCGCGGGGTCGTCGTCGATTCGGACGCCGAAGTCGACCGGCTGGTCTCCGGGGTTGCGGATGCGGGCGACGAGCAGGCCGGTTTCCCGCCAGTCCCACGCGCTTCCCGCGGGGGCGTCGACCCGGGCGTTGGGCCACTCGGCGGGCTGGAAGACGACGCGGACGCCTCGGACGTAGCCGGCGAGCGGCTCGACGACGGCGTCGTTCCCCTTCAGATCGCGCAGCCCGGGCTCGTCGGCCCTCGCGGCCAGAGTCAGCGCGGCGACGGCCGCGAAGGCGATCAGGGCGTGTCTCATGGCGCGGCCTCGGCGGGAAGGTTTGGCGCGGATCGCAACGACCCCCGGATTATAACGCGACGGCGACGCCGAAACCCCCGCCCCGCCCCGCAGCCCCGGCTTTCGGCCGCGCCCGCCTTCATCGTATGATGACGCCTCAAGGCGTCCGCGTTGGAGCGAGGACCGGCGAGCATGGCGAGAGGCGGGCGCGTCGAGTTCGGCGACTTCCAGACGCCTCCGGCGCTGGCCGCCGAGGTTTGCGCGGCGCTCGCGCGGCTGGGGGTCGCGCCGGCGACCGTCGTCGAGCCGACGTGCGGATCGGGAAACCTCCTGCTGGCCGCGATGGACCGGTTCCCCGACGCCGGCTGCCTGGGAATGGAGATCGATCCCGACCACGTCGACAAGCTAGCCGACGCGCTCAGAGGAAGAAGCGACGCCGCGCGATGCGCGATCCGGCGCGCCAGCTTCTTCGACGTCGACTGGAGGGCGCGGCTGGACGCGCTGAAGGAACCGATCCTGGTCCTGGGGAATCCGCCGTGGGTCACCAACGCCCGGATCGGCGCGCTGGGGGGCTCGAACCTGCCCCCGAAGTCGAACTTCCAGGGGCTCGCCGGCCTGGACGCCCTGACCGGCAAAAGCAACTTCGACATATCCGAGTGGATGCTCATCCGCCTGCTAGAAGCGTTGGCGGGACGTCGCGGGTGGCTGGCCATGCTCTGCAAGACGGCGGTGGCGCGGAAGGCGATGGCGCATGCCTGGAAGGCCGGCATGACCGTCGATTGGGCCGAGATCCGTCGGATCGACGCCCCGTCCCACTTCGGCGCGGCGGTCGACGCCTGCCTTCTGGTCTGCGCCGTCTCCCCGACCGGCGGCCGCGCGGACTGTCGCGCGTACGACGACCTAAGCTCGGTCGAGCCCGCGGGCGCGATCGGCTGGCGCGACGGCCGGCTCGTGGCCGACGTCCGCGCCTACGAGCGCTGGAGGCGGCTGGGAGGCGGGGGGGCCGACCCGTGGCGGTCGGGGGTCAAGCACGACCGATCGAAGGTGATGGAGCTGACGAGAGAGCCGGGCGGCTATCGCAACGGCTTCGGGGAGTTGGTCGATTTGGAGGACGAGTACGTCTTCCCGATGCTGAAAAGCTCCGACGTCGCCAACGGCCGAACGGCCGCCCCGACGCGCCGGATGCTGGTGCCGCAGCGATTCGTCGGCGAGGAGACCGCGACGATCGCGCGCCGCGCGCCGAAGACCTGGGCTTATCTGTCGCGACACGGCGAGGCGCTGGACCGGCGGGGAAGCTCGATCTATCGCGGCCGGCCGCGGTTCTCGGTCTTCGGCGTGGGGGATTACACGTTCGCGCCGTGGAAGGTCGCGATCTCGGGATTCTACAAGCGGCTCGATTTCCAGGTCGTGGGGAGCTTCGACGGCAAGCCGATCGTGCCGGACGACACCGTCTACTTCCTCCCCTGTCGCCACGAACCGGACGCGCGCCGGCTGGCGGGGCTGTTGAACTCGGACGCGGCGCGGGGGTTCTTCTCGGCGTTCGTCTTCTGGGACGCCAAGCGGCCGATCACGGCGGAACTCCTGCGGCGACTCGACCTGGGGGCGCTCGCCGACGAACCGGTGGCGGCGGATCGCGCCGTCGAAAACTTAAACAACGGATGATGGCAATCATCCCTTCTCCCCTTGAGGGAGAAGGTGGCCGAAGGCCGGATGAGGGGTGGGCGGGACCGGAGGCCATCGGATTTGAAGTCGTTATCAAGCCATGGCTTACACCGAAATTCGACGCCGGTCGACCCCTCATCCGGCCCTTCGGGCCCCCTTCTCCCTCAAGGGGAGAAGGGGGGAAACACGCTCGCTCGCGGTGGTTTTCGACAGCGCATCAGTCTGGCTTAACATAAAGTCGACGACCGCCGGCGCGCCCGGGTTCGGCCGGTCTTGAGCGGACGGGCGGTTGAACGCCATACTGTTGGGCTCGCGACCCTTCCCGGTTCCAGGGGGTATGGGGGTCGTCGCGCCGCGCGATCCGCGGGGATCGGCCGGTCTGCATTCAGGGCTCCTCGCATGGGGGAAGGCATGGACGGTCCATCCAAGATCCAGGACAAGCTGAAGGAACTGGCCCGCAACCTCTGGTGGTGCTGGCACGGCAGCGTGATCGACCTGTTCCGGGAGTTGGACCCGGCGCTCTGGAGCGAGGTCGGCCACAACCCGGTGGAGTTCCTCCAGAAGCTGCCGGCCGACGTGCTGGAGCGGCGGGCGGCCGAACTGGCGCTGGACTCGCGGATCGACTTCGCCTTCCGCCGGCTCTCGGAGTACCTCAAGGGGGAGGATTCCTGGGGGGCGGTCCACGCCACGATCCTCCGGGTCCGGCCGGTGGCCTACTTCTCGGCCGAGTTCGGCCTGCACGAGAGCCTGCCGATCTACTCCGGCGGTCTGGGGGTGCTGGCCGGCGACCATCTCAAAAGCGCCAGCGACCTGGGGGTTCCCCTGATCGGCATCGGGCTTTTGTACAACCAGGGGTACTTCCGCCAGTCGCTCGACGCCGACGGCTGGCAGCGGGAGAGCTACCTCGACGCCGACGTCTCCAAGCTGCCGATCGAGCCGGCCCTGGCCCCCGACGGCAAGCCCCTGCGGGTGGCGGTGGAGACGACCGCGGAGACGCTTCACGCCCGGGTCTGGAGGGTGGAGGTCGGCCGCACCACGCTTTTGCTCCTGGACGCCAACGTCCCCGAGAACAGCGAGTCCGACCGGACGCTCACCGCCAGGCTCTACGGCGGCGACGGCCGCACCCGAATCCGCCAGGAACTGCTCCTGGGCGTCGGCGGCGTCCGCGCCCTGAGGGCGCTTGGGATTCGACCGTCGGTCCTGCACCTCAACGAGGGCCACAGCGCCTTCGCCGTGGTGGAGAAGATCCGGGAGGCGATGGAGGAGACCGGGCTCCCCTTCGGCGAGGTCCTGCGCGACGTCGCCCGGATGACCGTCTTCACCACCCACACCCCCGTGGCCGCCGGTCACGACCGCTTCCCCGCCGAGTTGGTCGAGGAGCACCTGGGCCGGATCCGGACGGCCGTCGGCCTGTCCCACGACGACTTCATGGGCCTGGGCCGGGTCTACGCCCAGGACCACAACGAGACCTTCTGCATGACCGTGCTGGCGCTTAAGCTGTCGCGCTACGCCAACGGCGTCAGCGCCCTGCACGGGGTCGTCTCGCGGCGGATGTGGCACCCGCTGTATCCCGGCGTCCAGGAGGAACAGGTGCCGATCGGCCACATCACCAACGGCGTCCACGTCCAGACCTGGATCGCCCCCCAGATGGCCACCCTCTTCCACCGCCACCTGGGCCCCAACTGGCCCCGCCGCCAGCGCCACGCCGAGACCTGGAGCGCCGTCCACGCCATCGACGACGCCGAGCTTTGGGAGACGCTGCAAGTCCTCAAGGCGCGGCTGATCCATTTCGTGCGCGCGCGGCTGGTCGCCCAGGCCCGCGGCCGCGGCGAGCCCGACGCCGCGGTCGAGCGGTTCGCCGGCGTCCTGGACCCGGGCGCCCTGACGATCGGCTTCGCCCGCCGGTTCGCCACCTACAAGCGCGCCGGGCTGGTCCTGAGGGACATCGACCGGATGGCCGAGATCATCAACGACGCCAGGCGGCCGGTCCAGTTCGTCTTCGCCGGCAAGGCCCACCCGGAGGACCGCTACGGCAAGGAGTTGATCCAGCACATCGTCAAGACGGCGTGGGACGACCACTTCCGCAAGCACGTCGTCTTCGTCGAGGACTACGACATGAACGTCGCCCGCCACCTGGTGCAGGGGGTCGACGTCTGGCTGAACAACCCCCGACGCCCCCAGGAGGCCAGCGGCACCTCCGGCGAGAAGGCCGTGCTCAACGGCACGTTGAACTTCTCGATCCTCGACGGCTGGTGGGCCGAGGCCTACGACGGCTCCAACGGCTTCGCCATCGGTTCCGGCGCCGTCAACGCCTCGATCCAAACCCAGGACGAGCGCGACCACGCCTCGTTGGTCGAGGTCCTGACCCACGAGGTCATCCCCGCGTTCTACGACCGCGACGCCGACGGCCTGCCCCGCGGCTGGATCGCCCGTCAGAAGAACGCCTTCCGCAGCCTGGCCTGGAAGTTCAACTCCGACCGCATGGTCATGGACTACGTCCGCAGAAGCTACGCCCCGGCCGCCGGCGGCGTCACCTGCCAGTAGACCCCGCGGGGGCGGCGCCGCCCGCGCCGCCCGCGCCGCCCTCGCTTCACGAATCGAGGCCGCCATGAGAAACGAAGACGTCCGCGCGGTCCTGAAGGCCGAACCCTTCGTCCCGTTCGCGCTCCGCCTGGTCGACGGCGGGCTGGTGAGGATCGACCACCCCGAATACGTCCTGCTCCCGCCGGGACATCGGGCGATCGCCATCTTCCCGAAGATCGAGTCGCAAGAGGGCCTGCGCTACTTCGACATCGGCCTGATCGTCGGCCTGGAGCTCGACCCCCCGCGCGACCCCGCGCCGCCGCGGGAGGACGCCGAAAACGGCGGCGGGTGACTCGCCCGCGGCGCGGGTGGTACAATGGCCGCCGAACCGTCGGCCGACCGACCGAGCGATCGCATCGAACCGTCATCGGGCCCCGCCGACGCGGCCCGCCACCTCGAAAGCCGCCGCGCGTCGGCGAGGGTTCGACCGCAGCCATGAGCACCCAGGGATTCATCGGCGAACAACTCGGCTCTTTCCGCCTGGAGTCGGTCCTCGGCTCCGGCGCCATGGGGATCGTCTTCAAGGCGACCCACCAGGCCACCGGCCGCGCCGCCGCGGTCAAGATCGTCCAGGCGGAGGTCGCGGAAAACTCCAAGCTCCTGGAGCGCTTCAGCCGCGAGGCCGAGATCGTCAAGCAGTTCCGACACCCCAACATCGTCCGCTGGCTGGCCACCGGCAAGTACAAGGGGACGTACTACTTCGCCATGGAGTACGTCGAGGGGACCACCCTCGACAAGGTGCTGCAAGACCGCGGCGGCCTCCCCTGGCGCGAGGTCGTCGACCTGGGGATCCAGATCTGCGACGCCCTCCAGTACGCCCATCAGCAAGGGGTCGTCCACCGCGACCTCAAGCCGTCGAACCTCATGGTCACCGCCGACGGCCGCGTCAAGCTCACCGACTTCGGCATCGCCAAGGACCTCGACCGCACCGCGTTGACCGCCCCCGGCCGCACCCTGGGGACCGCCGCCTACATGGCCCCCGAACAGATCCGAGGCACCCCGGCGGTCAGCCACAAGACCGACCTGTACGCCCTGGGCGCGCTTCTGTACCAGATGCTCGTCGGCCAGCCCCCCTTCTCCGGCGCCTCGGCCGTGGTCCTGATGCACTGCCACATCAACGAGCCCGCCCCCAGGCCCAGCGCCAAGGTGGAGGAGATCCCCAAGGCGCTCGACGACGTGATCGTCGCCCTCATGGCCAAGGCCCCCGCCGACCGCCCCTGGGACGCCCAGGCCGTCGCCGTCACCCTCGGCGAGCTTCGCGACAAGGCCCGCAAGAACCAGGCCGTCGCCATGGTCTGGCCCGAACCCGGCTCCGCCGCCGCCAACCCCTCCAGGGCCGGCGTCGGCGTCGACTCGAAAAAGGCCAAGGCCGGCAAGAAGAAGGCGAGAAGGTCGGACGACGACGCGCCGGGCCTGTTCAGCCGGGAACGATTGGAGATCGCCGGCCTGGTCGGCGGCCTGCTCCTGGTCGGCGGATTCATCGCCTACCTGGTCTGGCCCCCCGGCCAGGAATACCTCTACCGCCACGCCGCGCCCTTGATGGAGTCGTCCCGCCGCTCCGACTGGGTCGAGGCGATCCGCGACTACGTCGACCCGCTCGACTCCCGATTCCCCAACCACCCTTACCGCGAGCAGACCCGCGCCTGGCGCGACAAGCTGGTGCTGGAGGACGCGGAGAACCGCGCCCGGGTACTGGCCAGCCCCACTCCGACCCCCTTCTCCCAGCCCCAGACCAACGGCGAGCGCCAGTTCGTCTTCTACAACGGCATGGCCGCCAAGGCCGAGGCCGACGGCGACGAACTCGCCGCCGAACGCTACTGGCGCGAGATGACCGCCGCCGTCTCGCCCGACGACCCCGACGACCGCCCCTGGCGGCTCCTGGCCGAAAAACGGGCCGACGACCTGGCCGCCCGGATCCGCGAGCGTCACGCCTTCGTCACCGAGCAGTTCCGCAAGGCCGTCGCCGCATTGCAGGCCGGCGACGCCAAGGAGTCGCTCCAGATCCAGGCCATGCTCCGCGAGAAGTACGGCCGCTTCACCGACGTCGCCGACCTCTTCAAGCCCCTGGCGCCCGAGCCCGAACCCGAGAAGCCGACGGCCGACGACGACGCCCCCAAGCCCGACGAAGGACCGCCGCGATGACCGCCGCCGCCGCGCGGCGATCGCCCTTCAGATTTTCCCGACACTTCGGCAAACAAAACCCGGGCGGGCCGCGTAGCAAGGATCGAGAGTCGATTGACGGCGGCGCCGTCGATGCGATACTCTAATTCGACCCATCGTCGGATTCACGAATTCGAGGCGGCGTTCGTCCGCCCGCCTTCGATTCTTCCCAAGTCGCCAGCCAGAGGCCGATCACGGCCCCGAGGATGCTGATGCCTTCGTCGTCACCGTCGCGCGTGCGTTTCATCGGCAGTCGCGAGCTTCACCGCGACCTGCCGAAAGTCCTGGAAAACCTTGAAGACCCCGACAGCCGCTACGTCCTGACGATCCACAGCAAGCCCAAGGCCGTCCTGATCGGCGCCGAGGCCTTCCTGGCCCTCCTCCGCGGCGCCTCCCCCCAGGACCGCCTCCTGGCCTTGCAGCTCGGCGCGTTGGTCCAGGGCCTGGAAGCCGCCGGCGTCGAGGACGACGAGCGCGAACTGGTCGAGGTCTGAACGATCGATCCCGGTTCCCCCGGAAGCGGCTTCCGAGCGGCCCGCGGCCAAACGTCCTTCTCCCCTTGAGGGAGAAGGTGGCCGAAGGCCGGATGAGGGGT
>CALCIB010000185.1 GCA_937907525.1 uncultured Planctomycetales bacterium | reverse complement strand
GCGCCACCCCTCATCCGCCCCTCCGGGGCACCTTCTCCCACAAGGGGAGAAGGGATGGCGCGTGCGCGCCATCGGCGCGCGGGTTCGCCCCGCCCCCGCGAGAGAGGGGGAAGGGCGACGGCGTCCGATCGGACGGACGCCTTGGGGGATTCGGGGCCGAGCCTGGGGGCCCGGCCGGGCGGATCAATAGCGGCGACCGCCGCCACCGTAGCCGCCGCCACCGCCGTAGCCGCCGCCACCGCCGCCGTAGCCGCCGCGACCGCCGCCGCCGCCGGAGCGGGGCTCGCGGGGCTTGGCTTCGTTGACGGTGAGGTTGCGGCCGTCGTAGTTGTGGCCGTTGAGGGCGGCGATGGCCTCCTGGGCTCCTTCCTCGGTCTCCATCTCGACGAAGCCGAAGCCCTTGGAACGGTTGGTGTCGCGGTCGATGATGACCTGGGCGCTGACGACCCCGCCGTAGGCGGAGAAGAGCTCCTGAAGGTCGGCGTCAACGACGCTGTAGGTGAGGTTTCCGACGTAAAGCTTCTTGGCCAAGGTCGACTCCGAGGCGGCGGGCGGCCCGTTTCGCGCTTTCCGGGCCGAGGAGGAAAGTGAGCCCGATGCAGGCTCGATCGCGCGGCTCGCCCCAGTGGCCTATCCGCCCGATCGCCCAAGTATAACGAAATTTGAAAGTCAACAAGCCACGAAATCGCAAAATCGAAAAAACTTCCTCGCCGCCGTCTCTCAAGACCGCCGTCGACCCTTGGCCCGCAACGGTTTATCGAGCGGGACGAAGAACTCCTCGCGGACGATCTTGGCGACTCCGGGCGCGAGCAGCATCAGGTTCAGGTCCTGGTCCTCCGCGACCAGCGGGTGAAACCGCTCGCCGCGTCCCGATTCGCGAAGCGCCTCGTTCAGCGCCGCGGCCAGGGCTTCGGCGTCGTACCAATCGTGGCGATATTCGGCCTGGAACGCGACGACGCGGCCGTTGTGGAGGAATTCCACGACGTAACGCGAGCCCTCGGCCGTCTCGTCGTCGACGTCGTCCTCGGAGACGCCCGGCGGCAAGTTCCACGTCTGCCGCGCGGCCTCGACCACGAACGCGCCCTGGGTCTCTTCGGCCAGCCTCAAAATCAGTTCGTCGTGGCGCGGGGGGACCACGTCGGCCTCGACGTCGAAACCCACCGCGACCCCGGCCGCGGCCAGGGCGTCCAGGAAGACGTCGGCCGGCTCGGGCTCGCGGTCGGGCCACGCCTCCCGAAGCCGCCCCCGCGCGAGTTCGGCCAGCCCGTCGGCGTCGCGCAAGCCGCCGAGCGCGGCCATTCGCTCCAGGGCCTTTTGAGGATCGAGTTTCCGAGTCCGCCAAAGCACGCGCATCCGGCTCACGGAGGGACTGTCGCCCAACCCGGCCTCGACCGCCGCGACGGCCTCCGCGCCTCCGATTCTCGCCAGCGCCTCGTCGACCACTTCATCGAGCATCTCATCCACGCCTTGACGCTCCCTCGCGGCCAGGATCGCCGCGACGACCTCGGCGTCGCCGGAGCCCTCATACGCCTTCCCCAGCGATTCGACGGCGCGACGGACGGGACCGGCGTCGGGCTGCCGGAGCACCTCCAGCGCCATGGAGCGGTGCAGGGGAGGATCCCCGGCGGCGATCACGTCGAGCGCGTGCTTCTCGATGTTCTGGAAGGGTGGGTTCGGCGCGCGGAGCAAGTCGACCGCCGCCGTGACGCACCGAGGTTCCTCCGGCGCGGCCCGCCGCAGGGCGTCCAGGGCCTGGTCGACGTCGAAGGAGCCGGGCGAACCTCGGCGCGGCCGAACGCCGTCCCGAATCTCGCGAAGCCATCGCAGCAGGACGGCGACCGCCGCGCGCCGGGCCTCGGGCGGTCCCTCGCAGGCCGCCTCCCCCAGTCCCACGAGGAACCAGTATTCCTCATCCTCGCCCGTCGGCCCCTCGAACCACGCCGCCTCGATCGCCGTCACGCGCTCGGGAGTGGGACCGAATTTGCCGATCCAAAACGCCATGCGAGGACGATCCGGCGCGTCCGGACGCCGGATCAACTCGGCGAACCGCTCCACCGCCCCGGGCAATTTCAGAATGCCGCACTCCTGCACGGCGGTTTCCGCTTCCTCCGAGTCGGGCGAGTCCAGCCTCGCCAGCAGCATCCGGCGAATCTCGGCGTCGGTCCCCAGGAACGCGGCTTCCTCGCTCATGACGACGTGCCGCCAGGTCGCTTTCCCGTCTCGAAGCGCCTCGCGGGCGATCGGCAAGACGTCCGGCTCCTTCAGGACGCACAGGGCCAGGATCGCCACCGCCCCCGCGTTCGTCGTCGCCATGTCCCGCGCGGCGATCTCCAACAACCTCGGCGTCGCCTCCCCCCGACGCTCGCGCAGCATCTTTCGGTCGGCCTCGCCCAGCGAATACGACTCCGGCAACTCCAGAAAGAACCGCTCCAGCGCGTCCTTCGGCCGCCGCGCCTCCCCCTCCGCCCGAAGCGCGGCGACCCGCTGGGGATCGGTCGAGAACTCAACGGTCATGGGCGAACGCTCCCTCAGCTTTTGAAGATCGTCGCGACGGCCAAACCCCACGTCATGATGCCGCGCCCCCCGTCCCCACGCGAGAGCCGACGTCCGAATCGGGAGCGCCGGAATCCCGAAACCCACGTCTTGTTCATACGGCTCGGAACGACGACACTGGCCGCGTTCGAGGGAGGGGGACATGCTCGAAGGGCTCGACGCGATCGATTGGAAGGCGCTGCGGCACGCCTACGGATCGGCGGCGGACGTCCCGGACCTGCTCCGCGCGCTGGGCTCGCCCAACGCGGACGAGCGGGACGAAGCCCTCCACGCGCTCTTCGGAAACATCATCCACCAGGGGACGGTCTACGAGGCGACGGCCCCCGCCGTGCCGTTCCTGATCGAACTCCTCACCGACGACTCGGCGGCCGAGCGCGCCGCGGTCCTCCTTCTGCTGGGCGAGTTGGCCCGCGGCTCGTCCTATCTCGACGTTCATCGACATTGGATCTCGAACCTCGACGCGGACCCCGACTTCCACGAAGAACTCGCCCGCGAACTCGGATGGGTCCGCGCCGCCCGCGAAGCCGTCGAAACGGGTCTTCCGGAATACGTCCGTCTGCTGGACGCCCCCGAGCGGGAAATCCGACTCGCCGCCGCCCGCGCGTCGAGCGGGTGCGTTGGGAGGGCCGTCGAAGCCTCCCGAGCGCTCCGATCCGCCTTCGCCGCCCGATCCGACGAGGTCGAACGGTTCGGCCTGGTTCTCTCGCTGGGCGACCTGGGCCGGGAGGCCGACGTCCCGTTCCTGAACGCCGTCCCACCCGACGATCCGATCGGCTGGGCCGCCGCCGTCGCCGCGGCCGAGATCCTCCGCGAGCGGACGCCGGCCGCGACGGTCGCGCGCGTCGCGTCGGCGTTCGCGAACCCGACGCCCCTGGACGTTCTGCTCGAAGAACAACCCTGGAAGCCCGTCGAGGCCGTCGAGATGGCCGGTGAGGCGATCGAGACGGTCGCCGACGCCGACGCGGTCGACGCCCTGATCGCGGGCGTCGGACGGGTCGAGGAATACCACGCGCGCGGCCTCGCCGCCGACCTGCTGGCCCGAGTCCTCCCAATCCCCCCAGGCCCGCCCTCGCCCCCACCGGGCCCGTTGCATCGCCTCGGCGCGCTGATCGGCCTGCGCCGCGGCGACCCGCCCTATCGACCGATCGACTCGCTCGACTCCCGCCAGATCGCCGCCCTCCGCGCCATTGCCGAGGCCGGCCGCGCGTGGGGCTCGATCATGGACCTGTCCGCCGACCTTCGCCGCCGCCGCCTCCCCGACGTCCGCGAAGCCCTCCGCGAATACCTCGACCGCCACCCGTCCTGACTCTCCTCGACGTCCCCGCCCCCATCCGCTAAACTCCCGTCGCAATCCCCACGACCGACGCCAACGGACAAGGACGTCCCCCATGCCCTCCACCGCGCGACGGGCCGCGAACCCGATCCTTGAGGCCAACCAGCCGGCCGCGTCGTCCCATGTCTGGATGGACGTGCGAGCGCTCGACCGCGACCCGTTCAGCGTCGCGATTTACGGCGAATCCGCCGGCCGCGTCGCCGATCTGGTCGCCAGCGTCGCCGAACACGGGATCCTGGAGCCCTTGATCGTCGCGCCGGGGCCGGCGCGGAAGCGCTGGGAGGTCGTCTCGGGCCATCGACGACTGGCCGCGGCGATCGAACTGGGGCTGGAGCGCGTCCCCTGCGTCGTCCGCCGGTTCGACTCCGACGACGACCGCCGCCGCGCCGTGCTGGAATCCAACCGCCAGCGCCGCAAGACCTTCAGCCAACTCATGCGCGAGGCCGACGCCCTGGAGACGCTCCTCTCCGCCGAGGCCAGGGCCCGCAGCCTCGCCAACCTTCGCAAAACCCCCGAATCCACCGACGATCCCCGAACCATCCCCTTCGGCGACCACCCCTCCTGGAGCGACCCCGCCGAGCGTCGGAATTCCGACGCTCCAGCCGAGACGGGGAAGGGGAGGGGAGGGCGAGGGCGGGTCGACGCCGCCGTCGCCGAGCGCATCGGCCTGGGCGGCAAGGACTTGTACCGCCAGGCCCGCGCCGTGTGGTCCAAGGCCAGGGAGGGCGACCCCCGCGCCGCCGCCGGGGTCGTCCAGCTCGACGCCGGGACCAAGACGATCCACGCCGCCTACAAGGACCTTCGCCGCCGCGACAAGTACGCCCGCGACTTCCGCCCCACCCCCTACGACGTCTGGTCGTTCCGCCACGATCGCGGCTTCGGCGTCCCCCACCCCGGCGCCATTCCCCCGGACCTGATCGCCCACGCGGTCTTCTACTTCACCGACCCCGGCGACCTGGTCGTCGACCCCATGGCCGGCGGCGGCCCCGCCCTGGACGTCTGCGCCGCCATGGACCGCCGCTGCCTCGCCTTCGACATCGATCCCGTCCGACCCGACGTCAGCCCCCTCGACGTCCGAACCGGCCTTCCCCCCGAGACCGACGGCTGCGCCCTGGTCTTCTGCGACCCCCCCTATCACTCGATGCTCGCCCGCAAGTACCACCGCGACGGCATCGCCGCCGCCCCCCTCGACGCCTGGGTCGAGTTCCTCCGCGGGCTGGCCGTGTCGGCTTTTTTAAAACTCAAGCCCGGCGGCCGGCTCGCGCTTTTATTGGCGTCACAAACCGAAAAGGATCTCCCCCGCGGCCACGGCTACATCGACCACGCCTTCCTGGGCCACCGCGCCGGCATCGACGCCGGCTTCCTCCCCGAGCGCCGGATCAGTTGCCCGATGAGCGGCGACTACACCCCCCAGCAGGTCCGCCGCGCCCGCGTCGAGGGTCGGCTGCTCGGCCAGGTCCGCGACCTCCTGGTCCTCCGAAAGCCGGGAGGGACGGCTTAGCCCCATGCTATCCCGTGCATGCAAATTGCATGTACGGAATATCGTAACTCATGATTTTTCAAGCGTTAACACTCTTCGACCGGAATCCCTGTGACGGGATCGCTTGCGGCGGGGCGGCGCGGCGAAAGTTTTAGTCGACGGGATCGCCGCACGCCAGCTCGTAGACCTTGCCGCGGACGAAGGGGTTCGACAAGGTCGGGTTGCGACGCACCACCGGCTCCGGGAGCGTGTCCAGGGCGATCGCCGTAAATCGTTTCAATTCCTCGGGATGAAGGTTCTCAAGGACGTAGGAGACGGCCGCCTCCTGGGACGCCAGCGAGTCGACCTCGCGCGCCCGGCTCCGCTCCCGCTCGATCCGGCCGAGCCGCTCCGCCAACTCCCGACGCCGGCTCTCCAGCCGGGTCGCCACCTGGGGGAGCAGGTCGTAGCCGTCCTCGATCCCCGCCCTTATATAGCCAGGGCCGTTTTGCAGCTTACCTTGGCTTTGAAGGTAGAAGGCGTTGAGGAGCACCTTCGCCACCGCCTCGGGATCGCGCTGCGTGATCAGGCGACTCGCGAGGTCTTTCGGCAGCCCCTGGCTGGTCAGCAATTCCCGCAAATCGACCGCAACAACAAGGCGGCCGTCGGCCCCCAGACGGAACGGAGTGCCGGGGATCGCCGTCGACGTTGTGTCCTCTTTCGATCCTGTCTCTCGTTTGGGCCTATCCTCGCGGCCGGGGCGGTCCAACTTCTGGACCGGCTCGACCAAGGAAAATAGACCGGTTTTCGAGGGGTCGACTAAGAATTCTGGACCGGTTTCCGAGGGATCGTCTAAAGAAACTCGGCCGGTTTTCGCGGCCCGGCCCGATTTCTCGTCCACCTTTGGGCGGGCGCGGTCGCCGGTCGGCCGCCGCTCCGGCGCGGGCTGGCGGATCACCCGATACGCCGTGGACCTCCCCCGCGACTTGTTGGCGATCAACAAACCCGCGTCGACGAGTTCCTGAATGGCGTCGATGACCGTCTGCCGGCTCAACCCCGCCTGCCTCGCGATGGTCCGAGTGCTGGGATAGCCCCAATCGGTGCCGAAGTCCGAATAGAGCCCGATGACGAGGTAGACCTTGATCGCCGAGCCCCCGAGCGATCGGAAGGCGTCGGACCTTAAGAGGTCGTGCTCGACTCGGAAGAAGTACGATCCCATGGCCGGATGCCACCTCGCCTCGAAATCGTCCGACGACGCCCCGTCGCCGACGACGGCCCGCCTCGATCCACGCCCAATCGCCCTTGCGACGATGGGTGACTCAGTCCGCGTCCAGGGCCGGCGGGTCGGCGACGTAATACGTCTTCACCTTCCCCCGAGGCCCCGTCGTGGAGACCACCAGCCCCAGCCGCTCCAGTTGCGACAGGCCGTCGATGACCGTGGGGGTGGATAACCGCGTCCTGGCGGTCAACTGATTCAAGCTGACGGTGACGCTGCGGTCGGGAAGCCCCCCCGCCGCCTCGATCACCACCAGGTACACCTTGATCGCCTCGCCGCGGATCCGAGCCAGATACCCGCGGTCGAAGAGCACGCTCTGGACCCAGTCGACCTGGGTCGCCTCGTCGACGTCCGTCGTCATCGCGGGGCACTCCGTTCCGGCGGGCTTGGTCCGCCCGATCCGCCCGCCGCCCGTTCCTCGGCGTCCGATCGACCGCCGCGCGTGCATCAATCCGGTGGCGCCCATGGTCGATCCCTCTCCCTTGGGGACTTACGGCCGTTCCCTGCCTTCCGTAACCTCACTTATCGGGTGCGAACCACCAAATTTACCAATCGTCCAGCCGGCCGGGACCGAGTTTCGACGCCTGGCGGCGGCTTAACCCGGACAATCGGCCTCCGGAATGGCCGGGACCCCCGTCGAGATGACGCGAACCAGAAAAAATTCCGAGTCATAAACGATTTGTGCAAAGCAGTTTACGATACGGCTTGAGAGTGATTCCGGGGTGGGTTGTTGACCGTCGGCGAAGACGCCCGTATCATCTCCCCTGTCGAGCGAAACGACGCCGAGACGAAACGGACGGCCGACCC
>CALCIB010000184.1 GCA_937907525.1 uncultured Planctomycetales bacterium | reverse complement strand
CTTCTCCCCTTGAGGGAGAAGGTGGCCGAAGGCCGGATGAGGGGTGGTCCGACCGAGAGCCTGGGGATTCGACGGTCTTCGTCGCGCGCCCGCTTCCGCTTGTCGGCGATGCCGGTCGACCCCTCATCCGGCCCTTCGGGCCACCTTCTCCCTCAAGGGGAGAAGGCGAGAGCGAATCGACGCCCGGCCCCGCGCCGGTTGACCTTCCGGGATGTCGAGGTTCCTCGTAAGATCGCGACGTATCGGCCGGAGGCGAACGGACCTCGCCCGGCGCGCCGTGGGGAGACGGCACACAGGTGAACATGGACGTCCACAACGAGCCGGCGGCCGACGAGGCCGTCGAGACCTTCCCCGCCCCGCCGCGGTTCCGCCCGTCGCGGGTCTGGGGCCGTCGCCTGGCGGAGGACCGCGCCGAGCTGGCCCGGTTCTGGCCGGTCGTGCAGAACATGGTCGTGCAGGACCTTCGGGTCCGCTACCAGCGCTCGTTCATGGGTTTCCTGTGGACGCTGGTCAACCCGCTCTTGATGATGTTCACCCTCTCCATGGTCTTCTCGCAGATCATGCCGATGAGGATGGGCGACGGCGGCAGCTACACGCTGTACCTCCTGGCCGGGATGGTCCCCTGGGGGTTCATGGCCGGATCGATCACCGAGGCGTCGACCTGCATCATCCAGAACGAGGTCTTGATCCGAAAGATCTACGTCCCGAAGCTGGTCTTCCCGTTGGTCCGGGTGCTGATCAACCTGGCGACGAGCATGTTCTCGCTGGCGGCGCTCTTCCTGGTGTTGGTCCCGCTGGGCGCGCGACCGTCGCCGGCGATGCTGTTCCTGCCGGTCGGGGTCGCGCTCACGTTCGTCTTCACGCTCGGGTTGAGCCTGATCGTGGCGACCGCCAACACGTTCTTCCGCGACTGCGGGCACCTGGTGGGAGTGTTCATCCAGGCCTGGTACTTCGCCACGCCGATCATCTATCCGCTCTCGCAGTTCCCCGAGGACCTGCGTTGGCGGTTCTGGCTCAATCCCGCCTTCTACTTCGTCGAGATGTTCCACGACGTCCTGAACGCCGGCCGATTGCCGCGGCTGGACGTCGTCTTGATCGCCGCCGTCCTGGCGGCCGTCAGCCTGGGGGTCGGATATGCCACGTTCAAGGCCAACGAAGACAAGATGGTTTTCCGGCTCTGACGGCCGGAGCCGGGGTCTTCGCCGCGACCGCGCCGAGGACCAGGCGGGCCCGCTCGTCGAGCTTCGCGGCGTCTCGCTGCGGTTCGTGAACTACTCCGACAAGATGTACACCCTCAAGCGGGCCGTCCTGGAGTTGGTCCTGCGCCGGGAGCGACCGGTCCCCAACTCCGAATTCTGGGCGCTTCGCGACGTCGACCTGCGCATCGAGCACGGCGAGCGCGTCGGCATCGTCGGCTCCAACGGCGCCGGCAAGAGCACGCTCTTGCGGCTTTTGGCGCGGATCTACCCGCCGACTTCCGGCACCGTCGCGGTGCGCGGCACCGTCGCCCCGCTGATCGAGATGGGCGCGGGGTTCAACCCCGAACTCTCCGGCTTCGACAACATCCTGCTCAACGGCGCAATGCTGGGCTTCACGCGCGGGCAGATGCTCGCGAAGGTCGACGCCATCCACGAGTTCACCGGCCTTCGCGAGTTCGCCGACCTGCCGCTCAAGTATTACTCCAGCGGCATGTACGCCCGGCTCGCCTTCGGCGTCGCCACGGCGATCGACCCGGAGATCCTCCTGGTCGACGAGTCGCTGGGCGTCGGCGACGCCGCGTTCCGAGCCAGGGCCACCGAGCGGATCCGAAGCCTGATGGACCGCTCGCACGCGGTCATCCTGGTCTCCCACGAGCTGTCCTCGCTGCGCGACCTGTGCGACCGCGGCCTCTGGATGCACAAGGGCCGGCTGGTCGCCGACGGGCCCATCGACGAGGTTCTCGACGCCTACGTCGAATCCACCGCGGCCGCGGCCCAGGCCGCCGAAGCCGCCGCGGAGCCCGCCGCGGCCGTCACCGGCTAAGCGCGATCGACCGCCGGAACCGCTTCAGGCTGTACGCGAAGAACGCCGAGCCGACCAGGGCCACCATCGCGAAGTTGGGCCAGACCGCCTCGATCCCCGCCCCCCGGAACAGGATCGATTGCGAGAAGCTCACGAAGTGCCGCGACGGCAGGAGGAACGTCAGCCGTTGAAGCCAGACCGGCTGGCTCTCCACGGGCGTCTGACCGCCGGAAAGCAGCATCAGCACGATCAGGATCAGGATGATCAAAAGCGCGAACTGGGCCATCGTCCGGGCGACCGTCCCCAGGAACACCCCCAGGGCCGTCGCGAAGAACAGATAAAGCCCCACCCCCGCCATGAACAGCCAGGGAGAGCCCGCGATCGGCACCCGCAACACCCCCTGGACCACCACCGCCATCGACGCCGCCACCGCGACCAGGATCACGAGCGCGTTCGACCAGACCTTCGCCACGGCGATCTCCATCGCCGACAACGGCATCACCAACAAGTGTTCGATCGTCCCGTGCTCGCGCTCCCGGATCAAGGCCGCGCCGGTCAAGATCGTCGTCAAGAGCGACACCTGGTTGACCAGCGCCACCACGGCGTTGAACCAACTGGTCTCGCCGTTGGGGTTGAACGCCTTGCGGATCACGAGGTTCGCCGGCGCCTGGAAGTCCGCGTCCGCCCGCGAGAGGAACTCGGAGACCTGGTCGGAGATGATGTTCCGGATGTAGCCCGCGCCGACGCTCGCCTGGAGCATCGCCGTGGCGTCGATCCCCACCAACGCCTCGGCCCGCCTGCCGGCGCGGAGGTCGCGCTCGTACAGGGGCGGGATCTCGACCACGAACATGAACCGGCCCGCGTCCATCGCGTCGTCGACCTCGTCCGCCCCCAGCATGACGGGGCGCTGGAAGCGAGGCGGATAAAACGCCTCGACGATCTTCCGCGACAGCGCCGAGCCGTCCTCGTCCACGAAGGCGATCGAGGCGTTGTGGACCTCCGACGACGTCCCGCGCGCCTGGGTGTAGATCGCCAACGTGAAGGCGTAGAGGACGAAGACCACCAGCACGGTGTCGCCGCGGAGGCTCCGAAGCTCCTTCAAACCCAGCCAGAAGACGTTGGCGAGTCGTTCCACCGCGTCAAGCCTCCTGGGGCCGCAGAAGCGCGACGGCCGCGAGCGTGAGGACCGGGATGAAGGCCGCCAAAATCAAGGCGTCGTTCATCAGCAGCCGCGGGCCCAGGCCCTTGGTGAAGGCGCCGACGCTGGCGTGCATGTAATACGTCGTCGGCCAGACGTAGCCGACCGCCCGCGCGCCGCCGATCAGGGTGGAGACCGGCTGGAGCATCCCGGAGAACTGCGTCGTCGGGACCATGGTCAGGATCGTGGTCACGAAGACGGCGGCCACCTGCGAGCCGGTGATCCCGGAGATCGTCAGTCCCAGCGCCGTGGTGGCGACGACGTACAGCAGGGCGCAGAGCGTCAGCATCGCCAGGCTCCCCTTCACTCCAACGCCGAAGACCGCGACCGCCATGACCGTCAGCAGGACGAAATTGATCATGCCGATGGCGACGTAGGGCGCCTGCTTGCCGATCAGGAAGTCCAGCCGGGTCGCGGGCGAGACGTAAAAGTTGACGATCGACCCCAGTTCCTTCTCGCGGGCGACGCTGACCGCCGTGAGGATCGCCGGGATCAGGACCATCAGGATCGGCGGGACGCTGGGAACGATGGCGTAGACGCTCTCGAACGTCGGGTTGTAGCGGAACCTGGGCTGGATCCCGGCCGAGGGGGCGAACGACTCGCCGGCGAAACGGGTCCGGTACTGGTCCTCCATGTGGGTCGTGTAGGTCCCCTCGGCGTACTGCTTGATCGTCTCGGCCCGGAACGGGCTGGAGCCGTCGATGACGGCGGCGACCTCGGGCCGGCGACCTCGAATCAGGTCGCGGCCGAAGTGGGGGGGGACCTCAAGCACCATCGAGACGTCGTCGGCCCTCAGCCGGGCGCGGGCCTCGTCCTCGGAGGCGACGGGGCCCAGCTCGCGGAACGTCCGCCGGGTCTCGGAAAACGCCGCGTCCAGCGACCGGCTCTCCGGCGTCTGGTCCTGGTCGAAGAGGGCGTAGCGGATGTGTTCGACGTCGGTGGTGATGCCGTAGCCGAAGATCAGCATCAAGAGGAGCGAGCCGACGAACGCGAACGCCAGCCGCACCGGATCGCGAAGGATCTCCGCCGTCTCCCGGCGGGCGAACGCCAGCGCGCGGCCGAGGCTGAACAGGGACGAGCCGGCCCCGCCGCGGGCCTCGGCCGCCATCGCCCGCCGAAGCGCCTCGCGGGCCCGTTCGTCCTTGCCGGCCTCGCTCCCGGCGCCGACGGCGTCCTCGATGTAGCCGATGAACGCCGTCTCCAGATCCGGCGCGCCCCGGGCGGCGACGAGCGCCTCGGGGGCGTCGGCGGCGAGCACCTTGCCGGCGTGCATCAGCGAGATCCGATCGCAGCGCATCGCCTCGTTCATGAAGTGGGTCGTGATGAAGATGGTGATCGACTCGCCCCGCGACAGCTCGATCAGAAGCTCCCAGAACTCGTCGCGCGCCACCGGGTCGACGCCCGAGGTCGGCTCGTCGAGGATCAGGATCTCCGGCTCGTGGATCACGGCGACCGCCAGCGAGAGCCGTTGGCGAATCCCCAGCGGCAACGCGCCGGAGTCGTGGTCCAGGTACGGACCCAGGCCGAAGCGCCCGACCAACTCGTCGATCCGTCCGGCCCTCGTCTCGGCGGCCAGGTGGAACAGCCGCGCGTGCAGCCAGAGGTTTTGCGAGACGGTCAACTCGGCGTAGAGCGAGAACGCCTGCGACATGTAGCCGACGCGCTTGCGCGCGTCGACGCCCCCCGCGTCGATCGGCTCGCCGAACAAGAGCGCCTCGCCGGAGGTCGGCGGGATCAGGCCGGTGAGCATCTTCATCGTGGTCGACTTGCCGCAGCCGTTGGAGCCCAGGAAGCCGAAGATCTCGCCGCGGGGGATGGTGAAGTGTACGTCGTCGACGGCCGTGAAGTCGCCGAACTTCTTGGTGAGCCCCCGCGCCGTGATCGCCGGGGGCCCCTCGACTTCCCGCCGGGGCGGAATCGCCAGTTCCTCATGATCGCGACGGGCCTCCGGCGGCAGAAGCCGGACGAACGCCGCTTCAAGATCCCTGGCCCCGGCGCGGTCGAGGACGTCCTGGACGGTCCCCGCCCCCAGGATCCGGCCGGCGTTCATGGCGAGCAGCCAGTCGAACCGCCGGGCCTCGTCCATGTAGGCGGTGGAGACCAGCACGCTCATCCCCGGACGGGACTCGCGGATGGTGTCGATCAGGCTCCAGAACTGCTGGCGGGAGAGGGGGTCGACGCCCGTCGTCGGCTCGTCGAGGATCAGCAGGTCGGGGTCGTGGACGAGCGCCCCGCAAAGCCCCACCTTCTGCTTCATGCCGCCGGAGAGCTTCCCCGCCGGCCGATCCGGGAACGGCCCCAGCCCGGTCGCCTCCAGAAGCGCGGGAATGCGCTCGCGACGCTCCGCGGCCGAGAGGCCGAAGAGGCGGGCGAAGAAGTCGACGTTCTCGTAAACGCTCAACTCCGGGTAGAGGTTCTTCCCCAGCCCTTGCGGCATGTAGGCGATCCGGGGGCAGACGGCGCGGCGGTGGGCTTCGTCGGCGATGTCGCCCCCCAGGACGGCCACCTTGCCCGACTGAACCTTCCGCGAGCCGGCGACCAGCCCCATCAAGGTCGACTTGCCGACGCCGTCGGGGCCGATCAGCCCGATCATCAGCCCCGAGGGGAACTCGGCCGTCACGCCGTCCAGGGCGCGCGTGGACCGACCGTAGACGTGGACCACCGAGTCCACCCGCGCCACCAGGTCGCCGACCGCCGTCGCCATCGGGTCGAAGTCCTTCCAACGTCCGTCATCGGTGCCAATCCGACGTCCCCTCTCCCGCCGGGCTGACGACCCGACACTTATCGGATCCCGCATGCGA
>CALCIB010000183.1 GCA_937907525.1 uncultured Planctomycetales bacterium | reverse complement strand
CCTCAAGGGGAGAAGGCCGTTAAGCGCCGGCTTGCGTGAGAGTCGCATGCGGGATTCGATAAGTGTCGGGTCGTCAGCCCAGGGGGGTGAGGGGACGGGATTTTATTGATTTTACGATACTAGATTTGTTTATTTTATCACTCCGGCAGCGGCCGGCCGCGGGTCTCGGGGGCGAGGGGGACGACCGCCAGGCCCAGGACGTAGACCAGCGACATCACCAGCGCCGCGCGGGAGTAGCCGCCGGAGGCGACGGCCAATCGGCCCAGCAGGATCGGGGCGGCGGCGGTGAGGTAGCGGGCGATGTTGTAGCAGAAGCCCATGCCGGTGGCGCGCAGACGGGTGGGGTACAACTCCGGCAGGTAGACCACGATCACCCCGAAGATCCCGCAGGTGCAAAAGCCCAAGAGCGGCAGCATCCAAACCGCGTCGGCCCCCCGGGTCATGCCGCCGAAGACCAGCCAGACCGAGGCCATCGCCATCGCGTAGGCGGTCGCGAACGCCTGGCGACGGCCGAACCGGATCGCGATCCAGGTGCAAAACGGCGCGCCGAAGAACGAGCCGACGTCCTGCAACAGCGTCCCGCGGCCGACGTGGCGATCGGCCTCGGCCTTCCAGTGGGCGAGCCTGGAATCGGCGTCGCCGCCGGTCCTGGAAGCCCAGGCGACGGCCAGGTCGTCAAGAGTGTCGGCTTGCACGGCCAGCTCGCGGCGGTGCTCGGCGAAGACGACGTCGCGGACCAGTTCCGGCGTGTACAGGCCGATGCTCCAAAGCCCGATCTGGCCGACCACCCCCAACGTCATGCCGATGACGCTCCGCCGCCGCAAGACCGGGTCGTGGAAGATCGCGCGGACGTCCCCCAGCTCGCGGCCGGGGCGGGCCTCGTCGCGGGCCTTCAGCCAGCGGTCGGGCTCGGGGACGCGGAGCCGGATCAGGACCAACAGGACGCTGGGGATCACGCCGAGGAAGAACAGCAGCCGCCACCCCTCCCAACCGCCGATCTTCGCCTGGGGACCGATCCAGAGGCTCGCCGCCGAGCCGAGGATCGCGCCCAGCGACGAGGCCGCCTGCACCATCCCCAGCGCGAGCGCTCGGAAGCGGGCGGGCATGGTCTCGGCCACCAGCGCGACGCCGGCGGCGTACTCGCCGCCGATCCCCATGCCGCAGAGGAAGCGATACGCGGCGAACTCCGGCCACGACCGCGCCAGGCCCGAAAGCCCGGTGAAGACGGAGTACATCAGGATCGTAAGCGCCATCGTCCGGACCCGGCCGCGACGGTCGCCGACCAGCCCGAAGACCAACCCGCCGGTGGCCCAGCCGGCGATGAAAAGCGCCGTCGCCCAGCCGGCGAGCGTCGGCAACGCCGCGGGATCGGCGCCGGCGGTCAGATCGCGGATGGCGGGGGTGCGCGCCAAAATGAACAAACGCTGGTCCATGGCGTCGAACAGCCACCCCAGCGCCGCGGCCAGCAGGACCCAGCCGTGGGCGCGGGTGAGGCCGAAGCCGGTTCCGGCGGGGTCCGATTCGGCCTCCGGGGCCGATGCTCCCGCGGCCATCAGTCCGCCAGCCGACGGTAGCCGCCGGCGAAGTAGATCAGGGGGGCGCCGTCGTCGTCGACCGCGCCGCCGACGATCTCGCCGAGGAAGATCTCGTGGTCGCCGCCGGGGAGGATCTCGACGACCCGGCAGTCGGCGTGGGCCAGGCAGCCGGCGATGATCGGGGCCCCGGTCGCGTCGGTGAACACGTCCAGGCCCTTGAAGTCCTTGGGCCCGGGGAGGGCGAACCGTCTGGAGACGTCCTCCTGGTCCAGCCGGAGGATGTTCAACGCGAAACAGCGGTTGACCTTCAGATGCCCCAACAGGTGCGCCCGCTTGTCGACGGCGACCAGGAGCAGGGGGGGATCCAGCGAGAGCGACGCCACGGCGTTGGCCGTCATCCCGTGCGTCCCCATCGGGCCGCCGGTGGTGACCACCGTCACCCCGGTGGCGAACCGCCTCATCACCCCGCGCTGGATCCTCGTGTCGATCGCCATGTCGTCCCCTTGGTCCGGTCGTTCGAGGCGGGCGTCGCCCCGACCGACCATTCTACCCGAAACGAGGCCGGATCCGCCGCGCCGTGTAAGAACGAAGCCGCTCCCGCGTACCGGGATGACGAGGGGCGAAAAGTCGTGGAAGAGGCCGAGAGATATCTAGGCGTCATCCAGATCGTCGTGATATCGTGTGGGACGCGAGGAGCGCCATGGCTGACCAGGACGTCGCACGATCCCTCCATGACGATCGGACCCAGATCATGCCGATCAGTGGCACCCCCACCAAGGCCTCGCTCATCCGGGACGTCCAGAGCCAGGGCCCGAACCGATGGGCGGAGTTTTACGCGATCTACAAGCCCTTGCTCGCCGGCTACTTCCGCAAGCAAGGGTTCTCCGACGGCGACGTCGAGGACCTGGTCCAGGACGTCTTCCTGAAACTCTGCGGCAAGATCAAGACCTACGACCGCGAGCGCACCCGGTTCCGTTCCTGGCTGTTCACCATGGCCCGGAACACCCTGATCGACTTCGTCCGCCGCGGCCAGACCCAACGCAACGCCGTCGACGGCTGGACCAGGCGGGCGCTGGAGCAAGCCGACGACGAGGAAACCCAGCGCCGGGAGTTCGAACGCGCCCACCACGCGCGCATCCTCCAGTACGCCTTCGACAAGGCCCGTCGGCGCTCCTCCGAGCGAGTCTGGCGGTGCTTCGAGATGTCGGTGATCCAGGGGAAGACCGGCGCCCAGACGGCCGACGCCCTGGGAATCAAGCCCAACGCCGTGTACGTCAACTCCTGGCGGGTGCTGCAACAGGTGAAGGAACTCTGCCGCTACTACGGCGAGGAACTGAAACATGAGCCCGACGACGACCCCGTGCCCTGACCAGAGCGTCCTCCTGGCGCTGGCGGCCGAGGACGTCGCCGCGCCGGAGGACCGCTCCCACGTCGCCGCCTGCCCGTCCTGCCGACGGACGCTGCGACGCCTCAGGGCCGAAGTCGTCCACCTCCGCTCCACCGCCTGGGCCGAACGCCCGCCCCCCCCGACGGGCCAAACGCCGTTGGACGACCCGCCGGACGAATGACCCGCCGACCCGCCGACCCGCTCATTTCGGAAACATCAGGATCCGCCCGTCGCGCGATCGCGTCGCGAACTCCCGAAGGTCGGCGACGAAGGGGTCGACCAGGTCCTGGGCCCGTTGCCTGTCGGCCACGTTTGGAAGCTCGATGCCGCCGAAGGGGATTCCCGTCAAGCTCGCCTCGAACTCGTGGCGATATTCGGTCGCCCCGCCGTAGGCCAGCGCGATCCGTCCCCGCCAGTCGATCGCGAACGTCCGCTTCCCGGCCTCGCGGCGAAAAGCGATCCGATGCCCGCCCGCCGCGTCGTGACCCGTCAGGTAGACGTTGAACGCGGGCCGCGCGGCGCCGTCGACGTCGACGGGGGGCTCGTCGACGAGGAACACCCGCCCGGGCAGCTTCCTCCAGTCCAGCGGCTCGCGATCGGTGGCGACCAGGAACCCCCTGGCCGAGCCGGCCCAGAAGGTGGACGAGAGCGTGCAACGACCGTAGTTGCACCAGACGATCCGCGACTCCCAATCGGACGCCCCCGGCTCGTCCTCCTCGACCGGAGCGCGGCGCGATCGGGCGTCGGCCGCGTCGTAGTCCTCGGTCCTCAGATGGAGGTCGAACCAGATCCCCGTGCCGCGCTCGACGCGGGCCGTCCAGGCGAACTCGGTCACGGCGTGGCCGTCCGGCCAGGGATTACCGGGGAATCGAATCCGTCCTCGGGATTTCGGCCGTCCCATGGATCGCGCTCCCGCGTGGAAAACGTCGGCTTCCCTCGTAGGCCGGCCGCGCCCCGGCTTGGTGGAGGCCAAGGCCCGCGCGGGCCGGGTCCAGCCTACAAGAAAAGACCGAAAGATCAACTTTGACGCGGGGCTATTCCTCGTTCTCCAACGCAAGCTCCCGGACGAACTCCAACGCCTCCTCCAACTCGCAGACGTCCGCGCCGGGGACTCGGCCGCGGGTGTCCAACTCGCGCAGAAGCATTACGTCGTCGAACTCCTCGGATCGCTCCAGGCGCAGTCGCGCGCGGGCGCCGAGCGTCCCCTGCACATAGGCCAGGGCGTCCATGTGCAAGGCGATCAGCGTCTCCGTCCGGGGCGTGATCGTCCCCTCAAGCGCTTGAAGAGCCGCGGCGACGTGGTCGGCCGGGTCGATCGCCTTGCCGACGTCGTGCAGAAGCGCCGCCAGCAGGAACTCCTCGTCGTACCCACGCTCCTCGCGAGCCAACTCGAAGACCTGGAGGCTGTGATACAGCGCGTCGCCTTCCGGATGGTGCTTGGGGCTTTGCTTCACGCCCTCCAGCGGCCGGAGCAGGAGACGGTACAGCTCGAAGCGGTCGACGTGGTCCTCGACGCGCTCGATCTCGGAGTCCAGGTCGACGTCGGGTTTCTCGGCCTTGAGGAACGCCTCAAGCTCGGCGATGGACGCGCGCTCGATGGCCTTGCCGGTGATGCTGCTCTTGAAGACGTAGTGGACCTTGTCCTCGGGGTAGACGGTCAACTCGAAGGGGAAGCGGTCGTCCAGGTGGACGTGGGTGAAGACGCGCTCCTCGCCGTACTTGACGATCCGCTTCTGCTCGACATCGTGGGCCAAGCCGTGTTCGTCGAGGGCGTCGGTGACGGGGGAGAGGGAGTCGCTGAAGACGTGCAGGTCGATGTCGGACCCCTTGCGGACGTGTCCGGTCCAGACGCTGCCGATCAGCCGGGGGCGGAATCGCGCCAGCTTCCGCATCATGCGGAGGGCCTCCAGCCGCATCTCGCGGAGGACGTCCAGGCGTTTGGGGCCTTCCCGCATGCGGGCCGTGGCCTGGATCTGGTCGCGGATCTCGGCGTTGGAGGGGAGGTCGCCGGGGCGGTAGCGATATTCGACCCCAAGTTGCTTGGCGGCCTTGCGCTTGGCGGTGAAGTATTCCGACTCCAAGCGCTCGTACATCAACTGGGCGGCCAGAAAGGCGATCTGCCGCCGGATGCGTTCGTCGGCCATGGAGAGAGTGCGTCGATTGGGCCCATCGAAGCGACGCCGGGCGCGGGGCCGAGGCCCCTGGAAGGATTTCGAACGTCGAAACGACGTCGATGAAGGGATCTTATCCTTCATCGACGTCGCGGGTCAAGCCGACGGTCGCCCGCGAGGGACGACCGCCGACCGAAGCGAGCCGAACCTCGACGCTCAGACGATGCCTTGCGACACGAACGCGGTCAGGTAGAAGCCCGACACGTTGACGTCTTCGCCCGGCGTGCCGTCGATGACGAACCTCACCATGACCTGATCGTTATCGGTGAACCCGTCCAGGACGCCGTTGAGCGAGACCATCAGATGGTCGGCATCGATCGCAAAGCCCATGTCCGACGAGACGTACATGGCGCCGCCGTCGGTGCTGTACGCGATATGCACCATCGCCGGGCTCGGCGGAGCGTCCGTGAGTTGCAGGCTCCCGTACACCACGATCCTATCGCCGGGCGTGGCGATGACGAGCACCTCGGCGCCGCCGACCGCGGGATCGACGACGGTCCCGTCAGCCTGGATCGTGACCTGCGAGGACCCGCCGGACATGAAGGCGATGTCCGTGATCCCGCCCTGACCCGGCTCGCCCGTCGCTCCGGTGGCCCCGGTGGCGCCGACGACGCCCATCTCACCCGTGGCTCCGGTGGCCCCCGTGGCCCCCGTGGCTCCGACGCCACCCATCTCACCCGTGGCTCCGGTGGCCCCCGTGGCCCCCGTGGCTCCGGCGACGCCCATCTCACCCGTGGCTCCGGTGGCGCCGGTGGCGCCCGTCTCGCCCGTGGCCCCGGTGGCTCCCGTCGCGCCCGTGGCCCCGTCGATGCCGGGATCGCCCTGCGCTCCGGCGGGACCGGTGGGGCCGGGATCGCCCTGCGCTCCGGCGGGACCGGTGGGGCCGGGATCGCCCTGCGCT
>CALCIB010000182.1 GCA_937907525.1 uncultured Planctomycetales bacterium | reverse complement strand
TTGGCGACGGCTTGCGAAAAAGTGTCGGGTCGTCAGCCCGGTGGGAGAGGGGACGGAGATAGGATTCAGGGGGACGCGGATGTCCAAAGCGGTCGCGGTGCCGCGCTACCTGCTGGGGGTGTTCTTCGCGCTGGCGCGCCTGGCGTCGGGGGCGAGGGGGTCTTGCTGGAGCGCGGCGCGCCGCGGAGGGTGATGGATCGCGCGTGGGCGGGCGCCGTGGTTCTCAGCGCGGCGATGCGCGGGGCGGTCGCGGGATGAAACGACGAACGCCGCGGGCCCCGGCGGGTCGCGGCGTTCGTCCTGGGATTCGGATTTATCGATCAATCACCGGCCGCTATGGGCGATGGTGGTTTTGACCCAGGCGATGTTGCGTCCGAGTTCCTCGGAGGAGCGTCGAAAGGGCGTGACGCTGGAGCCGAGAAGGCGGGCGGAGACGACGCCGAGGATCGCGGCGAGGACCGCGGCGCCCAGGCCGACGAGCATCAGGGCCGTCGAGGTGGCGACGGCGTAGCGCTCGGCGATCCAGAGCGCCAGGCCCGCGGCGGCGACGACCGCCGCGGCGACGCACAGCAGGACCGCCAGGGCCAGGCCGGCGACGGCGGGCGCGGCCTTGGCGAGGCTCTCGCGGGCGTCGGCCGCGGCGAGTCGGGATTGCAGCGACGCCAGGGCCGCCAGGTCGCCGCCGAACGAGCCGACGTCGTCCATCAGACCGTCGGACGCGCCGCCGGCGGTTGCGGCGGCGCGGATCCGGGGGTTCAGGAACGCTTGATGAGCCATCCGATGCAGACTCCCACGAGCAGGGCGACGCCGACGGCCTTCACGGGGTTCGAGGTGATCGAGTCCTCGAACGATCGGCGGTAGGGCTGGACGTAGTCGCCGGCGTGGTCGTAGACGTCGCGGGCGCGGTTGTAGGCGGTCTCGCCGACCTCGCGGGCGCGGTTCATGGCGGCCTCGCCGGTCTCGCGGGCGCGGTTGGCGACGGTCTCGCCGACCTCGCGGGCGCGGTTCATGACGGTTTCGCCGGCCTCGCCGGCCTTGTCGCGGGCTTCTTGCATCGATTCACGGGCCTTGTCGGCGGTGGTGGAAGCCATGACGGCGCTCCTTTTCACTTGTGGGATTCGAGGCGTCAGCCGCGGCCGGCGGTCATCCCCAGCGGGCGATCCGAACCGGCGCGACGTCGTAGGGGTAAGGCCCCGCCGACCGCTCCGCCGACGAGGGCGGGGCGGGTTCCTCGGGGGGCCGACGATCGGGATTCATTTGCTGTTTGATCTGGTCCTCCAGCCACATGGCCGCGTAGGACTGGATCGACTGGTTGACCAGGGGCCAGATCATGCCTCCGACCCATCCCAGGAGCCGGCGGCCCGCGGGTTTGGAGGGCTCGGCCTTCGCGGCCCTCGGGGGTTCGGCGCGGGCGGCCAGGGACCGAGGGATCGCGCCGTTGGCGGCCGCGGCGAGGACCGCCGGGGCGGCCCGTCGCGCCGGCGGCGTCGCGGTCTTCTTGCGGGGGACCAGGAGGTATCCCGCGAGCAGGCCGGCGCCGAGCGCGACGTAAGGGTGGTTTCGGATCGGCGCCCTCCAGTCGAAGGCCTCGCCGACCACGTCGACGACGTCGGAGACGTCGACGTGGATGTCGCGACGGATCAGGGCCATCTGGCGGCGGATGTCGTCGATTTCGTCGGTGTTCACGGTTGGATCGCTCCGCCGTCTTGGTCGGTGGCGACTGGACGAGGCGGCGGCGCGGTCTCGTCGAGCGCCAGCCGTCGCGCCAGGGCGGGCCAGAAGATCAGTCCGGCGAGCAGGCCCTCGGCGTCGACGACCAGGGCCAGCCGGGCGGCGGCCGCGGACATCGTCTGGAGGACCTGGTCGACGTGGGCGTCGGCCGGGACGATGGGGAAGTCCTGGACCATTAGTTCGGAGACCGGGCGTTCGGCCAGGTCGGGGACGTCGGGGACGGCGAGGGCGACGTCGCGGTCGACCACCACGCCGACCGGCTTGCCGGCGTCGACGACCGGGACGACGTCGGCGTTTTGCTCCTTGAAGAAGAGCACGGCCTCGGTGACGGTGCTGAACGGCGAGCAGGTGCGCGCGGCGGGCGTCATGACGTCGGCCGCGGAGAGGACCTCGGACGCCTCGGCGGCGGCGGTCGTTTCGTTCGGGTCGACGCTCATCTCCGGCGGACTCCCTGGGACGATCCCGGCGACGTCTCGGCGCCGCTCCACGGAATGGGTTTACGCACATGCCGTGCCAGCGCCGGAGGCTTGCCCCGGACGTCGCGGGACGATCCAATCGGGATCGGTTTCGAGGCGACGGAGGCGACGGGACGATGCGGCGGCGGTGGCTCGACGGATTGATCGTGGCTTCGGTCGCGGCGGCGGCGACGCTGGCGAGGGCGGACCTGGACGCGCCTCCCAGGGGCGACGGCGCGGGCTACGCCGTGCTGGCGCGGTCGCTTGCGGAGGGGCGGGGCTATCGCGCGATCGACCACCCCGACGCGCCTCGGCACGCCCACTTCCCGCCGGGATATCCGGCGCTGCTGGCGGCGGTCTGGAGTCTGACCGGCGTTTCGTTCCGCGCGGCGCGGGTCGCGTCGATCGCGTGCAACGTGGCCGCGACGGTCGTCGCCTGGCGTTGGTTTCGGTCGACGTACCCGCGCGGGCCGGCGCTGGCTTTGGGTTTGGCGTTGGCGGTGAACTGGGCGTGGGATCGCGCCGGCGGCGGAATTCAGTCGGAGCCGCTTTTTCACTTGTTGGGGTGGCTGGCGGTGCTCATGGCGGCCTCGCGACGGCCTCGCGGGTTGCTCCTGGGCGCGACGCTGGGGGCGGCCGTCTTGACGAGGCAGGCGGGGATCGCGCTGGCGGCGGCGGTGATGGCGGAACTGGCGTGGCGCGGGGATCGGCGGGCGCTCGCGCGGCTGGCGGTCGCGCTGGCGGTCGTGGTCGCGCCCTGGCTGGCCTGGTCGAAATCGGTGGCGGGCGACGATCCGACGCGGACCCAGGCGGGGTTGCTCGCGCGCGCGCTGGGCGACCTGCCGGCGACGTTGCCGCGGCAAGCCCTGTTCCACATGGAGCGGATCCCGGATCAGTTGACGGCGCCCGTCGTCGAGGTCGCCACGGTCTTCGGTCGTTCGGCGGCGACGCGGCGGGTGGCGCTCGTTTGGGCGGCGGCGGTCTCGGGGGTCGTGCTGGCCGGGTGGCTGGCGACGCTCCGCGGCCGTCGGCGACGGCTGGCGGGGTTGGTCGGGCTGTCGACGCTCGCCGTGCTTCTGGTCTGGCCCTACACCGAGGCCGGCCGGTTCCTGATCCCGCTCATCCCCGCGCTTCTGGTCGGCGCGGCGGAGGGTTTGGCGAGGCTCGGACGTCGGCGGGCGTCGGCGCTGTTGTTGGCGGCGGCCTTGCCTTACGCGGGTTACACGCTCGCCACGGCGGGGCGGCGCGCGCGGGCCGACCGCGATCCGGATCTCGACGCCGCGTGTACCTGGCTCCGAACCGCGCCGAGGCCGGGCCCGGTGTTGACCCGGCACCCCGGCGAGGTCTTCCTCCGCTCCGGGCGACGGGCGCTTGAGGTTGCGACGTCGGAGCGTCCCGGCGACGCCGACGCCGACCCGGACGCCGTCGCGGCGACGATCGATCGATACAGTATAGCGTATCTGTTGATCGAATCCGACCCTTACGTCAACGCGGCCCCCTCGCCGCTGGAGCGCTTCGTCCGCGAGCGCCCGGAGAGCGTCCGCGAGGCGACGGCGTCGGGGAGGGTCCGGGTTTACGAGGTCGAGGACGGTCTTCCCCCCTCGCGGGGGAAGACAGACGCCGAAGGCGTCAGATGAGGGGGGAGGCGTCAAGAGAAGCCGTGGGGGAGATGAAAAGCCGGCCCAAGGCGGCTCGGAATCCCGAGGGTTTTCGTGCTCGCCCCCCCCTCATCCGGCCCTTCGGGCCACCTTCCCCCGCGAGGGGAGGAAGGACATTATACCGATCGCGAGGTCCAGTCGGCGAGGCGTCACCAGTCGGCGGCGGCGGCTTGGTTGGCCTCCCAGACGCGGAGGACGTTCTGGCCGAGGACGCGGCGGATGACGTCGTCGGAATGGCCGCGCTGGACGAGGCCGACGGTGAACAACGGCCAGTTGGTCCAGGCGAGGGTTTTCTCGGCGCCGGGGGGTGTCTTGTAGGGGTCGTCGGGCCAGAGGTGTTGCCACCGGGGGCCGGCGGCGGCGAGGAACGAGCGGCCGTCGGGGCGCTTGCCGACCTTGGCGCGTTCGGCGGCGTCGTTGCGGGAGACGTGGGCGACGTCGGTCCCGATGGCGACGTGTTCGGAGCCGAAGGTCTTGATGGCGTGGTCGAGGTGGTCGAGGAAGGCGGTTACGTCGCCCTTGCCGCCGAGGAAGCGGGGGATGCAGCAGACGCCGACCAGGCCGCCGGTTTCCGCGATGGCGCGACCGACCGCGTCGGGCTTGCCGCGGAAGTGGGAGTAGACGCCGCGGCAGGTCGCGTGGCTGGCGACCATGGGGCGGGTCGACGCCTTCGCGGCTTCCAGACTGGTGCGCCAGCCGGAGTGGGCGACGTCGACGATGACGCCCAGGCGGTTCATCTCGGCGATGGCCTGGCGGCCGAAGTCGCTGATTCCGGCGTCGCCGGGCTCGCCGGCGCCGTCGCCCAGGGGGTTGCGGCGGTTGTAGGTCAGGTGCATCATCCCCACGCCGAGTTCTCGGAAGAGGCGAAGCTCGCGGAACTCGTCGCGGACGTTCTCGAACCGCCCGCCGAGCGGCACGCCGTTGGTGGTGAAGGCCAGGCAACGGCGGCCGGCGGCCCTGGCGGCGCGGACGTCGTCGGGGCGGACGGCCTTGCGGAGCGAATCGCCCAGCAGGTCGGTGGCGCGGGTGAAGTGGGAGAGGCGGCCGAGCAGGCGAAGCGGTTCGTTCCCCTCCTCGCCGACGTTCTGAAAGATGCAGGTGACGCCGGCGGCGTCGAACGCCTTGAAGAACTCGAGGCGCTCGTCGGGGTCGACGGCCTGGCGGGACATCGACATCGACTCGCGCAAGTCCACCAGTTCTTGTTCCGAGGCGCCGGCGTCGGCGGCGGCCTGGAACGCCTCGCCGTCGACGGCCGCGCGGGGGGCGAAGCCGTAGGACTCGAAGACGAGGGCGTCGGCGTGGAGTTCCAAACCGCGCTTGAGTTCCGCCGGCGAGGGCTTGAGCGCGGCCAGGGCGGCTTTTCTCGCGTCGCGGATCGCGTCGTCGTCGCTGGCGAAGGGGCCGTCGTCGACGCCGAGTTCGGCCCCGAACGACCTTCCCGAAACCGAACCGGCGAACAGGCCGATGGAGGCGGTCTTGAGGAAATCGCGACGAGCGACGATGGGCACGGGGACGCCTCCTGATCTTAAAGGTCGTCCGTTCATCGTGGCCGAGCGGCCGACCGGGGTCAAGCGGGCGCGGCGGGCCTCGTCGGTCGTGATCGCGGGCTCGCGCGGCGTTTCCGGTTCGCCACGCGGGCGTGGGTTTTTTTATACAAACTTTTATGGATCGTCAGGGCGGTTAAATTGCCTGTCTCCGGTCGAGACCGGCGGTTCGGGGTCGGCGGCGGTCCCGAACGACGACCCTCCGCGAAGCGGCGGACGGAAGGGATCGAGTTCTGGCGAGCCGGCGGCCTCCCGACTGACTTGCCGAGCGCCGCATCGAAAGGCCACCGATGCGAAAGACGATGGTGACGTTCGCGGCGATTCTCCTCCTTGTCGTCGGCTCGCGGGCTCGCGCCGGCGCGGTGCTGACGTTCGACAAGCCAGGTTTCGAATGGTCCCATCCGGCGGGCAACGGGTCGCCGTACCACGTCTGGGACGCCGGCGACTACTGGGCCCAGAATTTCACGGGGACGGGAATCGCCAGCGCCGAATCGATGGCGCTGCACTTGAAGTACGATCACAACACCCTTGGCGAGACGCTGAACATGAAGGTGCTGTTGAACGACGGTTTGATCGGGACGTTCGACATCGAGGCCGGCGACGACGGCTATGACGGCGTCTTCTCCCTCGGCGCGATCGCGGGTCCCGATTTCCGGATCCAACTCGAGGCGACGAACACCATTGGTTCGGGGATGGGCGCCGTGTCGCTCAGGCTCGGCGACTCGTACGCGACCCTGACGGGGGCCTCGGTCCCCGAGCCGTCCGCGATCGCCCTGGCCGGGTCCGCCCTCATGGCGGGCGCCGTCGTCGGGCTTCGGCGGCGGTGCCTGGCGCGAGTCGCCTGATCCCCGCGGGGCGTCTTTCAAGACGAAGCCCCCGGACGGGCGGTCGGCTCGTCCGGGGGCTTCGTGGTTCGTGAGCCGAGAGGCCGGGCTTGTCCTACTTCGCCTTGCCCTGGGCGGCGACGGCGGCGGCCCTCCCGGCGATCTCGTCCTGGTCGCCGAGGTAGTAGTGCTTGATCGGCTTGAGGGCGTCGTCGAGCTCGTAGACCAGGGGGATGCCGGTGGGGATGTTCAAGCCCACGATGTCCTCGTCGGAGACGCCGTCGAGGTACTTCACGAGCGCCCGCAGGCTGTTGCCGTGGGCGGCGATGACGACCCGCTCGCCGCTCTTGATCGTCGGGGCGATCGTCTCGTTCCAGAACGGCAGGACGCGGGCGACGGTGTCCTTGAGGCACTCCGCCTTGGGGAGTTCGTCCCTGGACAGGCCGGCGTAGCGGGGGTCGGCGCCGGGGAAGCGGGGGTCGGACTCCTCCAGGGCCGGCGGGGGCGTGTCGTAGCTGCGCCGCCAGATCAACACCTGCTCGTCGCCGTACTTGGCGGCGGTCTGGGCCTTGTTCAACCCTTGAAGCGCGCCGTAGTGGCGCTCGTTGAGCCGCCACGACTTGGTGACGGGGATCCACATCAGGTCCAGCTCGTCGAGCGCGAACCAGAGGGTGCGGATGGCCCGCTTCAATACCGAGGTGAAGGCGACGTCGAAGACGAACCCCTCGGCCTTGAGCGTTTCGCCGGCCTTCTTGGCCTCCACCCTCCCCTGCTCCGACAGGTCGACGTCGCGCCAGCCGGTGAACAGGTTCTCCTTGTTCCAAACGCTCTCGCCGTGGCGCAAAAGGACGATCTTCGGCATCGCTGCTCCTCGTTCGTGGTTCCGGCGGCCGGGGCGGGTTCGCGATCTTCCCCCCTCGCGGGGGAAGACAGACCGCGAGGCGGTCAGATGAGGGGACGGCGCGCAAAAGGGCCGCTGGCGCCCGCGAAAGCCAGCTCATGCGGCTTGAAGTCCCAACGGTCGTCTTGCTCGTCCTCCCCCTCATCCGGCCCTTCGGGCCACCTTCCCCCGCGAGGGGGGAAGGACGTTGTGATCGGCATCCCCTGATCAGCCGTGGCGGTTGGGAATCCCACGGCCGGGGCCGCTCGCGCCCATTGTCCGCGCCGGCGGTTCGGGAGTCCAGGCGGACGGCGGCGAGCCGCGGAGCCGACTTCCCCCGCGAGCCGTCGCGCGGCTATCCTGGAGGCGTGGCCATGGACCGCTGAAAAGGCGACGACGGGGGCGGATCGGATGAGCGTCGATCAAGCTCGCTCGACGGAGATCCTCTCGAAGCTGCTCGACCCGGTCGGCCGGATGATGCCGACCGAGTTCGCCCGAAGCATCGTCGATCTTCGGGCGTCGCCCGAGGTCCAGGCGCGCGTGGACGAGTTGGCCGATAAGTGCAACGAGGGCGCGCTGACCCCCGAGGAACGCGCCGAGTACGACGCCTACGTCGATGCGATCGACGTGGTGAGCATCCTTCAGGCGAAGGCCCGGAACGTACACGCGAGCGACGAATTCCCGATGCCGAACATCCGCCCTCCTCGTTAGCGACGGACTCGGGATGTTGCCACGACGCGAACCGCCTACTCCGTCCCCTCTCCCTGTGCAAGATTATTCGTGAGTGACGTAAGTCCAAGAACGATCCCGGATGCCTCGTCCGATCACCCAACCGTCCAATGACTTAGGGCGGCCTTGGGCTGATTTGCGACAACACCTGGCACCATAACGATTTACGAGTCCCACGAATAATCTTGCTGTGGGAGAGGGGACGGCGGACGCTTCTCCATCCTTCCCAAATTCCAACTCGAAAAAATGTGGCCATAGCCATGCCCGCCCGGAGAGGGGACGGGGCGCGTCTCCTCGGGGCAAGTTGGAAACCCGCCGGGGTCGCGTCGGGGCCGCCGTGATTGGCGTCGTCGTCATCGTCGGAATTCCGATTGCGAATCGGGGCTTGAAAATGTCCGGCTCGCCGTGTAACATAATCTTCAGTGGAAAGGTGATTGATCGGCCGCCGCGGCGGAGGGACGGCGCGGGGCGTTCGCGGACCTTGGATCGAGGCTCTTCGGAATATGGCTGACGAAGAACCCCAGGAGGCGGCGCCGCCGCGTCGGGCGACGTTCCGGGCGAAGACGGAGGCGACTCCCGAGGAGGTGCTGCGGCGCAACTACGTCGAGCGCGTCAAGAAGGAGAAGACCCCCTACGCGCTCGCCGACGAGTACGACCGGCTGGCGGCGGCGAACTACGAGGAAGTGCCCGAGGAGGACATGCTCCGCCTTCAGTGGCACGGAATCTACCACGACAAGCCGAAGATCGGCTATTTGATGATGCGGATCAAGCTCCCCAACGGGATCTTGTCTCCCGCGAAGCTGCGGCTGGTCGGCCAGCTCACCGAGGAGTACGGCCGCGGCCAGGCCGAGTTGACGACCCGGCAGGACGTCCAGCTCCACTACATCCGGTTGGGGGCGATGCCGGAGATCTTCGCCCGGCTGGAGGCGGGGGGGATGACCACCCGCGGCGGCTGCGGCGACGTCTTGCGGAACATCACCGGCTGCCCGGTCGCCGGGGTCGACGCCGAGCAGCGGTTCGACGCCAACCCGGTGCTGCTCGAGGCGCATCGTCGGTTCTCCGGCAATCCGGAGTACGGCGACCTGCCGCGGAAGCACAAGTGGTCGATCTCGGCCTGCCCGTACCACTGCAACGGGCCGGAGATCCACGACGTCGCGCTGGTCGGCACGATCCAGGACGGCGCGCCGGGGTTCGACGTCTGGGTCGGCGGCGGGCTGTCGGCGTCGCCGCGGATCGGCAAGTCGATGGGGGTCTTTTTGAGCCCGGAGGAGGCGCTGGACGTCCCCGAGGCGATCCTCCAGATCTGGAACGCCGATCTCAAGTACCGGATGTCGCGGGCCAAGGCCCGGTTCAAGTTCATGGTCGACGACCACGGCCCGGAGAAGATCCGGGAGTTCGTGGAGGCGAAGATCGGCCGACGGTTGACCGACCTGAAGGACGAGGTCCGGCCGATCGGCCGCACCGACCACATGGGGATCCACCCGCAGCCCCAGGCGGGGCTGTTCCATATCGGGTTCCCGGTGTTCCTCGGCCAGGTCGACTCCAACCAGATCTTGCGGATCGCCGACGTGGCCGAGTCGCTCGGCGGCGAGATCCGGCTGACCCGCGAGCAAAACCTGATCCTCACGAACGTCGCCGAGGACAAGATCGATTCGACCCTGGCCCGGATGCGGGACGACGCGGGGCTGACTCTGGACGTCAACCCGATCCGAGGGCACAGCATCGGCTGCACCGGCGACCCCAACTGCAACTTCGCGGTGGGGGCGACCAAGCCGAGGCTCAAGGAGATCATCGAACACCTGGAGGCGCGGTTGGGCCCCGCGGCGGCCGATCTGCGGCTGTACGTCGACGGCTGCCCGCACGCCTGCGGCCAGCACTGGGTCGGCGACATCGGCATTCAGGGGACCACGTTGAAGACCCCCGAGGGGAAGGAGGAGGCCTACGACCTCTTGCTCCGCGGCGGGCTGGGCGCCAAGGCGGCGGTGGCCAAGGCGGTGATCCGCCGGGTCCGAAGCGCCGAGGTGAAGCACCACGTCGAGCGGCTCTTGACCGGCTATCTCGGCGATCGCCGGGACGGCGAGACGATCCAGGAGTTCTTCACCCGTCATAGCGACGAGGAACTCACGGCCCTGGCGCGCGGGGCCGTCGCGGAGTGAGCGGGGATCGGCGCGTGTTTCGGAGCTCCGCTCCGCCGTCGGCGGGACGCCTCCTGGACCTTGTAAGTCACGACGCGGAGGCACGGGAGCGATGAGCGGCAAGGCGGAGATCGGGCGGGAGGATCGGGCGCCCTTGATGGACGACTTCGAGGCCGGCGAGCTGGCCATCGAGTTCGACGACAAGGAACCCGAGGAGATGCTGGAGTGGGCCTTCGAGCGGTTCGGCGACCGGCTGGCGATCGTCACCAGCTTCCAGGTGGACACGCTGGTCCTGATCGACATGGCCCGGCAGATCACCAAGGACTTCCACGTCATCACCGTCGACACCGGCCGGCTCCCCCAGGAGACTTACGACCTGATCGACGCGGTGCGCAAGAAGTACGGCATCCAGGTCGACGTCCGTTTCCCGGTGGCCGAGCACGTCGAGCGGATGGTCGGCAAGCACGGCATGAACCTGTTCCGCGACAGCCTGGAGAAGCGGTTGCTGTGCTGCCACGTCCGCAAGGTGGTGCCGCTGACCCAGGCGCTTGAGGGTCTGGACGCCTGGATCACCGGCCTGCGTCGCGACCAGTGGGCGACCCGGTCGAACATCCGCAAGGTGGACCTGGACCACGACCACGGCGGGATCGTCAAGCTCAACCCCCTGGCCGACTGGACTCACGACGACGTCTGGGCCTACGTCCGCGAGTACGGCGTGCCGTACCACCCGTATTACGACCAGGGTTACACCAGCATCGGCTGCACCCCCTGCACCCGGCCGATCAAGCCGGGCGAGGATAGTCGCGCCGGCCGCTGGTGGTGGGAGACCAACGCCCCCAAGGAATGCGGGATGCACTGCCCGATCGAGACCGGCGGCTTCGAACACGAGGTCCACGCCATCCTCGGCGACCAGGCGGAGTTCAAGGAGCTGGACGTGGATACGGAGTGGGCGGAGTTGGAGGACCAGTAAGGCGGCGCGGCGGCGAGGAGCGAGCCGCGTTCCGTCCCCTCTCCCACCGGGCTGACGACCCGACACTTATCGGATCCCGCATGCG
>CALCIB010000181.1 GCA_937907525.1 uncultured Planctomycetales bacterium | reverse complement strand
TCGCGGGGGAAGGTGGCCCGAAGGGCCGGATGAGGGGGGGCGAGCCCAAACGCCGACGACGTCCAAGGCTTCCCGGACGGGCCTTCGCGATTCCCAACGGTCGTCTCGCGCGTCGTCCCCCTCATCTGACCGCTTCGCGGTCTGTCTTCCCCCGCGAGGGGGGAAGATCCGTTCAGGCCCCCAAAATCCGTGACGGTCAGGGAAAAAAAGAGGGGGATGGGCCGCTTGGCTCATCCCCCTCGGAAATTCCTTGCAATCTTGATCTTGCGATGCCGGAGACAGGACTTGAACCTGCACGCGCATGGTTAGCGCACTAGCCCCTCAAGCTAGCGTGTCTGCCAATTCCACCACTCCGGCGAGCGGCGACCACGGGGCTCGACGTGGTTGGGAGACCGCGCGACAAGGCCGCGCGTCTCGATGTCTTCGCCCGATTGGGCCGGAGACGGCGTGGCGAGCGTTCGCCGGGCCGTCGTCGGTTCCAACCTCGTGAGAAGGATTCTAGCGACTCCGATCCTCGCGTTCAAGAGAGGCCGACGCCGCGGCCGGGGATTTGGAGCGAATCGCGGGGAGGCGCGGGTTTTCAGAGGGCGTTTGACGGCGCGGTCGCGCCGCCACCGCCCTACGACTGGATGTCGATGCGGCGGGCGCGGGCGCGGTCGGACTTGGGGAGGTGGATTTTCAGGACGCCGTCCTTGAGCTCGGCGGTGATCCGCTCGCGGTCGAGGTCGTCGCTGAGGATGAACGAGCGATGGAAGTCGCCGACGGGGAACTCCTGGTGGATCAGGCGCGAGCCGGAGAGATCGGGCGTGGGGATCCAGGCGTCGAGGGTCAGGACGTTGTGCTCCAGTTGGATCGCCAGGTCGGAGGCGGTCGCGCCGGGGAGGTCGGCCTCCAGGGTCAGGCCGTCGGGTCCGTCGTGAATGTCGATCGGAGGCGTGATCGGGAGTCGGCCCGGATCGCCGCGACGCGGTTCGTCGGGGCCGCCTTGAGGCCATGCCGCGGCGGGGTGGCCGACGGGGACTCGGATCGGCCCCGGGGCGTCGTTCGTCATCGATCTTCCTCCCTGGGCGGTTCGAGCCGCGGCCGCGATTCCGGCGGCGGCGTGAGGGCGATCTGGCGGGGCGTGGATCCCTCGGCGCGGGGGAGTCGGACGGTGAGGACGCCGTCGGCGAACTGGGCCGTCGCCCGTTCCTCGTCGATGCGATCCGGCAGGCCGACGGTGCGCGACCAGCGGCCCATGAACCGCTCCTGGCGGCGGTAGGAGTCGTCGGTCACGCCCTCGGGTCGGCGTCGCTCGCCGCGGAGGGTGAGCGTCTCGGAGGTCACGGTCAGTTCCACCTCGTCGGGGTTCATGCCCGGCAGTTGCGCCAGCAGGACGAACTCCTCGCCGTTGGTGTAGAGGTTCATGGGCGGGAAGGCCCGGACGTGTCGGAACGTCTGGGACGAGGCGAACGACTGGAACAGCCGCCCCATCTCGCGCTGGAATTCGTGGAACGGATCCCACCCTCCGGCCCAGTCCGGCCCCGTCATTTCGACACCCCCCCGGATTGTGGATCGTCTGGTCGATCGGGTCCGGGAGCAGAGGATGTGCCGAATTGGCCGAAAACCCGGCGTCCAACGGACGGCGCCCTTTGAAATACAAACGCGACAACGGCTTGCGATCGCGACGCGGCCGGCGTTCTGACGAGTCGGACGTCGGCGCGCGTTCCGGGGGACCGCCGTTTTGGCAGTGCGACGGTGGGGCTCGGCGGTCGTGTCGGAAATGGCGGTCGAGCTACCAGATGACGACCAGATCTCGGATGACGACGATTTCGTCGGCCGGGGCGAACGACAGCCAGCGGCGGCCTTCGAGCAGCTTGGGATCGAGCTGGAACGCCACGCCGTCGAGGCTGGCGCGCAGGCCGTCGTATCCGCGACGGAGGGTGTAGCGGTGGACGGCGTCGGGATCGTCGTCGGCGTGGCCGGGGACGGGGGCGGTATCGGGGGCGACCGGGCAGCCGGCGATCCGGAGTCGGGCCAACGATCGGCGGTTGGCGACGATCTCGGCTTGCAGGCGGAAGACCTGGGGGAGGGCCAGGGGGAGGACGTAGGCGTCGGCCGTCGTGGACGAGCGCGACGGGACCACGACGAATTCCGGCAGGTTGAAGTTGCGCATCAGGGGGTCGCGCGCCCGCGCCTGGTGGGTGATCGCCGCGGGGTCGACCGGGGCCACGACTCGGAACGTCGAGAGGGGCAGGGCGGCGAGCATGACGACGGCGGCGACCAGGACGACGTACCGCCGCGGGGGGCGGCCCTCCAGCGCGAACGGGCAGTAAAGCAGCATCGCCACCCGTTGCAGGAGCGGGGTGTCGAAGCCGTGTTCGCTCCAGGCCCGCTGGGGTCGGGCGATCGCCTCCGGCGCGGGCGCGTCGCGACCGGAACGGCCGCGGGAGAGGCCGACGAGCCAATGGGCGTACCGGGTCGACTCGCCCAGCCCGCCGGCGGCCTCGCGATCGGCGAGGAACTCCTGGTCGATCCGCATCTGGCCGCGGAGCCACCACGGGTGCGGAAGGAAGAACCAGAGGAGTTGGGCCACGCTCGCGAGCGCGTTGAACCAGGCGTCGTCGCGATCGGCGTGCGCCAACTCGTGCAACAGGATCAGCCGCAGCGCGTCGCGGTCGAAGTCGTCGCGGTCGATCTCGGCCGGGACGATGACCACCGGCCGTAGCAGCCCTCCGGAGACGGGGCTTCGCAGCCGGGAGGAGACGCGAAGCGACGGCGGGGGAGGGGATCGGTCCAGATCGACGGCCAGCGCGTCGAACACGTCGCGGAGGGCTTCGCCGGGTTCCCGCGACTGGTTCACGAGCCGGCGGAAGGCCGCCAGTCCCAACCCCATCCAGGCCAGGCCGAGACTCGCGCCCGTCAGGTAGAGCAAGGCGCCGGATCGGACCAGAGGCTCCCCCGCGGGCCACTCGACCGGCGAATCGGGGAGGGAGCGGCGCGGCGGGACCTCGCCGGGCGGCCCGACCGTCGTCGCGATCGCGACGTCCGCCGGGTCCGACTCCGGGACCAGGGAGGGGGGGACCAGGCCGGCGCGCAGCAGCCAATCGACGGGATAAACCCGCGGCAGCGGCGCGAACGCCGCCAGCGGAAGCATCAACAGCGACGCATACGCCCCGGCCTGGACCAGGACGATCCGCCGGGCGGGCTGGCGGGTGATGACCACCGCCGTCGCGATCGCGCTGAGCAGGACGACGTTGGCGACCGCCGCGTCGATCATCGCGCGGCTGAACTGGTCGAGCGCGATCCACATGCGACCGGACGTCTCCTCCGTCGATGGAATCCGATCACCCGTCGGTACAATCGAGGAAGCGTCGTTTCGCCCGCCGACGGCCCGGAAAAACGAACGGGTCGGGAAGGCGCCGCGCGGCGTCCGTCCCGACCCGACGGGGCTTTCGTCCTCGACCGACCGACGTCAGGCGTCGGTCGCGGCCTCGGCCGTCGGCTCGTCGGCGGGCGGGACCTGCTGACGCCGGGCGTCGTCGATCATGACTCGCAGGCGGTCCAGGTCCTCCGCGGTGGGGGGCTTGGAATCGAACAGGGCGACCATCACCCGGTCCAGCGCGCCGTCGAAGACCCGGTCCACGAACTTGCGGGTCAGCTCGCGGATCGTCCGCTCCGACGACTTCTTGGGGTGGTAGATGAAGGTCCGTCCCTCGACGACGTGGCGCACCAGCCCCTTCTTGTCCTCCATGATGTTCAACAGGGTTTGCACGGTGCTGTACGCGACCGGCCCGGAGTCGCGGTTCAGGTCTTCCTGAACGTCGCGGACGCTGGCCTGGCCCCGAGCCCAGAGGATCTTCATGATCTCGAGCTCGCGATCGGTCACCATCTGGGTCTTGCGCATGGCGGGCTCCTGTGAGATGAACCGAAAAACGAAGATGATCGTCCTCGCAACGTACCCGGCGCCATCGCTCTACGCAAGCTGAAACAACTCGGAATCGACATGCCTGCAAACAGGCCGCTCGAAGATCGACGGCGCCGTCGATTCGTCGCCTCGCGGCGGCGGCCGGGGATCAACTCGCCCGGACCTCGGCGAGACGTCGGGCGAGCATCTCGGGGAAGCGGGAATACCAGCGTCGGTTCAGCGGCGAGGGGTGGGGCAGCGGCCTGACGACGACCTCCCTGGAGGCCGCGCCGGGAGCGACCAGCCGGCAGGCGTAGGCTTCCTCGAACCGGGCGTCGGTCCTCGCCGACTCGGGGAACGCGCCCTCCTCCGCGTAGGGCTCGAACCACCGGAACGCCTCGGTCCCCAGCGTCAGGACGTGCGAGCCGGTCCAGAATCGCGCCAGCAGTTCGGCCACGAACGGGCGGAACCGGGCTCGGACGGACTCGGCGTAGGCCTTGTTCCCCGGCGGCTTGAACGGGACGGTGTTGGTCAGCAGCGCGTATTTAAGCGCGTCGTCGGGGTCGCCGTCGCCGCGGGCGGCGACGATCCCGCGCCTCACCAACTTCCCCCCCGCGCCGATCAGGGGCTCGGCGGCGGCGACCTCGTCTTTTCCCAGGTCGCGCGCCAGGACCGCCACCGGCGCGTCGAGCGCGCCGGCGAAGAGGATCGGCCGCGACGGGTCGCGCCCGGCCCTCTCGTACACCGGCGCGTCGACCGGGAACGGTTCGCGGCGCGCCTCGGCCTCGGCCTCGGCGACGAGTTCGTCGATCGTTCTGGCGTGGGGCACGGGCGAGGCTCCTGCAAGCCGGTGGGTCGACGCGGGGCCCGTGATCGAAAGATCGTGAAGGTCGTCCGCGATCACATCGTCGCCGCGGATCGCCCGCTCTCGGGGACGTCCGCGAACGGCCTCGACGACCATCCCGCGGGTGATTCGTCGCGACGGGCGACGGGGGCCGTCGACGTCGAACGATCGATCCAAATGGGCGATGAGGGACTCGAACCCCCGACGTTCTGCTTGTAAAACAGACGCTCTAACCACTGAGCTAATCGCCCCGCCGACGGGAGATTCTAACCGACGCCGCGGAAACTGGCGAGACGTTCGCGGGGGCCGGCGGAAGGCGGCGGGTTTCGGCGCGGGCGGCGAGGGGATAAACTCGGGGCGTCCTCGTCGAAGCCCCGTCCCCGAGAGTGGAGCAAGCGCATGAGATCCGCCTGGAGTTTGACGATCTGGATCGCCGCGGCGTCGACGGCGCTCGCCCAGGCGCCGACGGTCGAGACGACCACGGACCTCGTGGGGCGTTACCGCGAGGACGTCATCGTCACCCCCGTCAACCAGGTCTTGACCCCCTACGGTCGCCAGGTGGAACTTCCGGGGCTTAGACCGCAGGCGCTGGCGCTTTCGCCCGACGGCAAGCGGCTCTTGGTTTCGGGGAAGACCAGCGAGATCGTCGTCATCGACGTCGACGAGGGGAAGGTCGCCCAGCGCGTCGCCCTGCCTGGCGAGGAGCAGCGCGAGCCGCCGGCCGCCGACTCATCGAACAACCTCCACCCCGATAAAAAAGGCCAGGTCAGCTACACCGGCTTGATCTTCTCCCACGATGGCAAGCGCGTTTATTTGAGCAACGTCGACGGCTCGATCAAGGTCTTCAGCGTCGGCGACGACGGCGCGATCGCGCCGTCGCACGTCCTGCCGCTGCCCGCCGCGAGCGCCCCTCGCCGCAAGCCCGAGATCCCCAGCGGCCTGGCGCTCTCCGACGACGACTCCCGCCTCTACGTCTGCGGCAACCTCTCCAACAAGCTGCTGGAGCTGAACGCGGCCGACGGCGCGCTGGTCCGCTCCTGGGACGTCGGCGTCGCGCCTTACGACGTCGTCCTCGTCGGCGGCAAGGCGTTCGTCAGCAACTGGGGCGGCCGTCGCCCAGGGCCCGGCGACCTCACCGGCCCCGCGGGTCGCGGCACCGAGGTCCGCGTCGACCCGGTTCGCCACATCGCCAGCGAAGGCTCGGTCAGCGTCGTGTACCTGGACACGGGCGTCGTCTCCGGGGAATTGCCCGCCGGGAAGCACGCCTCGGCGTTGGCCGTCGCGCCGGATCGCAAGTTCGTGGTCTGCGCCAACGCGGCCGACGACACCCTGAGCCTGATCGACGTCGCCAACGAGGCCGTGACCGAGACGGTCTGGGTCAAGAGCAAGCCGTCGGACCTCTTCGGCGCCTCGCCCAACGCGCTGGCCTTCGACCCCTCCGGCAAGCGGCTGTACGTCGCCAACGGGACGCAGAACGCGGTGGCGGTCCTCAAGTTCGACCCGAAGGACAAGGGGGACTCGAAACTCCTGGGCCTGATCCCCGCCGGCTGGTTCCCAGGCGCGATCGCCTTCGACGCGACGCGCGAGGCGCTTTGCGTGGCCAACATCAAGGGGCTGCCGAGCGAGCCGAGGACTCGCGGCGACGGCGTCAAGGGGTTCAACTCGCACCAGTACAGCGGATCGGCCTCGCTGATGCCGATCCCCTCCGACGACGACCTGGCGAAGCTTTCCGAGCGCGCCGCCCGCAACATGCGCCGGGGCGCCATCGACCAGGCGGCGCTGCCGGCTCGCGAGGGCCAACCCCCCCGCCCGATTCCCGAGCGGATCGGCGAGCCCAGCCCGATCAAGCACGTCGTCTACGTCATCAAGGAGAACCGGACCTACGATCAGGTCCTGGGCGCGCACAAGCGCGGCCGCGGCCACGCGGACCTCTGCATCTTCGGTCCCGACGTCACGCCCAACCAGTACAAGATGGTCGACGAGTTCGTGCTGCTGGACAACACCTACTGCTCCGGGATCCTCAGCGCCGAGGGCCACCAGTGGAGCACCACCGCCTTCTCCACCGACTACATGGAGAAGAGCTACGCCGGCTTCCCCCGCAGCTACCCCGACGGCATGGGCGAGGACGACAAGGACGCGCTGGCCTATTCCCCCGCCGGCTTCCTCTGGGACAACGCCCTGGCTCACGGCAAGACCTTCCGCAACTACGGCGAGTTCATGGGCCCCAAGATCCGTTGGCGCGACCCGGCGCGCAAGGGAAGCCCCGAGTTCCTCGACTGCTTCCGGACCTGGAGGGGCGAGGACGACGCCGTGGTCTTCGAGAGCGAGCCGTCGGTGGAGTCGATCCGGCCGTACTCGCCGACCGCCTACGTCGGCTGGGACCTGGCGGTCCCCGACCAGTACCGCGCCGACTTCGTCATCCGGGAGTTGAAGGAGTTCGAGGCCAAGGGCGAGTTCCCCAACCTGGTCCTGATCTGCCTTCCCAACAATCACACCAGCGGCACCCGCGTCGGCAGCCCCACGCCGGCCGCCCAGGTGGCCGACAACGATCTGGCGTTCGGCCGGATCGTGGAGGCGCTGAGCCATTCGCGGTTCTGGCCCGAAATGGCGATCCTGGCCATCGAGGACGACCCCCAGGCCGGCTGGGACCACGTCAGCGGCTACCGCACCACGGCCTTTTGCGTCAGCCCCTACGCCAAGCGCGGGGCCGTGGTCGGCACCCAGTACAACACCACCAGCATCATCCGGACCATCGAGCAGATCCTCGGCCTGCCGCCGATGAACCAGTTCGACGCGAGCGCCACGCCGATGTTCGACTGCTTCACCGACGAGCCGAACCTCAAGCCGTTCTCGTCGGTCGCCAACCTGGTGGCGCTCGACCAGATGAACCCCGACCCCAAGGCCATGAACGACGGCCCGCTTAAGGAGGACGCCCTGGCCTCCGCCACGTTCAACTTCCGCGAGGTCGACAGGGCCCCCGAAGACCCCCTCAACCGGATCCTCTGGCGGGCGATGAAGGGGGCGGCCGTCCCATACCCCGAATGGGCCGCCGGCATCGACGATGACGACGACGATTGAGCGACGATCGCGCGGGAGCGTCGGGGCCTTTGACTCGACGCCCCCGGTCGATCTTCCCCCGTCGTCACGGGGCCCGCGTCCGGAATCGACGGCGCGGGCGGCGGCGACGCCCGCCGCCGGACCATTGAGCAGCGATCCGGCTTCGGTTAAGAGTACAGGGAACGACGGCGGAACTCGGCCGTCGACGTCCCCCACGCGCGCGAACCATATGATGCGCGGTCGTCCGTCGGTCCTGGAGCATTCGACGTCATGAGCGCCCCCACCAAGTATCGCTTCACTTTCGGCCCCTGGAACATCAGCACCGGCGCCGACCCCTTCGGACCTCCCGCCCGCAAGGAGATGGAGTACGCCCAGAAGCTGCGGAAGTACAAGGAACTCGGCTTCGACGGCGTCCAGTTCCACGACGACGACATCGTCCCGGCCGATCTCGACTGGCAGGCGACGCTGAAGGGGACAGCCGAGGTCAAGAAGATCCTCGACGGCGAGGGCCTCTTCGTCGAGATCATCGCCCCCAGGCTCTGGGAGGACCCCCGCACCCTCGACGGCGGCTTCACCTCCAACGACCCCAAGGAACGCCGGTACGCCATCGACCGCGCCAGGCGCTGCGCCGATCTGGCCGACGAGGTCGGCTGCAAGAACTACGTCTTCTGGCTGGCCCGCGAGGGGACGTACATCCGCGAGGCCAAGTGCGCCAAGACGGCCGTCGCCCGGATCGTCGACGCCTGGAACGTCATCCTGGAGCACAACAAGAACGTCCGGATCCTCGGCGAGGCCAAGCCCAACGAGCCGACCGACTCCGCGTTCATCCCGACCGTCGGCCACATGATGGCCATCGGTTACAAGACCGTCGACCCGGCCCGCGCGGGCGTGCTGATCGAAAGCGCCCACTCCATCCTCGCCGGCCTCGACCCGTCCGAGGACATGGCCTTCGCCCTCTACCACGAGAAGCTCTGGTCGGTCCACCTCAACGACCAGAACGGGCTGAAGTACGACCAGGACAAGACCTTCGGCTCCGTCGACCTCCGCCGGGCGTTCAACCAGGTCTGGGTGCTGGAGAAGAACGGCTTCGGCCAAAACGGCGAGTGCGTCGGCCTGGACGTCAAGGCCATGCGCACCACCACCTTCGAGGATTCGCTGTTGCACCTGGCCAACTCCAAGACGATGTTCCTCCGCCTGCTCGACGTCGTCCGCGCCGTGGACGAGAAGCAGATCGAGGCGCTCCGGGCCGAGAAGAAGTACGAGCAGCTTGAGATGTTGGTCCTGAATTTGCTTATGGGAAAGAAGGGCTGATCGCCGGTCGTCCGGTGGAACAAAGGCAGGGAGCCGATTCGGGGACGGAGCCCCATCTTACAAGATCGCCCGGAGGTAAACGCCGGTCGGGCTTTCGGGTGTCGCGGCCACGTCGGCGGGCGGGCCCATGGCGACGATCCGACCGCCCTGGGCGCCGGCGCCGGGGCCCATGTCGACGACCCAGTCGGCCGCGGCGATGACGTCCAGGTCGTGTTCGATGACGACGACCGTTCCGCCCTTGTCGGCCAGGCGCGTGAGCACGTTCAGAAGACGGTCGACGTCGGCGAAGTGCAGCCCGGTCGTCGGCTCGTCGAGGATGTAGAGCAGGCCGCTTCCTTCCGGGCGGCTCAGGTGGGAAGCCAGCTTCACGCGCTGGGCCTCGCCGCCGGAGAGCGTCGCGCCCGACTGGCCCATCGTCAGATAGCCCGCGCCGACGTCGCTCAGCGCCCTCAGTCCCGGCAACACCCGCGGCTGGGATTCGAAGAAGTCGATCGTCTCGTCGACCTTCATGCCGAGGACGTCGCCGATCGACTTGCCCTTGAACAGGACCTCAAGCGTCGATCGGTTGTACCGCGCGCCGCGGCACTCGTCGCAGACGACGTGGAGGTCGGGGAGGACCCGCATCGGCACGCGACGCCGGCCCAGGCCGCGGCACGCCTCGCAACGTCCCCCCCCGGCGTTGAAGCTGAAGCGAGCCGCGCCGTAGCCTCGAATCCGGGCCTCGCGGGTCCTGGCGAAGACGCGGCGGATCTCGTCGAACGCGCCGACGAACGTGGCCGGGGTCGACCTCGGCGCGCGGGGGATCGGCGACTGATCGACCTCCACCAACCCCGTCAGCGACTCCCAACCGGCGATCGTCCCCAGCTCCGGCGCGTCGGGCGCGTCGGCCCGGCCGCGGCGTCGGAAGGCTCGCGCCAGGACGTCGAGCACCAGCGTGCTTTTGCCCGATCCGCTCACGCCGGTGACGCACGTCAGCGCGCCCAGAGGTATCTTTACGTCGATGTCGCGGAGGTTGTGGACGGTCGCGCCTCGGATCGTCAGCCAGCCCGGCGAGCGTTCGAGCCGGTTCGAGCCTTCCGGCGCGCGGCGGCCCTCGCCGCGCAGGTGGCGGCCGGTGATCGATTCGAGGGTCGCGGCGATCCGATCCACTGGGCCCTCGGCGACGATCGCGCCTCCCGCCGGTCCCGCGCCGGGGCCGACGTCGATGAGCCAGTCGGCGGCGCGGATGACGGCCTCGTCGTGCTCGACGACCAGGACGGAGTTGCCCAGGTCGCGGAGCATGCGGAGGCCGTTGACGAGGCGGTCGATGTCGCGGGGGTGGAGGCCGGCGGTGGGCTCGTCCAGGACGTAGCAGACGCCGACCAGGTCCGAGCCCAGCCGGGTCGCCAGTCGGGTCCGCTGAAGCTCGCCACCGGAGAGCGTCCCGGCGGCTCGGTCGAGCGTCAGATAGCCCAGGCCGAGTTCCGCCAGGAACCGCAGCCGGCCGCGAATCTCGCGAAGCGGCGGCGCGGCGACGTCGGCGTCGTCATCGACGAATTCCAATCCGTCGAAGAACGCCCGCGCGTCGTCGACGGCCAGCGCGCAGACCTCGGCGATCGACTTGCCGCCGATCCGAGCGGCCAGCGCCTCCGGACGCAGGCGGGCGCCGCGGCAGGCGGGGCAGGGGAGCGTTTCGGCAACGTCTTCATCGGGTCGATCCGCGGCGACGACGCCGAGGCCCTCGCAGGTCGGGCAGGCGCCTTGCGGGTTGTTGAAGCTGAAGCCGCGCGGCTCCAGGACGGGGAGGCTCACGCCGCAGTCGGGGCAGGTGTGGTGGACGCTCATGGTCCGGTCCTCCCACGTCCCTCCCGATTCCACGGCGACCGTCGCCAGGCCCTCGGCCAGCTTCAACGCCAGGTTCAGGCTCTCGGCCAGCCGGGGCGCGACGCCCTCGCGGACCACCAGGCGATCGACCACGGCCTCAATCGTATGAACCTTCGTTTTCGCGAGTTTCGGCGCGGCGTCGATCTCCACGACGTCGCCGTCGACGCGGGCGCGGATCAGCCCGGCGCGTCGAACGGCCTGGAGGATCTCGGCGTGGTCTCCCTTGCGGCCGCGGACCAGAGGCGCCAAAAGCAGCATTCGAGTCCCGGCCGGCAGGGCCAGGATCGACGCCGCCATCTGCTCGGGCGTCTGGCTCCGGATCGTCCGGCCGCACCTGGGGCAGGTTGGGACGCCCAGGCGGGAGAAGAGCAGCCGCAGCGAATCCTGGATTTCGGTCAGGGTGCCGACGGTGCTTCGCGGCCCCGGCCTTCCGGCGTGCTGACCGACGGCCACCGTCGGCGGCAGGCCCTCCACGTCGTCGACGTCGGGCCGCTCGAACCTGTCTAGAAACAGCCTCGTGGAGTTGGAGAGGCTTTCGACGTACCGCGCGCGGCCTTCGACGAAGACGGTGTCGAACGCCAGCGAGCTTTTGCCCGAGCCGCTGACGCCCGTCAGGACGACCAGGGCGTCGCGGGGGATGTCGACGTCCACGTTTTTCAGGTTGTGCGTCCGCGCGCCGCGCACCGCGATCGCGTCGGCCGCGGCCGCGGCGTCCAGGGGGCGTCGCGTTTGGGGCGCGGTCATCCGGCGGTCCTCTCGGGGTCGCCCGCGGGGTGGTCCTCCAGCAGTCCGTCGTCGATGTACCACATGTGGTCGGGCCCCTTGGCGAACGACCCTCGCGAGGGGAACGTGGCGATCGGGCCTTCCTCGCGGCGGCCGCGGACGAAGACCTGGATGGTCCAGGTCGCGTCGATCGCGACCTTGCCGCCGCTCCGCTCCGACTTGAAATCGACGATCGCGAAGCTCAGCGGGGTGAAGCCGCTCGCCTTCCCCTTCTCGCGAAGTCGGGCGAGCCGGGCCCTCCAGTAACGCTTGAAGCCCTCGTAAGAGGCGTACTTCGAGGACGTCCGCCCGGCGTTGCTCAGCAGCAGCCACATCCGGCGGTGGTGCGGGACGTGATGTGAAAGCGCCTGGAAGTAGTCGCGCAGCGCCTGCTCCGGGGTCATCCGGGTGGGTCGTTCCAGGGTGATGACGATCGGATAGAACAGCGCCAATCCGACGATCGTGCCGATCCCGAAGACGAGGACCGCCGCGCCGTAGAGTTCCGCGACCAACAGGAAGTAGACGACGGTCCAGGCGACGAGCGTCCAACCGGCGAGCGCGGCGATCATCGAGCCCCACTCGGCCCAGCGGGTCCAGGGGTAGTCGACCGCGGAGGCGGAATCGAGATGACGGATCGGCGCCGGCCTGGGACGCGACTCGCGGGGCTCGTCGCTCGGCTCGTCCTCCCAGACGGGAGGCGGGACGGGCGGCCGACGCGCGGGCGCGGGCGACTCCTCAAGCGCGAAGTCCTCGCCGTCGGGGGCGGCGGCCGGTCGCGGCGGCTTCGCGGCGGGCGCGGGGTCGTCGTGGAAGAGCCATTCGGCCGCCGCGTTCGGGACGGGTTTCTCGGATTCGGATCGGTTGGGCTTCTCATCCATCGACGGTTCGCCCCGCGGGGCCTCCATGGATCGATTCCGGTCGTTCCGCGTCTTGGCCGGCCGCCCCGCGTCCCGCCCGCCGGCGGCGGGCGCGAACCGACTCCGATCGAGCGGCCTTTGATAAGCATCGTACCCGAATCGTCCAGGAGCGGGGCGCCCCGACCGCGATCGAGGACGCCTCGGCGCGATCGGGTCCATTCGGCTTTGATCGTCGGCCGCCGCGGCTTTGGACGAGTTATGCAAATGGTTGGTGTAAAGCGACTTGAGACGAATTCTTGGTTCCGGGAATTGGCTTTGATCGTCGAGTTCGAAGTGAAAATCCGCTTCCCTGGAGGCGTCGGGGGCCGGCGCGTGGAGGCGCGACGAACGGCGGCGAGGGATCGGGCCGGGCGCGGCGGGGACGGAACGATCCGGGGTGCGGGCGGGGGTCGAGAGGGGCATGGGGGTCGGTCCCGGCGTCGTTCCTGGTCGTCCGGCCGCTCCCCGGTGGAGCGTCCCGTCTCAGTGATGATCCGCGAGGCGGCGGCGGGGATTTCAAGAAAATCCGCGGCGGACGGAAAATTTCCAGACGAACCGGTCGCGGGCCCCCCTCGACCCGTCGGGGCGGGGGCGTTAGGCTGAATGGATATCCATGCCTGGAACGATCGGCGGGCGCCCCCCCGGCGCGCGCCTTGTTCTCGACGATCGCCGGAGCCCCACCTTGTCCGCTCCAAGACTCCTCCCCGCCCGGGGCCTCCTCGCGGGGGCCCTGCTCGTTGCGTCGGCGACGCTCGCCGTCGCCGCGCCGCCCCCCTGGGAATTCAAGGACGGCGACCGCGTCGTCTTCGTGGGCGACACCTTCATCGAGCGCGCCCAGCGCTACGGTTATCTGGAAACGGCCCTCACGCTGGCCAACGCCGACAAGCGGGTGACGTTCCGCAACCTGGGCTGGAGCGGCGACACCGTCCGCGGCCTCTCCCGCGCCGGGTTCGATCCGCCGGAGGCCGGCTTCCGCCAACTGGTCCAGCAGGTGACCGACGCCCAACCCACCGTCCTGGTCGTCGGCTACGGCATGGCCGAGTCGTTCGACGGCGAAGCCGGCCTGCCGCGGTTCGTGGAGGGGTACAACGCCTTCCTGGACGCCGTCGCCTCGCTCAAGGCCCGGCTGGTCCTGATGTCGCCCCTCCCCCACGCGAAGATGCCGCCCCCCTTGCCCGACCCGACGGCCCACGACCGCGATCTCACGCTCTACGCCCGGGCGATCCGGTCGATCGCCGAGGCGCGGGGCGCCGCGTTCGTCAACGTGTACGGTCCCTTCGCCCAGTGGTATGAGCCGATGACGATGGAACGGCGCGCGAGTCTGACCGACGACGGCATCCATCTCAACGGGCTCGGTTACTGGACGCTCGCGGGCTTCGTCGGCGCCGGTTACGTCCAGGCGCCGATTCGAGGCGGCGCGCTGGGCGTCGCGACGATCGAGACGCATCCGATCCCCAACCCCGTCGCGGATCGGCCGGGTGAGGCGGCTCGTCTCCAACGGTTTCGGATCAAGGCGCTGGCGCCGGGAACCTATTCGCTCGTCCGCGACGGCCGCGCGCTCGCCACCGCCTCCGCCGAGGAATGGGCCGGGGCGGGCCGAGGCGTCCCGTTCGGCCCCGAGTCCGACAAGTTCGAGGAGCTTCGCAAGACGATCGTCGCCAAGAACCGTTTATTCTTTTATCGCTGGCGGCCCCAGAACATGACGTATCTGTTCGGCTTCCGCAAGCACGAGCAAGGCCAAAACGCCGTCGAGGTCCCTCGGTTCGACCCGCTGGTCGAGGCCAAGGAGCGGGAGATCGCCGAACTCCTGAAAACCATTCCGCATACTTATGAGTTGATCCGAGAGCCGGAGTCCGCCCGATGATCCGCCGAACCGCTCCCGCCTTGCTGGCGGTCCTGCTGGGCCCGCTCTCCCTCGTCCGCGCGCAGAACGCCGAGGGCCCGCTCCCCGACCCCGACCCCGAGGTCGAGCGCCAGGCGTTCCTCGTCGCCGACGGCTTCGAGGTCAACCTGTTCGCCGCCGACCCCCGGATCGCCAAGCCGATCCAGATGAACTTCGACCCCGCGGGGCGGCTCTGGATCGCCTCGTCGGAGGTCTATCCCCAGATCAAGCCGGGCCAGGAGGCGGACGACAAGATCCTGATTCTGGAGGACAAGGACGGCGACGGCGTGGCCGACTCCACCACCGTCTTCGCCGACGGCCTGTTGATCCCCACCGGCGTCGAGCCCGGCGACGGCGGCGTCTACGTCGCCAACAGCACCGAACTGCTCCATCTGAAGGACACCGACGGCGACGGCAAGGCCGACCACACCCGCGTGGTCCTCTCCGGCTTCGGCACCGAGGACACCCACCACCTGCTGCACACCCTGCGCTGGGGTCACGACGGCAACCTGTATTTCAATCAGTCGATCTACATCCACAGCCACCTCGAAACCCCCCGGGGCGTCCGGCGGTTGAACGGCGGCGGGGTCTGGCGGTTCCGTCCCGAAACGATGGAACTGGACGTGTTCATTCGAGGGCTCGTCAACCCCTGGGGCCACCAGGTCGACGACTGGGGCAACTCGTTCGTCACCGACGGCGCCGGCGGCGAGGGGATCAACTACGCGCTTCCAGGCGCGTACTTCACGACGGCGGTCGACGCGGTTCGGATCCTCCACGGCCTGAACCCCGGCAGCCCGAAGTACTGCGGGCTGGAGGTCGCCAGCGGGCGGCACCTGCCCGATTCCTGGCAAGGGAGCCTCATCACCAACGACTTCCGCGGCAACCGCGTCTGCCGGTTCGTCCTCAGCGACGACGGCGCGGGGTTCGCGTCGCGCGAGCAGGCGGAACTCATCAAGACCGACTACGCCTCGTTCCGGCCGATCGACGTGACCATGGGCCCCGACGGCGCCATCTACATCGCCGATTGGTTCAACCCGATCATCCAGCACGGCGAGGTCGACTTCCGCGACCCCCGTCGCGACCACACCCGAGGCCGAATCTGGCGCGTCACCGCCAAGGACCGCCCGCTGGTCGAGCGTCCCAAACTCGTCGACGCCGACGTCCCCGCGCTTCTGGACGCCCTCAAGGCGCCGGAGGGCTACACCCGTCGCCAGGCGCTGCGCGTGCTCAAGGAGCGCGGGGCGAAGGCCGTCGTCCCGGAACTGGCGAAGTGGGTGGCGTCCCTCGATCCGACCGATCCGAACTTCGAGCATCACCGCCTGGAGGGGCTCTGGACCTATCAGGCCCTGAACGTCCCCGAGCCGGACCTGCTGAAGCGGGCGCTGACTTCCAAGGACGCCCGCGTCCGCGCCGCGGCGGCTCGGATCGCCCCGTTCTGGGAGGGCCGCGCGTCTGAAACCAGCGAGGATCTTCTAGCGGCGCTTCCTCGTGACGAGAACCCGCGCGTGCGTCTTGAGGCCGCGCGGTCGCTGGCTCGAAAGCCCAGCGAGAAGGCCGCGGCGCTGGCGTTCCAGGCGCTCGACCGGCCGATGGACGGCTTCCTCGACTACGCGCTCTGGCTGACCGCGCGCGACATGGCCCCGGCCTGGCTCCCCGCCGTCCAGCAGGGCCGGGTCGACGTCCTGGGCGACGCCCGCAAGCTGATCTTCGGGCTTCAGGCCGTCGGCAACGCGGGGGCGCTTCAACCGCTTTTGGCGTTGTATCGCGAGGGCCGGATCCCGGCCGATTCCGAGCCGGCGGTCCTGAACCTGGCGGCGACGCTGGGCGGCCCGGCGGAACTCGGCCTGCTGCTGGGGGCGATCGACAAGCCCGAGCCCGCGCGCCAGGCCGCGCTGTTGAACGCGCTGGTCCGCGCGGCGAGGGAGCGGAAGGTCGTTCCGCAAGGCGATCTGAACGCGATCGCGCCGTTGCTCGACTCGCCCGACGAACCCGTCCGCGCCGCGGCGACCGCGGCGGCGGGCGCGTGGCGAGTCGCCGCGCTTCGGCCGAGGCTGGTGGAACTGGCCTGGGGCGTCGACGTCCCCGGCTCGATCCGGCTGGAGGCGATCCGCGGCCTGATCGCCGCCGGCGATCCCGAGTCGGCCGCGATCGTCGCGAAGTTGGCGGGGTCCGACGGCGATCGGATCGGCCGCATGCAGGCGCTTGCATTACTGGCGTCGCGCGATCCGGCCGCCGTCGCCGATCGCGCCGCGACGTGGCTGGAAGGGCTGGACGCGACGCGGTTCGCGGAGGCGAAGACTGTCGTCGACGGCTTCCTCGACCGTCGCGAGGGGCCCGACGCGCTGGCGAAGGCGCTTGGCGGGAAGAAGCTCGACGCCGACCTCGCCAAGCTGGCCGTTCGCGACGTCCGCGCCAGCGGCAGGGCGTCGCAAGCCCTGATCGACGCCTTCGCCAAGTCCGGCTCGCTGGGCGAGACCAACCGCGTCTGGACGCCCGAGGAGAAGGCCGCGCTACTGGCGGAACTTCCCCACGGCGACCCCGCCCGCGGCGAGGCCGTCTTCCGTCGCGAGGACCTCACCTGCCTGAAATGCCACGCCGTGGCCGGCGCGGGCGGCCAGGTCGGCCCGAGCCTGGAGAGCATCGGCGCGAGCGCCCCGGTCGACTATCTGCTCGACTCCCTGCTGGAGCCGGACAAGGCGGTCAAGGAGAACTATCACGCCACCGTCGTCGCCACCGAGGACGGCCGGGTCCTCACCGGCATCCAGGTCCGCCAGACGGATACCGAACTGGTCCTCCGAGACACCGACGACCAGCCGATCACGATCCCGCTGGAGACGATCGAGGAGCGGCGGATGGCCGGCTCGATCATGCCCGCCGGGCTGGTCGAACCGCTCACCCGCGGCGAGTTGGTGGATCTGACGACGTTCCTGTCGCGGCTGGGGAAGATCGGCGACTACTCCGTCGGTCAGGAGCGCGTGTTGCGAACCTGGCGGGCGCTGGCCGCGACCCGCGAGGCGGCCACGGCCATGATCCGCACCAGCGCCGAGGCCGTCATCGAGGCCGGCGACAAACTCCCCTGGCGCGCGTACTACGCGACCGTCGCCGGCCGGGTGCTCGCCGGCGAGCTTCCCGTCAACCCCCGCGTCGACGGCGCCTCGCCGGTCGCGCTTCTGCGGACCGATCTGGAGGTCACGACCCCCGGCGCGGTCTGCGTCCAATTCGAGTCGACGGCCGACCTGACCTTCTGGCTCGACGGCCGCCGCGTGGAGCCCGATTCGACGGCTCCCGACGCGCTGACGCTGGATCTCGACCGCGGGACTCACGCGCTTTACGTCAGCTTCGACCCCGCGAAGCGTCCCGACGGCTTCCGCGCGACGTTGGAGGACCTTGCCGGCTCCCCCGCCCAGGTCCAGCCGGTCTTGGGGAAATAGTCGGTCGCGCTTTGTCGAAAACCACCGCGAGCGAGCATGCTTCCCCCCTTCTCCCCTTGTGGGAGAAGGTGCCCCGAAGGGGCGGATGAGGGGGGCGCGACCCAAAGCCGGAATCCTCAAAGCCATGGCCGGACGCGGATTGCGACGTCGATCGACCCATCATCCGGCCTTCGGCCCCCTTCTCCCACAAGGGGAGAAGGGATGTTTGTCATCATCGGTTATTCAGATTTTCCATGGAGCAATTCGCTCGTGAAACGCCGAACGGCCGGCCGGAGGGGGCTCCGGCCGGCCGTCGGGGATCGGGCGGGTCGCGATTCAGGCCCGCTCAATAGGCGAAGATGCCGAACGGGTAGGGGAGGAAGAACGGCCGGGTGTAGTGCTTCTTGAAGTCGAGCCACCAGATGCCGTCGTCCCAGCGGAGCGTGACGGCCCGCCAGTCCAGGGGGACTTCCGGGTAGGGGTAGAACGGGCCGATGTTCGGCCAGGCCTGCCAGGGGTAGGCGGTGGGGTAGCCGACGGCCGAGAAGTTGCCGGCGGGGGCGTAGCTGGGCCAGGCGTAGTCGGGCTTGGCCGTGGTGGCGCCGGGCGCCGCGCCGCCGGCGGGGCCTTCCGGCAACGGGCCGCCGTCGAAGACCGGGCCGGAGGCGACCTGACCCTCATTCAGCCCCATGGGCGCGCCGGCCATCATGCCGCCGTCGATCACGCCGCCGTCGATCGAACCGCCGCCGACGACGCCGCCGTGGCCGAATCGGCCGAGGTGGCCGCCCATGGCGACTTCCCGGGTGGCTTGCGGGACGTACTGCGCGGCGCGGACGGCGCGATCGCCGACGACCAGCTTGTCGACGACGCCGGTCACGCCGGAGACGCGGCGGGCGCGCTCAAGGGCCTCGGTCTTGATCTCGGGGCTGGCGGTCACGCCGCTGAGCGTCACCAGGCCGTTTTGGGCCTCGATCTCGATCCGGGTCGTGGTCAGCGTCGTGCTGGCCTTAAGCGCGCCGGCGACCGAGTCGGCGATCTGCTGGTTCGGATTGACCGACGCCTGACCCATCGCCGCCGGGGCCGTCGCGGCCAGAAGACCGAGGACGGTGGAAATCCGTTTCAGTCCAACCATTGTGGGTAAGTCCTTTTCCCGCATGGATCCGACTCAACCAGGAGGCGAACGGCGGCGGGGCGCCCGTTCGCGTCGGTGAATAATCCAAAATCCTTCCGCGATGGCCGGCCCGCCGTGGACGGCCGGAATCGGACGCGCGGGGCGTCGCGACCCCGGCCCGACGGGCGGGTCGGATCGCTGGAGGAGGCGGACCCGGGAAGGGAGGGATGTGCGTCTGGGGGGAGGTTCGTCGCGCCTGTCCGAGCGATCCGAAATCGACTCGCCCGAACTCTGGCACACGCTTCGGGGGCCGTCAAACGGCCGCCCGAAAAAAAAACGGGGCCGATCGGCCCCGTGGTATGCAAACGTCGTGATCGTATCAAGTTGGGGCTCGGAAACCCAAGCCTGGAATCAGGCGGCCTCGGCCTCGCCGAGGCGGGGGACGACGACGTCGGCATCGGTGTTGCTGGTTCCGACCGTCATGCCGATCAGTAGGAGCGTCATGGTCCCGCCGGCGAAGAGGGCGAACTCGGAGTCCTGGCGGCCGCAGAGGGCCCCGGCGATCCCCAGTCCGAGGAGGGCCAGGACCACCCCGGTCCTCCCCAGCGCGTGCCAGGAAGACTGGTGCGGGGTCAGGCGATTGAGGAACAGGCAGGCGACCCCGAGGGTCTGGAAGAGCATCACGAACATCTCGGACGCGACGGACGAATTGAAGTGCGCGAAAGACATGCCTGACAGGCTCCTTCCTTGGTTCCTGCTTCGGGTCGTCGAAGATGGGCGAATTGCGTCGAGGAGATGAAATCGAGGGGCTTTTCGGCCTGGTCTATCGCACTCGCCGTGCCAAAGGGCCGCGGAGGGGGAAATCCGCGCCGGGTTCGGCGGTTCAAGGTGGAAACTTGAAGAAAAAACGGCCCGCGCCGGGAATTTCCGGAGCGGGCCTTGGCGTTTTTACACGGGCGCGGGGCGGGCGTTGCAGAAAACGCCATGCGGCGGGCGTCAGCGACGCGGTTGTTGCTGCTGCCGCATGTTGCGGGAGCGCGCCTGATTGAACTCCACGGCGTCGGAGATGTCCAGGACCCCCCAGCCTTTCTTCTCGTGGCGGACGGTGACGGTGCGCTGGATCCAGCCGCCGCCTTTCTTCGTTTTGCGGATGGTGACGCCGAGCCGGCCGGTGCTTCTGGCCTTGTTCTCGCCGGAGACGCGATAGTCGTCCAGCGCGTCGACGAGGTCGTCGAGTTCGGCGTCGGAGATGCTGTAGTCGATGATTCTGGAGAAGAGTTCCCGGTGTTTGCCTCCCTCCTCCATCGTGTTGGCGCGGAGGGCGGTGGCCTCGGCGAGCCGGTCGCGGTCCTTGTGGGACAGGGCGTAGAGGAACGCCTCGACCGCGCCGCGGGGGGAGCGGCTGTCGCCCTCCTTCAACTGGGACGCGCCGCCGGGGCCGCCTTCCATCGCGTTGTCGCCGGCGGGGGCGTAGGGGTTTCCAGGTCCGCCAGGGCCGTTCATGGCGTTGGGGTTCATGGCGCCGGGGTAGGCGAGCTGGCCGGCGTCGGGTTCGGCGCCCGGAGCGCCGGGATAGCCCGGAGCGCCGGGGAAGCCTGGAGCGCCGGGGGTGCCGGGGGCCTCGGCGAGAGAGAGCTCGGGGACGGCGGCGCCGGTGGCCGCGGCGAGTAGTTCGGCGGTCTCGGACTTGGGGCCGGCCGGGGCGTCGCCGGCGGGCGCGTCGGCGGCGGGCGCGTCCGCGGCGGGCGCGGTCGAGTCCGCGCCGGGGGCGGGGCCCGGCGGGAGCCCCGGCGCGGGCGCGGCTCCGGGGGCCGCGGGGGGCGCGGCCGCGTCCGCGGCCGGCGGCGGGGCCTGGATCGGCGGCGGCGGCATCGCCGACTCGGCGGCGGCCTCGTCGCCTTCGTCGGCGGCCAGTTCGTCGGAGCCGGGGTCGGGCACGTCGCCGCCCCCGCAGCCCGCCGGACCCAGGGCCAGCGCCCCCGAAAGCCCGAGGCCGTAGATCCACCTGGTCCAAGGTTTCATGGCGTCGCCCCTCCGCTCTCGGCTCGCTCGACCGGCGCCCGTCGCCGCTCGTCGAGCATCGTCAATCCTCCATTATGGCCCTGGATTCGGCGACGTGGAAGAGGCGCGCCGCGCGGCTTTCGATTCGATTCGATTCCGGCGGTTCGGAGTCGCGGATCGCGACGATTCAACGAGCGGCGATCCGAGGGCCGCGCCAGAGCCGCACGATGCCGGCGTGGTCGCCGGAGGCCAGGGTCTGGCCGTCGGGGCTGAAGGCGAGCGCGTTGATCTGGGCCTGGTGGCCGGTCAAGGAGAGGAGTTCGTCGCCGGTGAAGGGGTCCAGAAGCCGGACCACCCGGCCGAGGCCGCCGGCGGCCAGGGTCCGGCCGTCGGGGCTGAAGGCCAGGGCCCTGAGCTCGCCGTCGTCGACCGGGACGTCTTGCAGGGGCCGGAGGGTGGCGGCGTCGAGCAGGTGGACCCAGCCCTCCCGGTCGGCGACGGCGACGACGCTTCCGTCCGGGGCGTATTCCGCGGCGAGGATCGGCGCCCGACCCTGATGGGAGGCGCGCGTCCGGCCGTCGCGGGGGTCGAGGCTTCGGGCGACGCCGAGGTCGGTGACGACGACCAGGCGACGACCGTCCGGCGCGATCGCCAGGTCGTGGATCCGTTCCTGCAAGCGTCCCGTCCGTCGCTCGGGGGGAGGCGCGATCCGCCAGACGACCCGCCGACGATCGACGTCCCAGGCCAGGACCGTGCCGCGGTCGCCGCAGGCGTAGACGACGGGGCGGGTCGGATCGAAGGCCACCCCCCGCGCCCATTCCCCCGCGGAGAGATCCACCGTGACGACCTCGCCGTCGCCCCGGGCGGGTCGGATCCGCAGGGACTTGGTGCTCGACAGATGGGCGGTGGCGATCCAGCGCGCGTCCGGCGCGAAGGCCAGGTCGGACGTGGTGGCGTCTTCGTCCAGCCACTCGCCGACGATCCGGCCGTCGGGGGCTCGGAGTCGGATCGTGGCCCGCTCGTCGTCGTTGTCCGAGGCGGTGGCCAGGAGCGAGCCGTCGGGACTGTAGGCGACGGCCCAGACCTCGTCGTCGTGGGCTTGAAACGCCTCTTCCGGCTCGGGCGCGGCGGTGCGGCCCCATTCCCAGCGCCAGGCGTAAAGGCCCAGGTTGTAGATCAACTCCGGACGCGGGCCCGATCGGATCGCCCAGGGGCCGGCGAGGGCGTTGTAGCGTGCGGGCGTCTCGCCCAGGCGGCGGCCGTCCGCGGCCGAACGGATCTCGATGTGGTCCGGGCCTTGATACTCGGTCCTGTGGACCAGGAACGCCGAGCCGTCGGGCGTGAAGCGGACGCGCTTGGTCTCGACGCCCGGCTCGGAGGTGGGCTCGAAGACGGCGACGTCGACCCCGCGCGGCGCGTCGATCAGTCGGACCTCCTGTTTTTCGGTTCGAACGACGACCGCCGAGCCGCCGGGTTGCAGCGCGATCTGGGAGACGGCCGCGCCGATCGGAGGCAGGCGGCGGATCAGCCGGCCGTCGTCGGCGTCGTGGATCGAGATCGCCCCGGTCGCGTCTCGGCTGACGGCCGCCCGCCGGCCGTCGTCGGAGAAGTCGCATCGTCCGAGGTCGGCCGTCGACGCCGCTTGCAGGGGGATGAGGCGTCGCGAAAGGGCGTCGAAGACGACGAGCCGGCCGTCGCGGTCGACGGCCAGCAGTCGCGCGGCGTCGGCCGTGTTGATGCAATGCGCGGCGAAGGGGATCGGCGCCGCGGCGTCGGCCATGGCGTCGCGGTCGGACCACGTCCAAACCTCGCAGGCGCCCGGTTCGGCGGGCGTGCCGGCGTCGACGATCAGGATCAGCCGGCCGTCGCCGGCGTAGCCGAGCCCGTGGACGAGCGCGTCGATCGGGATCGCGCGGCGGCCGAGCGGGGCGCCGTCGGCGACGCTTCGGGATTCGACGACCCGCCTTCGCCTGGTTTTCTCCTCCGGATCGGTCAAGATCACGGCGACGCGGCGGCCGTCGCGGGAAAAGACGGGGTGGGAATCCGGCCGCATCCCCGCGAGCGAGGTCCGCCAGACGAACGCCTCGCGATTCAGGTCGCAGACCGCCAGGCCGTCGTCGCCGCCGTGGGCCAGGCGGGAGCCGTCCGGGGAGAGCGCCAGATAGTCGAAGCCGATCTGGGCGTCGAAGATCATCCGGGCCTCGCGGCGGGAGCGGTCCCACAGGAGGCGCCAGACGAACTCGCGACGGTCGGTCTCGCCGTCGTGGGGGATCAGGCCGTGGAGGATGGGTTGGGCGCGGACGAGTTGGCCGACCTCGAGGGCGCGCTCGGCGAGTTGCACCCGCGAGGCGTAGGCGAATTGCTCGGAGCGCTCGCGGCCGCGGCTGAGCGCCGCCGTCCAGGCGACGGTCGACGCCGCCAGGATCGTCGCGACGATCGACGCCGCGCCGGCCAGCGCCGCCGTCTTCGGGCGGCGGCGGGCCCAGCGTCGGAACCGTTCGACCGGCCCCGGGCGTCGCGCGCGGACGCGGCGGCCGTCGAGGAAGGCGTCCAGGTCGTCGCGGAGCGCGTCCGCGGTCGGGTAACGGCGGTCGGGCGATTTCTCCAGGCATTGCAGGGCGATCGCCTCAAGCGCGCGGGGGACCTTGGGGCGGAGCACCCGGATCGGCACCGGCTCCTCGACCATGACCATGCCCAGGGTTTCCGCCGGGGTCTCCCCCTTCAGCGGCGGCCGGGCCGTCAGCAGTTCGTAGAGCATCGCGCCCAGGCCGTAGACGTCGGTGCGGCGGTCGACCGCCTTGTGGCGGCCGGAGGCCTGCTCCGGCGCCATGTACGGCGGCGAGCCCATGACGATCCCGGTCGCCGTGGCGGCGGACGACGGCGGCGCCTCGTCGTCGGTCAACTTCGCCAGGCCGAAGTCGGTCAGCTTCGGCGCGAGCGCCTCGACCGGGGAACCCTCGGACGAGCCCGGCAGCAGCACGTTCGAGGGCTTGACGTCGCGGTGCAGGACTCCCCGCCGGTGCGCGTGCGCCACGGCGTCGGCCAGCGCGCGGATGATCCGGGCGGCCTCGCGCGGCGGGACGGGGCGTCGCCGCGTCTGCAACCAGCGCTCCAGGTCGAGCCCGTCGCAGAAGTCGCTCACGAGGTAGAAGCGATCGCCCTCGGCGCTCAGCGGCCGGTGGGCGACGATCGCGGGGTGGTCGAGCCGGCCCACGGCCTCGGCCTCGTTGTCGAACCGCCTTCGCGCCGCGGGCGACAGCAACAGGCTCGGGCAGGGGACTTTCACGGCCACGTCCCGGCCCGTCTCCGGGTCGCGGGCGCGGTAGACCACCCCCATCCCCCCCCGACCGATCTCCTCCAGGTCCCGGAACGGGCCCAGGCTTTCCAGTCGGTCCTTCCTCGTCGCGGCGTCGCGCCGCGATTCGGCCTCGACCCGCGCCAGGAACTCGCGCAGCTTGGACAGGTCGCGCGCGTCGAACTCGCCGCGCAGGTCCTCAAGCGACAGACCCTCGACGATCGTCGGCGTCAGCGCGTCGGCTTCCCGTTCCTCCGGCGGCTCGGTCGGATTCATGGGGGACGTCCAGGATGAAGCCATGTCGACTCGCGAGAGAGCCATGGATTATCGCCGCGCCACGCCCGCCAGTTCAAGACGAGCGCGACGACCGCGAGTCGTCCGCCGCTGGACTCCGGTCATCGCGGCGGCGATGATGGGACGTCTTCACGGCCTCGATTCCACCATGGGAGAACGCTTTATGACGATCCGACGCGCCTCGACGCTCCTCGCGGCCCTCGTCCTGGGCTTCCTCGCCGCGGCTCCCGCCGGGGCCCAGACGTCGGAGTTCAAGACCGGCGAGTGGACCAGCTTGTTTAACGGCAAGGACCTTGAGGGCTGGATCCCCAAGTTCGTCGGCCATCCCCTGGGCGAGAACCACCGCGACACCTTCCGCGTCGAGGACGGCGTCTTGAAGGTATCCTACGACGAGTGGGACGAGTTCAAGGGCGAGTTCGGCCATCTGTTCTTCCACAAGCCGTTCTCGAAGTACCGGCTGCGGCTGGAGTACCGTTTCGTCGGCGAGCAGTGCCCCAAGGGCCCCGGCTGGGCGTTCCGCAACAACGGCGCGATGCTCTACAGTCAGGACCCGACCACCATGCGCCTGGACCAGGACTTCCCCGCCTCCCTTGAGATCCAACTCCTCGGCGGCGGCGAGACCGGCGAGCGGCCCACGGCCAACGTCTGCTCGCCGGGGACCGTCTTCACCATGGACGGCAAGCTCATCACCCAGCATTGCACCAACTCCAGGTCCGACACCTTCCGCGGCGACCAGTGGGTGACCATCGAGGTGGAGTGTCACGGCTTCGGCCCGATCAAGAACTACGTCAACGGCAAGCTGGTGATGGAGTACGAGAAGCCCCAACTCGACTCCAACGATCCCGACGGCGCCCGGCTCATCAAGGACGGCCGCCGCGACCTGGCCGGCGGTTGGATCGCGCTTCAGGCCGAATCCCATCCCACCGAGTTCCGCAAGATCGAGATCATGCCCCTGGAGGATTGAGCGTCGCCGGCCGGGCTTGACGTCGCCGGACGACGCCCGGATCATCGAGGCCCGCTCGGGGGATCGTCCTCCGCTTCGGGCTTCGTTCGACGAGGGATCGGATCGCCACGATGGAACCAGACGAATCGGCGCCGGCCGACTTGGTCATGCTCTTCACGGACGGGGCGTGCTCGGGCAATCCCGGCCCCGGAGGCTGGGCGTACATCCTTCGCCACCCCGCCAGCGGCCAGGAGCGAGACGCCTCCGGCGCGGAGCCGGAGACGACCAACAACCGGATGGAACTGACCGGCCCCATCGAGGGCCTCGCCTCGCTGAAGCGACGCTGCGCCGTCGAGTTGGTGACCGACAGCCAGTACGTCGCCAAGGGCATCATGGAGTGGATGCCCAACTGGAAGCGGCGGGGCTGGAAACGCAAGGAGGGCGCAGCCCTCAAGCCGGTGATGAACGTCGACCTGTGGAAGCGGCTCGACGTGCTTCTCTCCGCCCACGACGTCCGCGTGACCCACGTCCGGGGCCATCGCGGCCATCCCGAGAACGAGGCCTGCGACCGCATGGCCGTCGCCGCCTACAAGCGCCTGAAGCGCGACGGCCCGGCCTGACGCCCCCCGCGGCCGACCGAATCTTCCCACATTCAGGCGACCACCGATTTAGGGACACGCCCCTCCCTCCATTTTTTTTCAAAAAGAATTGAGATCATCCAATGCGATTCAGTGCGGTCAAGGTCGCCGGCGTTGACGCCCTTCGCGCTCTGGATGAGCGGCGGGCGCGCTATCCCGAGACGCGCGAGTATCCATTCCTGATCGGAGGCCCCGAGGAGTTGGCGAGCCTTCAGGAGTACATTCGGGAGGATACGGAGATCGAATCCCACGATCCCGCCGTGATCCTTCAGGCCTCTTCAAGCATCCAGGCCTCTTCAAGCATCGACCCCGCCACATGGATTGAAGAGCGTCGGGACGAATACGGCGACTCCGTTCTCGACGAGGAGTTCGTGGGCGAGTGGCCGGATGGAGAGGTTTTTAAGAGTGAGATCAGCCTTCACAGGGATGTGCTCAGCGATGACATCCACTCAGAGGTATATCTGGGACTCGTTAACGTCGAAGAGCCCTGGCATCTCCTGGCCGTATTGGGTTTCGGTGGCTGGAACGAATGCCCGCCTCCCGAGGTCCACGCCGCGTTCCATCGCGCCTGGTTCGACGAATACGGCGCGGAGATCGTCGGGGTCTCGAACGATGTCGTGGAATGTCACGTCAAAAACCCGCCGCGCGACCGCGAGGCCGCGATGAAGTTGGCCTGGGAGCAATATTGGTATTGCGCCGACATCGTGGACCAGGGCTGCGGGACGATCGCCCGCCTCGCCGCCACGCTGTTGCACGCGCGGTACTGGTATTTTTGGTGGGACTGACGACGCAACGTTGATTTAAATTTAAATCGCGCCGGGAGCTTCCGCGATGCATCCGCGCGCCAAGGCGACTCTGGAAAAACTCGAAGAAGCCGACTGGTTCTCTTGCGTCGGCAAGAAGGACACGACGGCGGCCATCGTGCTGTCGTCATGGACCGAGGCGATCGAGCATTGCGGCGCTATCGAGTGGGAAAACTTGTGTTTAGAGGCCGTCAATCAATACCGCGAGCGGCTCGTGGAGAGATCGCGGGAGCGGTTCAACAAGTGGAACGAGATCGTCGATGAACTGAAAAAGACCACCAAACCCTTCGCGCGTCGGAAGATCGAAGTGGTGGTTCGTGATCACGATTTGCCGAAGGTCTTTGAAGACACGGTGCATTGGGATGTTCTTAACGTTTGCATGGAAGCCGAATACGCCGACGTCTACCAGCCTGGCTACTATGCGAGCCAGGCGTACTGGTACGTCAAGGGACATTTCCCTTGCGGCTGGGACGGAGAGTTCCCAAAAGGCAAACGCATCATCTACTGAGCCGCACGCCACGCCGCCGGCGCGGGGGAAGGAGGTCGGGGGCCGATGACGCTCCTCTTTTCCCCGAGGATTCCACCCGAGGCGATTGAACCTATGCGAGGCGTTCCCACTTCGATTCACCGTCGATCTGGTTTTCGAAACTGAGACGGCTGTCGGCGGACAGCTTGTCCATGAATACGGCTAGGTTCCGACCGCCCGTCTTGGCCGAGGGGAAGACGAAGCCCTCCAGTTCGGGGACGTCGAAGAGCGCGGCGCCGAGCTTTTGCGTCGGCGCAGCGCCTCGCGCGCCGGCCCAAACGCCGGTGAGTTCTTGAGGGTTGGTGCCAATCAACCTCTGTTGTCGAGGATCCGACAGGTCCGCGACGCGATGGAGCCTGACCAAGACGTTCATCAAAACCCAGGCGCCCGCCGGATTCGCGATCGGCGCGGTCGGATCGCCAAGCAGGGCCCCGACTTCGTAGATCGAGACTTGATGGGTCTCGCCGAGGTATAGGACGCGCGGCCCAGGCGACTGGAGCGTCGCCGCGCTGAAACGGCTGCGATGGATCTTGGAGTGGTCGGCGAACAGGCGGGTCCGCCAATGTTTCAGATTAAGCGCGCGGAACCAGCAACCCGTAAGCGGGTGGAGGCTCAGCTTCGAGCAGCCTGACAGCCTCATCAAAACAACCCGTGTTCGACGGCGTGCAGGAGGTCGAAAATCTTCTCTTCCTCGTCCGTGCCGACGAGGTCGACGGGGCGTCGCCCGCCGAATTGAGGGTTCGGCGTCTTCAGCCACTCGTCCGGTCGTTCGACGACCGCCTTGAGCAGCGCATGGAGTTCGGGGGAGACCTTCGGCGTCTCCGACTCCCGATCCGGGCCGGCCGACTTCGATTTGAGGCTGGCGCGCTGATGCATGGCGTTCACCGGATCGATCGGGAAAGGGTCGGTCGGCCGCGCGAGGCGATCGCGCCGTGCGTTCCCTCCATTATGGCCCGCGGCGACGAATCGCGACAGGCCGCGGCGGCGACCGTAGAATCAAGGTGTACGGTGGCGAGGGAGCGAGATCGAGGGGAGGGGGCGTGATGCGGTTCGACGACGTCTTGAAGCGGTTGGGTCTGGGGCCGGTCGAGTCGGGCGCGTGCCACGACGATTGGGTCGGCGAGCCCGGCGGCGGGGAGGTGGCGTCGTACAACCCGGCCACCGGCGAGGTCCTGGGCCGGGTGCTGGCGGCCGGTCGCCCCGTGTACGACGAGGTCGTCGACCGCGCCGTCGCGGCCTTCGCCGGGTGGCGGACGACGCCCGCGCCCCGCCGCGGCGAGGTCGTCCGGAAGATCGGCGCGGCGCTTCGCGAGCGCAAGGCCGACCTGGGTTTGCTCGTGACCCTGGAGACGGGCAAGATCCGATCCGAGGGGGAGGGCGAGATCCAGGAGATGATCGACATGTGCGACTTCTCCGTCGGACTCTCGCGGCAGCTTTACGGGCTGACGATCGCCAGCGAGCGGCCCCGGCATCGGATGATGGAGCAGTGGCACCCGCTGGGGCCCGTGGGGGTCGTCACCGCGTTCAACTTCCCGGCGGCGGTCTGGGCCTGGAACGCCATGGTCGCGGCCGTCTGCGGCGACACGGTGGTCTGGAAGCCCTCGCCGCTGGCGCCGCTCACGGCGATCGCCGTTCACAAGGTCGTCGCCGAGGTCGCCCGCGCCGAGGGCTTCCCCGGCGTCTTCAACCTCTGCTTCGGGTCGATCGAGGACGTCGGCGAGCCGATGCTCAACGACGCCCGCCTCCCCCTGATCTCCGCCACGGGGAGTTGCCGGCTGGGGCGTCGCGTGGCCGAGGTCGTCGGCCGTCGGATGGGGCGGACGATCCTGGAACTCGGCGGCAACAACGCGGTGGTCGTCGCCCCCACCGCCGACCTGGACCTGGCGATCCGCGGCATCGTCTTCGCGGCGGTCGGCACCGCCGGCCAGCGCTGCACCACCGCGAGACGGCTGATCGTCCACGAGTCGCTTCATGACCAGGTCGTCGACCGACTCGCGCGGGCCTACGCCAGGCTCCCCGTCGGCGATCCCTGGGACGAAGGGACGCTCGTCGGCCCCCTGATCCACGAGGGGGCCGTCGAGGCGATGCAAGCCGCGCTGCGGCGCGCCGGGGAGCAGGGGGGGGAGGTCGTCGCGGGCGGCAAGCGGCTGAACCGCCCCGGCTGGTTCGTCGAGCCGGCGCTCGTGAAGGCGAAGGCGGGGATGGCCGTCGTGGGGGAGGAGACCTTCGCGCCGATCCTTTACGTCATCCCGTACCGCGACTTGGACGAGGCGATCGCGATCCAGAACGGGGTGGAGCAGGGTTTGACCTCGGCCATCTTCACCCGCGACCTGCTGGAGGCCGAGCGGTTCCTGTCGCCGGAGGGGTCCGACTGCGGCATCGCCAACGTCAACATCGGCACCTCCGGCGCGGAGATCGGCGGGGCCTTCGGCGGCGAGAAGGCCACCGGCGGCGGTCGCGAGGCCGGCTCCGACGCCTGGAAGTCCTACATGCGCCGGCAGACCTGCACCGTCAATTACGGCTCCGAACTGCCGCTGGCCCAGGGGGTCAAGTTCGACATTTGACGGCGCTCGCGAACCTCGATCGACTCGCTCCCAGGCCGGATCCTCGATCTCGGGCCCCGCCTCGACGTCGACTCCGGCGCGTTCATGGACACGGCCGCGGTCCTGACGAACCTGGACTTGTTCGTCACCTCCGACACGGCCGCGGCCCACCTGGCCGGCGCGCTGGGCGTCCCGACGTGGCTGGCGACGTCGTGGACGGCGGACTGGCGGTGGCTGGAGCGGCGGCCGGACAGCCCGTGGTATCCGTCGCTGCGGCTGTTCCGCCAGGAGGGGCCGGGGGACTGGGACGGGGTGTTCCGGCGGATGGCCGACGAGTTGGGGCCGGTCCTGGAGGAGACGAGGCGGGGCCGTCCGATCGTCGTGGAGGTGGCGGCGGGGGAGCTGGTCGACAAGCTGACGATCCTGGAGATCAAGGCGGCGCGGCTCCGCGACGAGTCGCGGCTGCGGCACGTGCGCGACGAGCTGGCCGCGGTCCAGGCGGCCTACGTCCGGAGCGTGGAGCCGTCGTAGCGCCCAGCGCCCTGGGGTCACAGCGCCCTGGGGTCAGACTTGGTTTTTGGTTTTTCCGGCTCTGCGTCCTCGAAAAAACCAAAAACCAAGTCTGACCCCGCTCCCTTTACTTTGTGGAGTCGCCAGAATAACAGCATGCTTGGTGACATCGTATTGCCCTTGCCTCAAATCGGCGGTTTGACGTCTAGGAACCGGAGAAGCTCAATGAGTGCGTGTGCCGCCTCGTATTCTGTTAGAGGTGCCAAGAATGTAATGATCGCCTGAACCGCAGGAGGGGCAGCTTCAGGATCAATAAGGTAGATGTAGTTCAGGATGCTCCATTCAACCAAACTTGTCTTGCATCTGCTGCACTTTGTAGGGTGATGATCAAACAAGGGCCCTGGATGGAAAATTTGACCACATTTGGGACAATGTGGAGCTGGCCCGTAGCGCCATGGGGTCAGACTTGGTTTTTGGTTTTTCCGGCTCTGCGTCCTCGAAAAAACCAAAAACCAAGTCTGACCCCGCTCCCTCGTAGGTCGTGGTCGACGAGGAGCTCGACTGGTTGGTCCCCGAGGAGTGGTCGCCGGCGAAGGAGCCGCCGCCGGAGGAGCGTCGGGCGACGACCTCGGCGAGGCCGTCGTCGGAGGAATGGGAGGCGTCGCGGGTCTCGTCGCCGACGTCCCAGCTCTCGACGTAGGTGAAGCCGGTGGCGACGACCGGCGTCGAGGAGCCCGAGCCCGGCTCGGACATGGTGACCGAGTAGCAGGTGGAGGTGGAGAAGCTCCCGACGTGGTGGTCGGAGGTGAGGAGCGAGGAATCGATGACGGCCGACGCGACGGATGGGCCGTTCGCGGTGGTCGAGTCGGTTTCCTGAGTGGATGATTAATACGCGACTACGGGGAGCGTTCCCACATCCGGTATGCAAATATCGCCGTGATGCATGTAGAAGCTCCCGCCTTCCGTCAGTAGCCGGATCAGCGGCGCGTAGATATCGGCTACCTCCCGCTGATCTGGTGGCAAATCCTCGCGCGCCGCGAGGTATCTGATGTAACCCCGGCACGCCATTTTGATGTAGGGGTTCGGGCGGGATGGCCCCGTCTCCCAGTCCCGGAGTCGGCGCTCGAGACACTCGGGCAAGATGACTTGCAACTGTTCCGTGGGGTCGAAAAACGGTGACGTCAGGGCCAATCCGTGCGACTCGCGAAATTGCCTCGCCCGCGACACGAACTCCTTGACTAAGGACATGTAGTGCTTCGCCTTGCCGGGGTCGAACCCTTCACCAAGGCTTTCGATCGACTCCATAACCCGTTTCGCTTCCGAAAGACTCATCCCCGCTCCCTCCTGGCTTCATGGCCGGCCGAGAAAGTTTTCCCACATCATTATTTGTAAATCTGACAGCGGCCTTGGCTCCCAGGCATGGGGAGCCATGTCATGAGCGCCAAAATGCGTGGACGTGGCCATCGACGCCCCCTCATCCCAAGCACTTGGGTGTGGTGAACGGTAGGGTAGCCCCGTGTACTTCATCAGAACGTGCTCAGCATACTCGTGGCCGATGAGAAGCCTAAACTCGTCGATCCGCTCACCCCGTGAGGCTGCCTGCCAAAGGTCTGCGATCTCGGTCGACGGATGGAAACGGCCGACATACCACTTGTCAGGGCCGATTGGGATTTCATGCACCGTGTCGAAGAGGTGGGTCTTTACGGAGCTAACCACATTCTCTGGCACCCCTGCATGTTTTGCCAGGGCCGCCACGTCGTCTGTAGCGAGGATCTCTGCATAGCGCGCTGCAGCTCCCAGATCGCCGGCCCATCCTGCTCCGGTCGCCCCTCTAAAGCCGGCCTCGACCGCCTCGACCGCCTCGGCGGTTTCCGCCGCCTTCTTGAGGCCCACCAGCGGGGCGGCCTTGGCCAACACCTGGGGGCCAAATATGGCCAATGCGACGTCGCCGAACAACTCCGCCTGGCCCTCGGTGCCCGACTCCAATTTTCGTCCGACGGCGTCGCCGACCGCCCCGACGACGGCCCCCGGATCGGTCGCCAAACGTTCGACCAGATCCCCGATCCCCTCGATGGTGCGGATGGGGTGGGCGACCGCCGAGGCGACGCCGGAGGCCAGGCTCTTGGGGGCGTCGTAGAAGTAGCCCTTGAGCCCCTTGCCGACCTCCCACCAATAGCCCTCGTAGAGCGGGGGCGTGGGCTCGATCGCCGGCTCGTCCCAACTCGCGCCCAGGCCGCCGTCGTCGCCGCCGCCGGCGATCCAGGCGTCGGGGTCGCCGCCGCCGGAGAACGAGTAGGCGTAGGGGGCGCCGGAGGCGCCCTGGGTGGTGGACCCGAACGAGGTGGCGGTCCACGTCATCGTGGAGCCGCCGACGACGGAGGCCTCGCCGTCGGGGCTGTAGGTCGTGGTCGAGGAGGAGCTCGACCAGTGGGTCCCCGAGGAGTAGTCGGAGGCGAAGGAGCCGCCGCCGGAGGACTCGACGGCGATGACGTCGGCGAGGCCGTCGTCGGAGGAGTAAGAGGCGTCGCGGGTCTCGTCGCCGACGTACCAGTTTTCGTCGTGGAAGAAGCCGGTGGCGACCACGGGGATCGCGGAGTCCGGGCCCGATTCGGTCGTGGTGACCGAGTAGCTGGAGGAGGAGGAGAAGCTCCCGCTGGAGTGGTCCGACGTGTGGAGCGAGGACTCGTCGGTCGAGGACGCGCCCGACGGTCCGTTCGCGAACGTGCCCGCGTCTTGATAATCGTAGGCGTGGCTGTCGCCGCCGTGTCAGACCAGTCGAGGTCTTCCGAGGCCGGGGCGGTTATAATGTCGAGCCGACTCAAACCCCCCTGGAGGGCGTCATGACCGAAGAGACCATCGCCGCCGCGCTGGAGCGGGAACACAACGAGATCGACGGGCAAATCGCCGCGTTCGTCGCCGGATTGAAGGTCGGAGAGATCCGCGCCGAGCCGATCACGCGGGCGATGGCCGCGCTGAAGCGGCACATCTATATCGAAGAAGCGTTCCTGTTCCCGCCGATGCGTAACGGCGGCCTGACGATGCCCATCTTCGTCATGATCCGCGAGCACGGCGATATGTGGCGGATGATGGACGTCCTGGCCCAACTGGTGGCTTCCGGCGCCGACCGGACGGCCGTCCGCGACGTCTGCGAGCAAATGGTCGTCGCCTTGGAATCGCACAACGTGAAGGAGGAGGCCGTCATCTATCCCCAGGTCGAGGGCTCGTTCACGCCCGAAGCCGAGGAGGAGATGAAACGGTTCCTCGCCACCGGGACGACCCCCGAGGGCTGGGTCTGCCAGGCCGTCGCCCCCCGTTGACCGGATCAGATCAGTCCGCCGGCAGCCCTCGAACGATCGCGGCCAGCTCCGCCACCCGCGCCGGATCGACGGCGCGGCGGCGGTCGCCCCCCTCGCAGGCCGCGCCTCGGACGGCGACGACGTCGGGCGGGCGAATCCAGGGGATCTCTCGCAGCCGTTCCTCGGCGAGTCCGCCCGCCATCGCGGTCGATACGCCTCGCCCTTGGAATTCGCTGACGACCCCAAGAAGCTCCCGAGTCCATGCGGCGGGCCGCGACTTGTCCCAGGTGTCGAAGAGGACGCCGTCGAACTCGTCGGCGAAGTCGAGCAAGGTCTCGGGCGAGGGGGCCTCGGCCGCCCGCCAGTCGGCGTAGGCGACGACGAACCACCGGACGCCGGGGGCGCCCAGGCGGCCGCGCAAAGCTCGCCATCGCTCGATCCAGTTCGGCCCCGCGCCGGCCAGGGCCGCCTTGACGAAGGAGAAGCCGCGCGGGGCGTCCGGAGCGACGTCGGGCGTGGCGTCGCCGAACCATTCGTTCAACTCGCCGAGCGCGGCGCTGAGCGCGACCGAGGCCGGGACGACCCGGCGGACCTCGGCCCAGGTCGCGATCGAGGCGCGGCCCATGGGGCCGTTGGCGGGCTCCTTGACGTCGATGATCGAGGCCCCGCCGGCCAGGGCGCTTCGGGCCTCCTCGGCGGATCTCACGCTGACGAGCAGGCGGGCCACGGCGACTCCTCGGGACGGTCCAGGACTTCGTAGTTTCGGATGCGGTCGATGCGGAACGACTTCTCGCCCCCGGTCAGGTGGCAGACGGCGACCAGGTAGGCGATCCCGCCGCGATTGGCGAAGCGGATGGGAGTGACCAGGCGGGGGGCGTCGCCACGGGTGCCGCCGGCGTAGCTCATGCGGATCGGGCGTCGCGATCGAGCGGCCTCCTCCAGCGATTCCCAGCCGACGGGAGGGGAGGCGGGGCGCGAGCCGTCGCGGATCGGATAGGCGACGTGATCGGACTCGGCCCAATCGGAGCCGCCCAGCAGGCCCCACAAGCGCCTCAAAATCTCCGCGTCGTCGATGGCGCGATGGCGGCGGCGGGTCGGGATCGCGAAATGCGTGACGAGCGCGTCGAGCCGATGGCTTTGAAGCGTCGGCAAGGCGCGGCGGGCCAGCGCCAGGGTGTCCAGCACCAGGAGCCCGGGGGCGGGCAGGTTCGCGCGCGCCAGTTCCATCCCCAGGAAGCCGGCGTCGAACGTCGCGTTGTGGGCGATCAGCGGAGAGCCCGGATGGCGGTCGAGGAAGGCGAGGAACCCAGGAAGGACGTCGACCGCCGGGGGAGCGTGTACGAGGTCGGCGTCGCGGATGCCGTTGATCCTGGTCGCCCCCGCCCCCATCGGACGCCCCGGCCGGACCAGGCTCTCGAACCGCTCCAACTCCTCGCCGTCAAAGGCGATCGCGCCGATCTCCACGACCCGGTCGTCGCCGGGGTCCAGGCCGGTGGTCTCCAGATCCAGCGCGATGACGGTGGGGTGGGGCATGGGTCGGGGTTCGACGTCGGTCGTGGGAAAGGGAGCACCCAAGGTTATGATATGCGCATTCCCGGTTCAAGACGCCCTGGTCCAGGCCGCGCTCCGGGGACGAGCGAGAGGTCGCCCGATCATGAACGTCGCCGTGATCCGATCGATCGGATGGTTCGCGCTGGTGGCGGTCGGGCTCGCGGCCGCGGCCGGCTGCGTCGGCGTCGAGTTCTGGCGACGGCCGCTGACGGTCCCCGACGCCCCCCAGCCCTGGCCGCGGCCGGACTTGCCTGGAGAACTCGACGTCGAGGAGGTCCGCGCGCAACTCTTGGAGTTGCATAACCGGGCGCGCAAGGAGGTCCGTCGGCCGCGGCTGGAGGAGGCCAGGCGCTTGAGCGAGGCGGCCCAGGCCCACGCCGAGGAGATGGCCGCGCGCGGCGAGATGACCCACCAGGGCGGCGACGGCTCGACGGTCGTCGACCGGCTCAAGGTCCGCGGCTACAAGTACAGGCGCTGCGGCGAGAACGTCGCCAGGGGGCGGTACTCGCCGGAACTGGTCATGCGGGGGTGGCTCACCAGCCCGCCGCATCGCGCCAACATCCTGGGCGGATTCAGCCAGATCGGTCTAGGTTACGCGATCGCCAAGGACGGCGCGCCGTACTGGTGCGTCACATTCGGACTTCCCGCGCGACGGTGATCGGCCGCGGCGGCGGAGATCGTCGGGTATGCTTGTCTCGGATCCGCGAGGGAACGCGGCGCCTCACACCCGTGCGCGTCATAAAGACGTGGGGATCGAGGGCCATGAACAAGCTCAAGTTTTTCGTGATCACGACGTTGGCGACGGTCGTCCTGGCCGCCGTTCCCGGCTGCCAGAGCTGGGGTTCGCGGCGGGGGACCGTGACCGACACGCCGGCCATCTCCGGACTCGACGCCGAGGACAAGGCGTACCTCGGCGCCCCTTCCGAGCGGATGGCGTCGGTCGTCGACCGGCACCCGCTGTTCTACAAGCCGCGGGACTACTGGGAGAACTCCAGCAACAACCGGATCGTCAAGGCCGCCGCCGCGACGTTCGTCGGCGTGCCGGCCGGGATCGTCGGCGAGGTCCGCCAACTGTTCGTCGGCCGCCCGGCGACCTACGTCGCGCCCACGACCGACATCGACTATTGAACGACGTCATCGACGGCTTGTCGAAGTAAGGATCCGTCCCCCCTTCTCCCCTCGTGGGAGAAGGTGCCCCGAGGAACGATGCCGAAATAACTTCCGGGAATCCTTCGCGGCCGAATCGCGTGCCCATGACGTAAAACCGGAAAATCCAACGACTCGTAAACGTCCCGCGCCTTCTCCGTCGAGGAATTCATCCACGGATTTCCCAGATTGACGCAGATTCGGATCGGACAATTTAATGTAATCTGTGTTAATCTGGGAAATCTGTGGATATTCTCTCCCAGGTTGTTCGCGGGAAGTTGTTTCGGCGGCGTTCCAAGGGGCGGATGAGGGGGAGGCGAGACCGAGAGCCGGCGTGCGTCCCCCCCTCATCCGGCCTTCGGCCACCTTCTCCCACGAGGGGAGAAGGGATGCGCGTCCTCACATTTCCTTGATGGTTTCCGGCGCGCGTTCCAGTCGCTCGCGCGGCGTCCGGTCGCGATCAGCGGTCGGGGATGACCTTGATCGAGTTGAACTGCTTGCCTTCAAGGGCCTCCAGGAAGGCGCCGCCGCCGGTGGAGACGTGGGAGACCTTGTCGGCGAGGCCGAACTGCTCGACGGCCGCGGCCGACTCGCCGCCGCCGACGGCGGTGACGCCCTTGCTCTCGGCCAGCGCCTGGGCGACGGCCCTGGTTCCCGCGGCGAACGCCTCGACCTCGAACATCCCCATCGGGCCGTTCCAGACGACGGTGGCGGCCTCCTTGACGATCCCGGCGTACTCGGCGATCGTCCTGGGGCCGATGTCCATGCCGAACCAGCCTTCGGGGATGGCGGTCCCGTCGGTGGTCTTGACGGTCGCGCCGGCCTCGGGCCTGTCGGCGATCAGGTGGTCGACGGGCAGGACGATCTTGCCGCCGGCCTCGTCGAGCAGCTTCCTGGCGACGTCGAGCTTGTCGAGTTCGACGCGACTCTTGCCGATCTCGACGCCCTGGGCCTTCAGGAAGGTGTAGGTCATCGCGCCGCCGATCAGCAGTTTGTCGACGTGCTTGAGCAGGCTTTCGATGACGAGGATCTTGTCGGAGACCTTGGCTCCGCCCATCACCGCGACGTAGGGTCGCTTGGGGGACTTCAAGAGGGTGTCGAGGATGTTCAGTTCCTTCTCGACCAAAAAGCCGATGGCGCGCTTCTCGGGAGGGAACCGCTCGGGGACGGCGACCATGCTGGCCTCGTCGCGGTGGCAGGTGCCGAAGGCGTCGTTGACGTAGGCGTCGGCCAGGGAGGCGAGGGCCCTGGCGAACTCGGGGTCGCCCTTCTTCTCGCCCTTGTTGAAGCGGACGTTCTCCAGGACCAGGACGCCGCCGGGCTTCAGTTCCGCGGCGAGTCCGCGGGCGGCGGGGCCGACGGTGTCGCCGGCCTTGTCGACGGGCTTGCCGAGCAATTCGGCGAGCCTGGCGGCGACCATGTCGAGCCGGTACGGGGCGTCGGCGGCGGGGTCGTCGCCCTTGGGGCGGCCCAGGTGGCTGACCAGGATCAGCGAGCCGCCGCGGTCGAGCACGTCCTTGAGCGTCGGCAGGGCCGAGCGGATCCGGCGGTCGTCGGCGATCCCGCCGTCCTTGGTCTGGGGGACGTTGAAATCGACCCGGACGAGGACCTTCCTCCCCTTCACGTCGAGGTCGCGAACCGTCTGCTTGGGCATAAGAGTTTCCTGATGGTCGGGTAAGGAAAAGCTGACCGTCACGGATTTTGGGGGCCTGAACGGGTCTTCCCCCCTCGCGGGGGAAG
>CALCIB010000180.1 GCA_937907525.1 uncultured Planctomycetales bacterium | reverse complement strand
CCGGTCGACCCCTCATCCGGCCCTTCGGGCCACCTTCTCCCTCAAGGGGAGAAGGCGAGGGACGCCGCGGCGCGACGCTTACTTCTTCGCGCCGTTCGTCGCGGCCTCGGCCTGAAGCGCGGGCTCGGCGTCGGGCTCGGGCTCGCGGACGACCACCCGGGAGGCGTCGGCCAGCTTGGTCATGCCGGTGACGACGACCCGGCCGGAGGAGGGCATCGACGGGGAGGAGACCTCCACCCAGCCCGTCCCCTCCTTGCCCAGCTTCAGGTCGTCCACGACGCGGACGTGGTCGTCCTCCAGGACGAACAGCTTGGTGACGCCGGCGAACTGGACGACCGCCTCGATCGGCACGACGGTCGCCTCGGCCTCGGCCTCCACCACCACGACCGCCTTGGCGAAGCCGCCGGGACGCAAAAGCCCCTCGTCGTTGGGCGCGAGCGCCTCGACCTGGAACGTCCGGCTGGCGGCGTCGACGGTCGGGTTGATCCGCGACACCCTCGCCTCGAACGTCCGCCCCGGATGCGACGCGACCGAGATCCGCGCCGGCTGCCCCGGCTCGATCTGGCCGCTGTAGCGTTCCGGGACGTTCGCCCAGAGGCGGAGCGGGTTCTCGATCACCAGGTCGAAGACGGCGTCCCCCTCGCGGATCATCTGACCCTCGGCCACCGACCGCCTGGAGACCGCGTAGGCGACGTCCGCGACGCTCCCCTTCGTCGGCGGCGGCTCCATCGGCCGCGGCGCCAGGACCGTCAGGTCGGCGAGCTTCTGCTCCGCCTGGTCGCGCGACACCCGGTTGGCGAGCGCCATCGCGACGATGTTCCGCGCCGCCGACTTGGCGTTGTCGAAGGCGGCGATCGACGTGCGGTACTCGCTCTCCATGTCCTCGAGTTCCTGCGCCGTGCCGGCGCCCCGCTGGTCGAGCTTCCGCTGCCGCGCCAGGTTCTGCGACGCGCGTTCCATCGCCACCCGGTACTGCACCACCGCCGGCACCTTCTCGATGATCGCCTCGGTTTGCGGCCCGCTCACCAGGGTCTCGGTGATCCCGTAGTGCCTGACGAACTCGTCGGCCATCTCGGAGGTGACGCCGAGCCGGACCAGCTCGGCCAGGTACATCGACTCGGCCACCGAGCGCTCCAGCTTGGCGTCGACCGGGTCGAGCTGCACCAACGGCTCGTCGGGCTTGATCCGGTCGCCGATGTCGTGGAAGACCTGCAAGACCCTTCCCGACCGCTTGGAGCCGACCGTGACCTGCTCCCAGCCCCGCAGCGAGCCGACCGCCTCGATCGTCCGCTCGATCGGCCGCCTTTGGATCGCCGCGACCGTGATCGGCACCGGCGGCGGCGGTCCCTCCTCCGCCTTCTCCGCGGCGGGCCCGGTCTCGCCCGAGCAACCCGCGATCGCGGCCGCCATGATCGCCGCGGCCGCCGTCGCCAACATCCGAAGTCTCATGGGCGGTCATCCCCGCCGACGCCGTCGGCGCGGCCCTCGAAGGCCCGGAGCAAGGCCGTCGCCAACACGCCGGCGCGGTCCTCTCCGAGCGGTTTGTCGTGGTACAGGAAATCGATGATCGAGACCGTCAGCATCCCCCGGAACATCGTCGCGAAGGCGTCGAACTCTCCGGAGGCCACCAGCCCGGCCGCCACGCAGCCCCGCAAGGCCGCGTCGGTCGGATCCCGGATGTCTTCCTTGCAGCACTCCAAAAGCGACCCGGAGGGCCCCTCGGGCGGCCCGAAGACCGCCGCGAAGAAGAACCGCGCGCGATCCGGGTCCTCGCGGCAATACTCGAAGTGGGCGTTCAAGACCCGTTCCAACGTCAGGGCGGGGTCCGCGCCCTCCGCCACGATCTCGCCGAGCCACCCCACCAGCCTCGCCAGAGGTTCCACCAGCAGCGACCTCGCCAGCCCTTCCTTGCTGCCGAAGTGATAGTAGAGCGTCGGCTTGGTCACGCCGGCCGCCTCGACGATCTCCCGCGTCGACGTCGCCTCGAACCCCCGACGCGCGAACAACCGCGCCGCCGACCTCGCGATCAGCCGCGCCGCCTCGTTCTCGTCGGCCCCCGCGGACGTCGTCATTCCCGCCTCGAAACCTTGACGATTGGAGAAACCCGAGCGTCTACCGACCGGTAGGTATCTTGAGCGGAAATCCCAAAGCCGTCAAGGTCGGTCGCCGCCCGCGTCGGGCGGATCGTACAATGGGGGAGTCGCGACCGATCCCGCCGCCATTCCGAGGACGACGCCATGAACGTGGAGAAGCCGATCACCGACCGGATCACGATCGCCGACCAGCCGACCGCGGCGGACCTCGCCCGGCTGGCCGGCGAGGGTTTCGTCGCCGTGGTGAACCTCCGCGAGGACGGCGAGCCGGAACAGCCCCTGGACGTCGCCGCCGAGGGCCGCGAGGCGACGGCCCACGGCCTCGCCTACCATCACCTGGGCGTCGGCAAGGAGCCGCTGTCCGATCCGGGCGCGGCCGCGACATGCGACTTCATCGACCGCGAGACCGAACGGGGGAAGGTCCTGGTCCACTGTCGCGGCGGCAGCCGCGCCGCCGCGATCGTCCTCATCCAGCAGGCCCGCGCCCACGGCTGGAATCCCGACGAGGCCGTCGAGAAGGGCCGCGAACTCGGCCTGGCGCTCAAGCCCGCGTTGCAGGCCAAGGTCGAACAATACTGGAAGTCGCGAGGATGAGACGTCAGCCGGCGAGCGATCCTATTATCAGGGCCCGAATCATGAAGGTGACCACCTACGAGGCGACCGTCGAAAACGGACAGGTGAAGATCCTCGGACCGGCGACGCTGCCCGAGCGCGCCAGAGTCTTCGTCGTCGCGCCCGACGTGGAATCGGCGCCACCCCTTTTGCACGCGCGAAGTCCCAGGTTCGTCAATCGCGAGGGAGCCCGCGACTTCGTCAAGGAAGTCTTTGAGGAGGGTCCGGACGACGGGCCGTAAGTCCGGCCGGATCGGTCGATGGCGCGCTTGACGCGGAGAAAGCCTTGGTCCTAGAGTGGATCCGTCCGTCCCGTCGCTTCGCCGCGCCTTTTTGAACGTCGAGCGGGAGTCCGCCATGCCCCGTCGCCGATTCGCCGGGTTCGTCCTGGCTTGCCTGGTCATGATCGCGCCGGCCGCCATCCAGGGCGCGGAAGACCCCCGCACCGCCGAGGCGTTCCTGACCGCCCTCCGCGAGCGCGGCTTCCACGACCTGGCGACCGACTACATCGAACGCCTCCGCGACGACCCCGCCATCGGCGAACCCCTGAAGGGCCTGCTCGACTTCCACGAGGGCAAGGCCCTGACCGACGAGGCGTCGAAAACCGTCGACCTGGCCCGTCGCCGCGAACTGCTCGACCGCGCCGCGATCAAACTCGAGGCCTTCGCCAAGGGACGTCCCCAGGACGCCGAAACCCTGGAGGCGCTGGTCGAAATCGCCCGCGGCCTCTCCGAGCGCGGCCACCTGGCGCGCCTCGTCGCCGAGGACGCCCCCGAGCCCGACAAGAAACAGGCCAAGCTCGACGAGTCCCGCGCGCTGTTCCACCAGGCCGGCGACGCCTACGCCCGCGCCGAGGAGCAACTGCGAACCGCCTACCAGGCGCTGGCCGGCTTCAAGGAGAAGGGCGATCCCAGGATCGAGGAACGCGACCGCCTGCGCAACTCCATGCTCGACGCGCGCCTCAAGCGCGGCATCGCCATGTATGAGCAGGCCCAGACCTTCCCGGAGGCCGCCGCCGAGCGCGGGCCGATCCTGGACGAGGCCGTCGCCCACTTCGACGCCCTGGAAAAGGACTACCGCAACACCACCGCCGGCATGCTCGCCCAGATGTATCGGGCCAAGTGCCTTGAGGAGCAAGGCAAGATCGGCGAGGCGATCGGCGTGTATCTCTCCCTGATGGGCCAGCCCAGCGAGCGGCTCCGCGACCTGAAGCGGAACGTCCACTACTTCTACGTCGTCGCCCTCAACAAGCGGAAACAGTACGCCCTGGCCGCCGACGAGGCCGTCAAGTGGCTCCAGACCTACGACCGCCACGACGAACGCCGCTCCGTCGAGGGCCTGGGGCTGTACTACGAGTTGGCGAAGGCGCTGGACGCCCAGATCACCCCCCAAACCCCCAGGGCCGACAAGGACCAGGCGGCCGGGAAGATCGTCGAGGCCCTCTCCCCCGTCGTCCGCGCCCCGACCCGGTTCAAGAACGACGCCCTGGCGCTTTTGAGGAAGTACAAGCCCGACACGGCGATCCAGCCGGCGGAGATCGCCCGCTTGAACTTCGACGAGGCGTCCGGCCAGGGGGAGGAGGCCATCGCCGCTCGCGAATGGGACCGCGCCGCGGCGCTGCTCCGCGCGGCGTTGGCCAAGGCGGGTCCGCGCCAGGCCGACCGGACGGACCTGGTCCGCTACAACCTGGCCTACGCCTTCTACATGAACAAGTCGTACCCCGAGGCCGAGGTCCTGGGAAGCTGGCTGGCGCGCCGCCATTCGTCCTGGCGACACTCCCCCGCGGCCGCCGCCCTGGCGATGCAGGCGATCCTCGATCAGTACAACGCTCCCAAGGGCCTCGACCGCGGCGGCGACCTGGAGCGCTACATCGACCTGGCCCGGTTCACCGTCGAGACCTGGCCGACCCGCGAGGAGGCCGACGACGCCCGCATCGTCCTGGGCCAGATCCACCAGGGCCGCGGCGAGTACGACCAGGCGATGACCGATTTCTCCTCCGTCGCCGAGCGCTCGCCGCGACGGCTGGAGGCCCAAACCCGGCTCGGCGGCGCCCACTGGGCCAAGGGCCGGGCGCTCGCCCGCGAGGGCGAGGCGAAGAAGGCCGAGGCCGACGCCGAGGCCGCCGAGGCCGTCGCCATCCTCAAGAAGACCCTCGACGACCGCGAGGCCGCCGGCGCGGCCAGGACCGACGTCGGCTATCTCGGGAACGCCGCCGACCTGGGCGCGGCCCTGACCGAATCGGGCAAGCCCGAGGAGGCGATCGCCGTCCTCAAGCCGATCGTCGAGGCCCAATCCGCCAAGACCGGCGCCGCCTTCGGCCGGCTGATGGAGGCGTACCTGCTGGCCCAGGTCAACGCCGGCCACGTCGAGCCGGCCATCGCCTCCATGCGCGCCGTCGAGCAAAGCGGCGAGGGGACCGGCCGAGCGCAACTCTACTTCAAGCTCGGCCGCCTGCTGGAGACCGAGCTGGACCGACTCGCCAAGGCCGACCAGCCCCAGAAGCTGGCCAAGATGAAGGAGTCGTTCCGGACGTTCCTCATGGCGTTGGTCGACGGCAAGGAGGGCCAGACCTTCGACTCGCTCAACTGGGCGGCCGGCGGCCTGATCTCGCTCGGCGCCGGCGCCGAGGCCGAGACCGTTCTCCGCAAGCTGATCGACGACTCCGAAAAAGACCCATCGTTCGCGACCCAGCCCGGCGGCGTCGAGCGGCTGCTCCGCGCCAAGGTGAAGCTCGCCGCCGCCCTTCGGATCCAGAAGAAGTTCGACCCGGCCGCCTCGGTCCTCGACGAACTGACCACCGACGCCCGCTTCAAGCGCTATCTCGATCCCCTGATCGAGCAAGGCGAGTTGCTAGACGCGCGAGAGGACTGGGCCGGCTCGCGCGCCCACTGGCAGAGCGTCGCCCAGAAGCTCTCCCGCTCCAGGCCGCGGCCGGAGGCGTACTTCGACGCCTGGTACCGCGCGGCCGTCGCCGACTCGAAGCTGAACCAGAACGTCAGGGCGCGGCGGACCCTGACCGCCGTCATGCGGCTGAACCCGACCGTCGGGGGCCCGGCGATGAAGAAGAAGTACGAAGACCTGCTGGCGATCTTGAAGTGAACGAGGGGCCCCCATGTCCATGATCCCGTCCCGCCGTCTGGCGGTCGCGCTTCTCGTGTCGTTCGCCGTCGCCCAGGCGCGGGCGGACGTCGTCACGTTGATCCCCGGCTCCACGTTCAAGCAGGCCCAGGGAGGGGCCGTGCGCGGCCAGGTCACGGCCGAGTCGCCGTCGGAGGTCACGGTCCAGTTGGGCGCCACGTCGATCGTCGTGCCGACCGACCAGATCCAGTCGGTCGAATACCAAGGCCAGCCCGCGGCGATGCAGCTCGGCCAGACCAACGCCGACGCCGGCCGCGCCGACGAGGCGATCGCGCAGTACCAGAAGGCCGCGGCCGAGGCCGGCGGCAGACCGTTCGTCGCCGAGGCCGCGAAGTTCGGCGAGGCCGCGCTTCTGGCCGATCTGGCGCTCGTCGAGCCGACGCGCGTCCAGGACGCGGTCGCCAAGCTCGACGCCTTCGTCCAGGCGTACCCCAAGGGCCGCCACGTCGTCGCCGCCCGCGAGGCGCTGGCGCGGGTGCGACTCCACGCCCAGGACTTCACGAACGCCGAGACCGACATCGCCGAACTGGCCAAGATCCCCGCCGGCGCCGACCGCGCCGCGGTGCTGGGCGCCCGACTCCTCTTGCGGAGGGGGGACGCCTCCGCCGCGATCGCCGATCTCGACCGGCTCATCGCCGCGGCCGAGGGCTCGCCCCGGCAAGTCGAACTGAAGCTGGTCAAGGCCGAGGCCCTGACCGCGGCCAGCCGCTACGACGAGTCCGAATCGCTGGCGCGCCAGGTCGTCGCCGCGGCCGACGCCGACGACTTCGTCGTCCAGTCCCGGGCGTACAACACCCTGGGCGACTGCCTCGACGCCGCCGCCAGGCCCAAGGACGCCCTCCTGGCGTTCCTCCACGTCGACCTGCTCTACGCCAAGGACAAGGAGGAACACCCCCGCGCCCTGCGCCGCATCGAGGAAGTCTTCCGCAAGCTGGGCCAACTCTCCCGCGCCGACGAGTACGATCAAAGGCTCAAGCAAGAGTACCCCAACAGCCCCTGGACCAAGCGGCCCAAGGGCTGAGCGGAGGAGTCATTCGTCGTCGCCGGCCTCGCGCCTTCGGGCCGCCTGGCCGAGGTTCATGAACGTGCCGACGGCCCAGAAGCCGAAGCCGACGATGACGATCGACCACACCTGGTCGCTCGTCATCCCGGGCCAGTACCGCGCGCCGTCGCGCTCGCCGAGCGCCACCGACGCGAGGCCGAACATCTCCATCGCGAGACCGAGGAACCGGAGGTACTGACCGGCGTTCGCGGGCATGGCGGGGCTTCCGAAGCGGTGGGCGAGCGTTCATCAAGCGGGGCTGACGCCAAACGGCTTTCTCCCCTTGAGGGAGAAGGTGGCCGAAGGCCGGATGAGGGGTGGTCCGGCCGGAAGCCTTCGGATTCGAAACTCTCTTCATCCCATGACTTACACCGAAACACGACGCCGGTCGACCCCTCATCCGGCCCTTCGGGCCACCTTCTCCCTCAAGGCATAGGTATGGCCACAACTTTTCGACTCGGAATCTGGGAAGGATAGGCAAGCGTCCGATGTCCCCTCTCCCACCGGGAGAGGGTGGCCCGAAGGGCCGGGTGAGGGTCGTCGCATTTCGGGATACGCTCTGGGCTTGCGTCATGCCGACCCGACGCTCCCCGCGAAGCGCGACGACCCTCACCCGCCGCTGCGCGGCTGCCCTCTCCCGGTGGGAGAGGGGACGGAATAGGCGATCTGGGTCAATATAGAGCTTGCCTATGCTCTCCAAATTCCTAATCGAAAAGTTGTGGCCATACCTATGCCCTCAAGGGGAGAAGGCGATGATCCGACGTCACACGGTCGGCAGTTCGTAGCCCGCGCGGGGTTCGCGGGAGAGCAGGGCGTCGGCCTCGGGGTCGTCCTTGAAGCGTTCGGCCTCGACGTCCCAGTTGAGTTTGCGGCCGACCTTGTAGGCGATGTTCCCCAGGTGGCAGGTGTTGGTCGAGCGGTGGGCGATCTCGATGCTCGACGTCGGCTTCTCGCGCGAGGCCAGGCAGTCGACGAAGTTGCGGACGTGCGTCGGCTGGCCGTCGTCTCCCTTCATGCTGGACGGCTCCAACGTGATCTTGCGGACGTCGCGGTCGCCGTGGACCAGCCGGAAGCCGTAGGGCTTGGCGATCTGGTCGGGAATCACCTCGAAGCCGGAGCGGTCCAGAAGCAGGCTGCCGTCGGTGCCGCAGAAGAGGATCCCGTAGTCGTGGCCGTTGAACTTGTAGCCGTTCCCCTTGCGCATCGAGTAGGTCAACGTCGCCGCGGGGAACTCGTAGACCACCTGGAGGGTGTCGGGCGTGTCGCGGTCGTCCTCGGTGGTCTCGACGCCGCCGGTGGCGTAGACGCTGTCGGGGCCCTTCGCGTCGAGCGCCCAAAGCACGATGTCGTTGAGGTGGACTCCCCAGTCGCTCATCATGCCGCCGGCGTAGTCGAAGTACCAGCGGAACAAGAGGTGGAACCGGTTGAGGTTGAACGGCCGCTTCGGCGCGGGGCCCAGCCACCTGTCGTAGTCGACGTAACCCGGCGCGGCGGTGTCCGGCGAGGGGCCCATGCCGACGGGGCTGATGTTCTCGAAGTTCCAGGTCTGGACCCAGAAGACCTTGCCGAGCTTGCCGGAGCGGACGACCTCGACCGCCTCGCGGAAGTGGTTCGACGACCGCTGCTGGGTGCCGACGGCGATGATCCGGCCGGTCTTCTCGCCGGCCTCGATCATGGCCCGGCCCTCGGCGACGTTGTGGGCCACCGGCTTCTCGACGTAGACGTCCTTGCCGGCCAGGACGGCGTGGATCGTCGGCAGGGCGTGCCAGTGGTCGGGGGTGGCGATGATGACCGCGTCCAGGTCCTTGCGGTCGAGCATCGCGCGAAAGTCGCGGCTCGCGTGCGGGCGCTCGGAGTTCTTGGTCTTTTGGATGCGGTCGGCGGTCTCGCCGGCGTGGCGGTCGTCGACGTCGGCGACGGCCACCAGGTCGACGTCGTCCTGCTTGAGGAAGTCGGTGAGGAGTTGATTGCCGCGGCTGCCCGCGCCGATGATCCCCAATCGCTTCCGTTCGCTGGGAGCCGACGCCCGGCCGATCGCCGGCGCCGCGAACGCCGCGGCCGCGCCGACGGCCCCCGCCGTCCCCACGAACCCCCGCCTGGTGAATTGCTCGCTCATGGTCCCGGCCCGCCTCGTCTGGAAGGGAAGAAGGGAACGGGCCGCGATCGGCGCCCCCGCCGTCGCGCCCTCGCGCCGATCGTACCGGGCCCGACGGACGAATGGTAGCCGGCGCTCAACTCGACCCCGCCGTCCCCCGTCGGTTCTTCAAATGGCTCCACACGCTCTTGCCCTGCCGGCCGAGCTGGCTCATCACGCGGCCGACCTTCGACCGCCCGGCCGTCTCTCGGAGGCGACGGACCAGGGCGGAGCGCTCGGCGCGTTGAAGTTGAGCGGCGAACGCCGGCAAGACGTGTTCCACGACCCCGAACGGCGCGTCGGCGTCGAGCCCCGCGGCCGCGAATTGGGTGAACGTCGGCGGCAAGGACGCCCGGAGCGACTCGAACAGGGCCCTCACGGCCGCCTCGCGGACGCCGTCGCCGACGGTCCAGTCGTAAGGCGGACGCCACGACGGGCCCAACTCCGCGCGGTCCACCCCCGTCGCCACCACCAGCGTCGGCGGGGCCTCGCGATCGGGATGCCGGACGAAATAATCGTCCCAGGCGTTGGCGAACGCCACGTCGGCCGGCCGCGCCCCCTTGGTCGCGTCGATCGTCAGGACCAGCATGTCGGCGTCGACCGAGGTCGCCACCGCCGCCTCCCGCGACCTCCGATCCGTCCGCGCCTCGCGGCCGTTGGAGCCGTGGGTCGTGTAGCCGGGGACGTCGACGTACTCGACGCGCTTGAGCCGATCGACCAGGGCCGGATCCAGCCCCATCCCCTTCAGCCGCGCGCGGATCGGGCCGGCGTCGCCCTGGAAGGCGTCGCGCGCCGCCTGGACCAGTCGCGACTTGCCCGAGCCCCGCGCGCCCACCACGGCCACGGTCACCGGCTCGTCCAGTCCGCCGTCGATGGTCGCGGCCGCCGTCGGCCGGCGGCGGGTGAGCCGGCGGTACTCGTCGACGCCGATCGCCAGCCGACCGCTGAACATCTCCACGAGATGCGCGCCCAGGCGATTGACGTAGGCCTGGAAGAACCAGCGCAACACGTTCTGCTGCATGTTCCTCCACGCCGGCTTGACGACCAGTTCGCGAGTCCCGATGCGGGTCAGCCCGCTAAGCGGGTTGAGGAACGGCGAGACCAGGGCGTACAGGTCGTTGGCCTTGTTGAAGTAGTTGGCCATCTGCATCGCCCGGCGGCCGTGCGACAGCGTGATCAGGTCGCCGCCGGGGATCTGGCGGGTCATCCGCGCCAGGTCCTCCGCGGCAAGCTCCAGCGCGCCGAGCAACTCGACCACCGGGACGTGGTCCAGCGGGTCGCCGGATTCCGGATGATAGTGCTCGGCGAGCTTCCGCATCAACCGACGGCCGACGGCGACGTACCGGTCGCCGTCGAACAACGCCTCGGCCGACAGTTCCTCCGCGGCGTGGGCCTCGGCCTCGACGATCAGCCACGCCTGGCGGTCCCGCGGCGAGAACGTCCGGGGCTCGTCCCAGTCCAGGGGCGGCAGGACCGTCCTCGCGCTGGTGGTCCATCGCGCCGCCAGGACCGCGAACAGCCCGCCGGCGACGATCCAGCCGACGACCGCCGCGACGATCCAACCCCGCTCGTACAGCCAGATCGTCCCGAAGCCGATGTACGCCAGCACCGGCCCGACCAGCAGCAACAGCAAAATCCACGTCCGCCACTCGCGCAGAAGCACCCTCAGGTTGGCGCGCCAGATCGTAAGGGTGTCTCGGAAGCCGGGCATGAGGTTCTCTGGGGATCGAGGACGGGAAAGCACGCTCAAATCCCAAGCAGGATATCCCTTCTCCCCTCGTGGGAGAAGGTGGCCGAAGGCCGGATGAGGGGGCGACCGGCATCACATCTCGCGTCCGGCCATGACTTTGAAGTCCGGGGCGTTCGATCGCGCCCCCCTCATCCGCCCCTTCGGGGCACCTTCTCCCACGAGGGGAGAAGGGATTTGGGGACTGGCGTCGAAGGTTCATCCTCATCGGACGCGCCGCCGATCCGCGATCGCCGCGAGCCTCGTCATCAGGATCGCAGGATCGCGCCGAGCTTTCGGGAGCAGGCGTCGACGACGGCGTTGACGGCCGCGTCGACTTCCTCGCCGGTGAGCGTGCGGTCGTCGCGGCGGAAGGTCAGGCCGAAGTGGACGCTTTGGCGGTCGTCGCCCAGGTCGCCGCCCCGGAAGGTGTCCAGGTAGTGAGCCGCTCGGAACGAGTCGCCGGCGTGGTCGCGGACGACGGCCTCAATCTCGGCCCACGACACGCCGCGGTCGAGCACCAAGGACAGGTCGCGGACGACGGCCGGCTGGCTCGCGAGCGGGCTGTAACGGGCGACCGTCCGAGCCTTATCCAGAAGCGCGCCGAGATCCAACTCGGCGGCCGAGCAGGCGTTGCGCAGGTCGTGAGTTCGGGCGACCTCGGCGTCGACCTCCCCCATCCAGCCCAGGAGCGTCTCGCCCAGCCAGAGTTCCGCGCTTCGGCCGGAGGCGAACAGGGGGAGTTCGGCGGGGCGGGCCGAGAGCGGCTCGGCGATCAGGAGCCGTCGCAGCAGGGCCTCGACGATCCCCTTGAGGCCGCGGAAATCCAGGCCCGCGGCGATCGCCAGCCGGGCCGGCTCGTCGGGAAGCGCGCCGTCGCCGCGCGGCAGGTAGACGTCGGCGATCTCGAAGACGCGGGCGTCGGCGACGCCGCGGGTCTCGTTATGGCGGCGGACGGCGAGCAGGCTGGGGACGAGGCCGCGTCGCAAGGCGTTCTCGCGCTTGCGGCTGGAGTGCGACACCCGAAGCGGCGGCAGGTCGGCGCCCTCGGCCGAGACCGGCGCCGCCAGGGCGTCCTCGACCAGGCTGAAGGTGACGGCCTCGTCCAGCCCCAGGGCCGTCAGCGCGTCGCGGACGGTCGACTCCACCCGCTCCCGGCGTCCCCTCGGCGCGCTGGCGACGGGGATCGGCCGGTCCTCGACGATCTTCTCATAACCGTGGATCCGGGCCACCTCCTCGATCAGGTCGATCTCCCGCTCCAGGTCGGCCCGCCACGACGGCGGCGCGACCTCGATCGCCCGGTCGTCCGCCTCCAGCACCTTCAGGCCGAGGGCCTCCAGGATCCGACGGACCTCCGCCGGCTCGACCTCGATCCCCAGCACGCGGGGGATTTGCGCCAGCCGCAGGACGATCGGCGCGCGCGGGGCGGCCGGAGCGGCGACGTCGATGACGCCCGGATGCAACACGGCGTCGGGGCAGAGTTCCAGGATCAACTCCGCGGTTCGCCTGCTGGCCCAGTCGACGATCTCGGGGTCGATCGGGCGTTCGAAGCGGAAGCTCGCCGGGCTGAACAGACCCAGCGCGCGCGCCGTCTTACGGATCGACATCGCGTCGAAGCCGGCCGCCTCGATCAGGACGTTCGACGTCCCTGGGCCGACCTCGGTGTCGAGCCCCCCCATCACGCCGGCGACGCCGACGGCTCGCGCGGCGTCGGCGATCACGAGCGTCTCCGGATCGAGCGCGTACTCCCTGGCGTTGATCGCCGTGAGCTTCTCGCCGAGGCGGGCCTTGCGGACGACCAGCCGGCGGCCCTCAAGCCTGTCCAGGTCGTAGGCGTGCAGCGGCTGGCCGCACTCGAACATGACGTAGTTGGTCACGTCCACGACGTTGCTGACCGGCCGGACCCCCAGGGTCTCCAGCCGCTTCCGCAACCACCAGGGGCTCTCGCCGACCTTCACCCCGGTCACGACCCGCGCGGTGAAGCGATGGCAGAGATCGGGGGCCTCGACCGTGACCGCGGCGAGCGTCTCGACCGGCTCGCCGGCGGTTCGCGGCGCGGGGGAGGGGACCCGCAGAGGCTTGCCGAAGACGACGGAGATCTCCCGCGCCACGCCGATATGGCCCAGGCAGTCGGAGCGGTTGCTGGTGACCTCCAGGTCGATCGCCAGGTCGCCGCCGACCTCCTCGGTGGACTCGTGGTTCAACCCCGTCAGGGCCAGGCGCTCGGTGAGGACCTCCACCGGCGCGTCGAGGCGCACATAGTCGGTAAGCTGGTTCCAACTAACGATCATCGGGCTGTTCGCTCGCGGTCTCGGGGCCGGGCGCGGGCTTCGCGTTCGTCCTGGCCTTCGCGGCGGGAGCCCGGCGCGAGAGCCGCTCCCAGAGGAAGTAGACGGGAAGGCCCGTCAGGACGATCAGGAAGCCGGCGCCGGAGGTGAGGGGTTTCAAATACAGGAAGTCGACGACCAACAGGCCGGCCATCGCGACGTACAGCCCCGGAGTCCAGGGGTACGCGACCACCCGGTACGGCCGCTTGAGGAACGGGGCCTCGCGCCTCAGGAGGATCACCGCGGCCACCATCAAAAGGCAGAACGACAGGTCGACCGGGATGACGTATTCCAAAAGCTCGCTGTAAAGACCGCCGTAGGCGACCCGGCCGTCGTCGGCGACGGCCGCGGTCGCCGGCAGCGTCAGCAGGCAGGCCCACGCGCCCTGGGCGTACAGCGCGACGGCCGGGACGCGCCGCGCGTTGGTCCTGGCGGCGGCCTGGAAGAACAGGCGGTCGCGGGCCATCGCGTAGAACACCCGCGCGCCGGCCAGGATCAACCCGTTGGCGCAGCCGAACGTCGAGATCAAGACCGCGGCCGCCATCAAGTACTGGCCGCGCGGCCCGACCGCCGCCTCCACGGCCGCGGTCGCCACCCGCTCCTGGGGCGCGTGCCGGATGGCGTCGAACGGGAGCGCGACCAGGTAGCCGAGGTTCGCGAACAGGTAGAGGACCACCACGCACGCCGTCCCCCGGAACATCGCCCTGGGGAACGTCGCGCCGGGATCTCGGGTCTCCTCCCCCAAAAACGTCACGTTGTTCCAGGCGGTCGAGGAGAACAACGGGCCGATCATCGCCAGCCCCAACAGCATCGCCACCGCCGCGTAGCCGTCCAGGGGCAGGGGGGGCTTGTAGTACGAGTTCGGCGTCCAGCCGTTGGCCCACGGGTCCCACCACGAGGACGTCCAGGCGGCGGCCTTCTCGTCGATCCCAAGCGCGAAGCAGACCGCGATCAGCCCGAGAAGCGCGGCGGTCTTGGCGAAGGTGAACGTGTTCTGGATCCACGTCCCCAGCTTCAAGCCCCGGGTGTTGGCGATCGTCAAGACGACGATCACCGCCACGGCCGCGGCCTGCTGGGTGGAGACGCGCAGCGCGTAGCCGCCGCCCTCCCAGAGGATCAGGCGGTTCTCCGCGGAGACGGCCGGGACCAGGACGCCCAGGAACTTGGCGAACGCCACGGCCACCGCCGCGATCGTCCCGGTCTGCACCACCAGAAACAGCGACCAGCCGAAGAGGAACCCCGCCAGCGGGCCGTAGGCCGTTCGCAGGAAGTAATACTGGCCGCCGGCCTTGGGCATCATGGCGGCCAGCTCGGCCGCGGAAAGCGCCCCCAGGACCGTCATCAAGCCGGCGAGCGCCCAGGCGGCCATCAGCCAGCCGGGCGCTCCGACCAACGACGACGACTCGGCCGAGGTGATGAACACGCCCGAGCCGATCATCGCCCCCATGACCAGCATGGATGCGTCCAGGACGCCGAGATCCCGGACCAGGGCGGGGGCCCGCCTGGGCTTGCCGGTCTTGGCGGGTTCCGCGTCCTCGGTCGTCGACATCAGGCGGCGGCCTCGCTCAGGCGTTCTGCTTGACGTAGTCGTCGACGTCGGTGATCGCCTTGGTCAGCGACTGCCGCCGCCATTCGGTCAGGGCGGTGTCCATCGCCGCGGCCAGCTTGTTCGCCAGCAGGGCGGCGGCCTCGCGCGGGGTCTGGCCCTCGGCGCGCACCTCCGGGAAGTCGTGATGATGGACGGCGACGCCGCCGTGGGACTCCGCCCCGGCGGTCACGATGATGGTGTCCTTGACGCTGCTCATGGTGCCCCTTGCTCCTTCGCTGGCCCGGTTCTCCGCGCGTCCCGAGAGGGGGAGGGTCGGGTCAAAACTGGTCGAGGAAGCGAACGTCGTTTTGATAGAGAAGCCGGATGTCGTCGATGCCGTGGCGTCGCATGCAGAGCCGTTCGATGCCCAGCCCGAACGCGAAGCCGGTCACGCGCTCGGCATCGTAGCCCACCGCCTTGAAGACGTTGGGGTCGACCATCCCCGCCCCTCCCATTTCAACCCACCCGCGACCGCCGTGCCAGAGCATGTCGATTTCGACGCTTGGCTCCGTGAACGGGAAGAACGAGGGCCGAAACCGAATCCGGACGTCTTCCCCCAGGTAGCTTTTGGCGAAGAGGCGGAGGACCGACTTGAGGTGCCCCATCGTCACCCCCTCGGCGACGAAGAGGCCCTCGATCTGGTGGAACATGAACGAGTGGGTCGCGTCCACGGTGTCGGGACGGTAGACCCGGCCGATCGCCACCACCCGCGCCGGCGGCGGCTGGGACTCCATCACCCGCACCTGGATCGTGCTGGTCTGGCTCCGGAGCATGCCGCCGTCGGGGAGGAAGAAGTTGTCCAGCGGATCCCGCGCCGGGTGGACCGGGGGGATGTTCAGGGCGTCGAAGTTGTGGTGGACGTCCTCCACCTCCGGGCCCCTGGCGACGGCGAAGCCGAGCCTGCCGAAGATGTCGATCAACTCGTCGGCGGTCTGGGACAGGGGGTGGCGATGGCCCAACCGGGGGGCGATCCCCGGCAGGGTCACGTCGATCCCGTCGCCGCCGACCGTCCGCCGCGCCAGCCGCGCGCGGGCGGCGTCGCAGGCCGCCTCGAGCGCCTGCTTGACGCCGTTGAACCGCTGGCCGTAGGACTTCTTGGCCTGGTTCGGCAGGGTCCGCAGCCGTTCCTGGGCGGCCTTGAGCCGCCCCTGCTTCTGACCCAGGTACTCCACCCGGGCGGCCTCGACGGCCTCCGGCGAGGCGGCGGACTCGAAGGCGAGGACCGCCTCGCCCTGGAGTTCGTCCAGATCCAGCAGGGCGGTCTCCAGCGTTCCGGTCGTGCTCGTGCTCATCGCGGCTTCCGAGGCTTGGCGGTCAGGCGGTCTTGGCCCGGGCGCGGGCGTTCAACTCGGCGTCGGCCTTCTCCAGGGCGGCGCGAACCTTGGCGACCACCGCGTCGAAGGTCTCCGGGTCGTGGATGGCCAATTCGGAGAGGGTCTTGCGGTCCAGCCCGATTCCGGAGAGCCGCAGCCCGTGGATGAACCGACTGTACTTCAGGCCCCGCATCTCGGCGGCGGCGCCGACGCGGACGATCCAGAGCCGGCGGAAGTCGCGCTTCTTGGCCCGGCGGTCGCGGAACGCGAACATGCCGGCGCGAAGCAGGGTCTCCTTGGCCGACTTCAGCAGCCGCCCGCGACCGCCGACGAACCCCTTGACGGCCTTGAACAATCGGTTCTTGGCCTGACGGCGGGCCGCGCCTTTTCTTGCACGCATGACTTGAAACTCTCGCTGACGGCGACGGCGACCGTCGCCCTCGACGCATTAGATGGATGGAATGATGGAGGAAGGACGCGGATCCGGATTCGAGTCGGGCTTCAGGAGGCGGCGGCTTGAGCCTGCTGGGCGCGGCGGCCGCGGACGCGGAGGCGACGGCTCTTCGGCGGGGTCGTCCCCGCGGCCTGGTACTCGGCCTGGTACTCGGCCTGGTACGCGGCCCGGGCGGCCTCGACGGCCAGCGGGTTGGTGGCGATCCGCTGTCGCGCCGCCTTGCGGATCCGGCGCATCTCGGCCCCGACGGTCAAGAACGACTTCTTCCTGAGCCGGCGGATCTTCTTGCCGTTCTTGTGCGAGTTCAAGTGCGACGACCCGCACCGCTTGTGCGAGACCTTGCCGGTGGCCGACACCTTGAACCGCTTCTTGACGCCCTTGTGGGTCTTCAACTTCGGCATGACGCTTCTCGTCCTGTTCGATGGCGATGCAATGGGGACGGCCGCGGACCTTCGCCGCGGGGCCCCTCCGTCGTTCGCGGTTCGCGCCGGCCCCGACCGAGGTCGACTCGACGCCGAGCGCGCGCCCGGCACCCCGGGGCGGGGACGCCGATCGCCGGCCGCGGGCGGGCGGGCGGGCGGGCGGGCAAGCGGCCCATCGTAGCAGACCGTCCCCGCCGACGTCCAGTCGACCCGCCCCCGCCGTCGCGCGTTTCGGCGGCCGACGGGTCCGGACGATCGTCGCGAGTCACGAGGCCGAGGCCGAAGCCTTCGGCGCCAGGATGGCCGTCATCCGTCGACCTTCCATCGACGGCGTCTTCTCCAGCTTGCCCACGTCCTCAAGCGCCTGCAGGACCTCGTTCATGACCCTGCGGCCCTCATCGATGTGCGCCAGCTCGCGACCCCGGAACAGCACGTTGACCAGCACCTTGTCCTTCCCCTCAAGGAACTCCTTGGCCCGCTTGACCTTGACCTCGATGTCGTGGTCGCCGGTCTTGGGGCGGACCCGGATCTCCTTGATCTGGACCTGGTGTTGCTTCTGTTTGGTCAGACGTTTCTTCTGGGTGTACTTGAACTTGCCGTAGTCGATGATCTTGCAGACCGGCGGGCGCTCGTTGGGAGCCCCCTCCACCAGGTCCATCCCCGCCTCGCGCGCGGCCTCGAGCGCCTTGTTCGTCGGCATGACGCCCAGCATGACGCCTTCCGCGTTGATGACCCGCACGGGGGAGATGCGAATCTGCTCGTTGACCCGTAGTCCTCGCTCGATCGGTCCGATGACGTCCTCCTCGGGGACGGTGACAGGGGGCCTCGCCGCCGGGGAGTCCGCGACCCCCGCGCCTACCGCGGGTCGCATCCCCGATCGACCCCGGAGTTCGGCCCCCGCGGCCGTCCGTCGGGTCGTGACAAGGCAATCTCAACGATTACGGGGCGTCGCCCCCGTTGTCAAGTCCGGCCGCCCCCTCCCGGCGTGGATTGTGGCGATTTCATCGCGATCGAGGCTCGCGACCCGGCCCCTCCAGGATCGCCCGGCCCACCGCCTCGGCGATCAATTCCAGCCCGCGCTGGTTGACGTGGCAGCAGTCGTCCACGTACAAGCCCTCGGGGTGGTCGCGGAAAAGGCCCGATAGATCGTGGAACGCCACTCCGCGGCGACGCAGCGCCTCGCCGTCGCGGCGGAGCAGGGGATAGCCGGCCAGCACGCCCTTGCGGTAGGGGTGGTCCTCCTTGAACGCCAGTCGGCGTTCGGCGGCGTCCATCGGCTTGGAGTCGCCGTCGTACTGGTTGGGCTGGAGGAAGTGGAAATAGCGCGCGCCCGACTCCTTGCAAAGCGCGTCCAGTCCCAGCGACCCGTTCGACCAGATCGACGCCAACTCCTCGTACAACTCCGCGCGGCTGGCGAAGTCCCGCGGCGGGCCGGTGACGACGTAGGGCTCCGACCGCCCTTGCAACTCCTGATGCGCCTTGACCAGCTCGTAGGCGTCGCGCTCCAACCGGCGGTCGCGGAGCGTCCAGACCAGGTTGCACACGATCGACCACCGCCAAGGCGAGGCCGACGCCCACCGCGCCCAGCCGTCGCGCGACCCCTCGATCGCCATCAGCGCGGTTTTCGCCACGCCCAGGGTCGAGTCGTCGGGGCCGACGCGCGCCCGCCAGCTTCGAGGAAAGGCCGGGTGGACGTGGTGGCCGGCGTTCTCCAACTCGTAAAGCGCGACCTCGTTGAAGCCGTCGATATTGACCACGACGTCGAACTCGGCGCCGAGGGTCGTCAGGTACGCCAGCGTCGTCAACTGCTGGGGCTGCTTGTAGCCGCCGAGCGCCAGGTTGAGGCAGACGATCTCCTTGTCGGCGTACTCGGGCGAGGTCCGCAACACCTCCTCCAGCCGATGCGCGCCGTCGACGCCGAAGAAGCTGGCCATCGACCCGCCCAGGATCCCGACGATCACCTTGCCGGCCGCGCGCTTCTGGATCGGATCCTTGTCGTCGATGTAGCCGTAGTTCGAGATCGGCATCGTCTTGCCGTCGAATCGGCGGACCTGCCCGCTGTACGGCGCGGGCTCGCGCACATAGCCGACGTAAGGATGCACTTGCGACATCACCGACGCGCCGACGCCCTCCGGACGGGCGGCCCGCTCGCGACGGACCTCTTGCAACCCGCTCCAGGAAAACGGCTTGCCGACGACGACCCGGTACGCCGCCCAGGCCAGGCCCTCGCACGCCAGCCAGGACGCCAAGAGGGCGACGACCGCGAACGCGACCCGACGCCCCCGCGACGGCCCCCGTCGAGCCGTCGCGCGGGGCGTCACGGGAACGTCGCCTCGCGTCCGCGCCCCGCCATGCCCGACCGTCGCCCTCGCCTCATCCATGACGGAAGCTCCCCCATGTCCCTCGGAGACCCGAACCGCACCCTAGCCGCCGTTCCGTTTTCATGCAACCTGGTTCGGCGCGGTCCTGGACTCGACCCGCCGCGCCGGTTATACAGGCGTTGAACACCCCGCGCCTCGATGGAGCAGCGAGCATGGACCCGACCGACGCCCCTCCCCTCGAGTTCACCCGTCGCGCCGCCCTGGGCGCGCTGGCCGCCGGCGCCGTGGCCGCGACGTCCCGCGGCGCCGAGGAGCCGGCCGCCGCGACCAAGGGCCGCCCCAGGATCGCGGCCGTGGTCAACTGCTACTGGAAGACCTCGCACGGCCAGGGAATCGTCGACCGACTCATGGACGGCTACGGCTGGCGAGGAGAGCACCATCGGCCGGCCCTGGACGTCGTCTCGCTCCACGTCGACCAGCGGCCCAAGGGCGACCTGACCGACGAACGCCTCGCGCGCCACCCCGGATTGAAGCTCTATCCGACCATCGCCGAGGCCCTGACCCGCGGGACCGGCGGGCTCGACGTCGACGGCGTGGTCGTCATCGGCGAGCACGGCGACTACCTCGTCGACGACCGCGGCCGGACCCACTACCCGCGGTACGAGTTCTTCAAGCAGATCGTCGACGTCTTCCGGAAGACGGGGAAGGTCGTCCCGGTCTTCAACGACAAGCACCTGTCCTGGAACTGGGACTGGTGCCGGGAGATGGTGGCGACCGCCCGGGAGATGAACTTCCCGTTCCTGGCCGGGTCCTCGCTGCCGGTGACCTGGCGGATTCCCGAGTTCGAGACGCCCGCCGACGCCGAGATCGAGGAGGCGGTCTGCGTCGGCTACGGCGGGGTCGACAGCTACGACTTCCACGGCGTGGAGTCGCTCCAGTGCTTCGTCGAGCGGCGCCGCGGCGGCGAGACCGGCGTGAGGGCCGTCGAGGCCGTCCGCGGCGACGACGTCTGGAGGACGCTCGACCCGGCCGCGGGGGGCTCGCCGCGGACGAAGGCCCTGTTCGACGCCTGCCTCTGCCGCTCGTTCCGCCTGACCTCCCCCCGCGAGGGCTACGGCAACGTCTTCCCCACCCTCGCCGACGCCGCCAAACTCGTCGCCGATCCGTACCTCTACCGAATCCACTACAACGACGGCCTGGTCGGAAGCGTCTACATGCTCAACGGCCTGGTCGTTGACTTCACCGTCGCCCTGAAGCTCAAGGACGACCCCAAGGTCCGCTCGACGCAGCTCTACCTCTGCGGGATCTCGCCCAACCAGACGCTCCCCAACTTCTTCAGCCCGCTGGCCCGTCATATCGAAACCATGATGACCACGGGCGCGGCCCCGTACCCGGTGGAGCGGACGCTGTTGACCTCCGGCGTCGTCTGCAAGGCGGTCGACCTGATGGCCGAGAAGAAGCGGATCGTCGAAACCCCGGACATGGCGACGATCGCCTACAAGGTCGCCGGCGAATCCCAGTATATGAGGAGCTGACGACGTGAAGACCCGCAAGCCGACCGACGCCCCCGAGTCGATCGCGCCCGCCAGGGGCCCGAAGCGGATGGCGATCGTCGCCACCGTCTGGAAGTACCTCTCCCACGCCCAGCACATGGGCGACCGCTTCCTCGTCGGCTACCCGATCGACGGCGCCTGGAGGACGCCGAACGTCGAGGTGGTCTCGCTCTACGTCGACCAGAAGCCGGACGACGACCAGAGCGCCGAACGCGCCCGCTCGTTTGGCTTCTCGGTCCATCCGACGATCGCCGAGGCCCTGCGCTGTGGCGGGGACAAGCTGGCCGTCGACTCCGTGCTGGTCATCGGCGAGCACGGCGAATACCCCCGCAACGAGAAGGGGCAGATCCTCTATCCGCGATACGAGTTCTTCAAGCAAATCGTGGCGGTCTTCGAGGCCGACGGCCGCGCGGTCCCGGTGTACAACGACAAGCATTTGTCGTACAGTTTCGCCAAGGCGCGGGAGATGGTGGCCGACTCCAGGCGGCTGAAGTTCCCGATGCTCGCCGGCTCGTCGCTGCCGGTGACGTGGCGGCTGCCGGCGGTCGACCTGCCTTACGGCGCGGTCGTGGAGGACGCCCTGATGGTGGGCGTCGGCGGCTCCGACCCGATGGACTTCCACGCCCTGGAGGCGATGCAGTGCGTGCTGGAGCGCCGCCGCGGCGGCGAGACCGGCGTCCGCCGCGTCCGGATGGTCACCGGCGACGCCGTCTGGAGGGCCGGCGCCGAGGGCCGCTGGTCGCGCGCGCTTCTAGGCGCGGCCCTGTCGCGGTCGGACTCGCTCCAGGGGCTCTCGGTGAAGGACGGCCGGACCCAGGCGCTGGCCGAGGGGGACGAGTTGGCCCGGATCGTGCCGGACCCGGCCGCGTACATGATCGAATATAACGATGGAACGCGCGCCACGCTCCTGATGCTCAACGGCGCGCTGGCCGACTACGACCTCGCCGTGAAGGTCAAGGGCCGCCCCGACCCGCTCTCCATGCAGTTCCTCCTGCCGCCGACCCCGAACGTCGCGTACTCCGCGCCGCTCATGGACTACGTCGCCCGCATGATCGAGACCGGCCGCGCCGCGTACCCCGTCGAGCGCACGCTCCTGGTCTCCGGCGTGCTCGAAAGCTGCCTGGACTCCCGGACGAACGGCGAAAAGCCGCTCGACACGCCGCATCTGGACGTGCGCTACGAGTCGCCCCGCGAGTCGCTGTTCGCGAGGACGTAAAATCCGCCGACAACGTCCTTCCCTCCTTGAGGGAGAAGGTGGCCCGAAGGGCCGGATGAGGGGTCGACCGGCGTCGCGTTTCGGTGGAAGCCGTGAGTTGAAAACGACTTCAAATCCCATGGCCGCAGGTTCCGCCCACCCCTCATCCGGCCTTCGGCCACCTTCTCCCTCAAGGGGGGAAGGGCGTTCGGCGCCGGCTCCCGAGAAAGTCTCCCGCCTCCCAACTCCATCGAGGTTCCCGCATGATTTGTTCGCTCCTGCTGCTCTCCGCCTCCCTGACCGCCGAGGCCCCCGCGCCGCTCCCCCGCGCCGAGGGCTACGTCGGCTGCTGGTACTCGATCGGCCCGACGAAGGACGAGTACAAGTACAAGTACAGCGGCGGGATGGCGACCTACCCGCAGCAACAGTCGCCGATCGCGATTTACGACGAGGCGTCGAACCGGACGTTCTTCGTCTACGGCGGCGCCGACCCGGAACGGAAGTCGATCCTCCACATGGTCTCGTACTACGACCACGCCACCGGGACCGTCCCCAGGCCGGCGATCCTCCTGGACAAGAAGACCAACGACGCCCACGACAACCCTTGCCTGGCCATCGACGGCGACGGCTATCTGTGGGTCTTCTCCAACGCCCACGGCACGGCCCGGCCGTCCTACATCCACAGGAGCGTTAAGCCGCGATCGATCGACGCCTTCGAGGAGGTCCTGGAGACCAACTTCTCCTATAGCCACCCCCATTACGTCCCCGGCGAGGGCTTCCTCTTCCTCCACACCAAGTACGCCAAGGGCCGCGGCCTGCGGTTCTCGACCAGCCCCGACGGCCGCTCGTGGTCCGAACCCTCGCCGATCGCCCTGATCGACATGGGCGACTACCAATTCACCGCCGCCCGCGGCGACCTGGTCGCCACCTTCTTCGACTTCCACCCCAAGCCCCTCGGCCTGGACGCCCGCACCAACCTCTACTACCTCCAAACGACCGACATGGGCGCGACGTGGCGGAACGTCGAGGGCCGGGACGTCGCCCTTCCGCTCTCCAGGCCGGACAACCCGGCGCTGGTCCATGACTTCCAGGCGGAGGGGAAACTCGTCTATATCAAGGACATGAACTTCGACGCCGACGGCCGCCCCGTCGTCCTTTTCCTCACCAGCAAGGGACACCAACCGGGGCCCCAAAACGGGCCTTACGAATGGAGCACGGCGCGCTGGGATGGCCGGGCGTGGGTCGTCCGACCGTTCACGACCTCGGACCATAACTACGACCACGGCCCGCTGTACGTCGAACCCGACGGGACCTGGCGGGTCATCGCCCCGACCGAGCCCGGCGCGCAGCCGTTCGGCACCGGCGGCGACCTCGTCATGTGGACCAGCGGCGACCGGGGCGCGACCTGGGACCGAGTCAAGCAACTCACCCACGATAAGGCCCGCAACCACACCTACGTCAAGCGTCCCATCAACGCCCGCCCCGACTTTTACGCGATCTGGGCCGACGGCGACGCCCGCGCCAAGTCGGAGTCGAGCCTCTATTTCACCGACCGCCTCGGGGCCGAAGTGCGTCGCCTCCCCGTCCACATGACCGCCGACGTCCAGGTCCCCGAGGTCGTGGAGCGGGAATCCGAACGCGAGTGACATTTTCAAGTGGAGACGACGTGGCCGATTCCCTACAATGTCGCCCGCGGGCGACGCGGCCTCGCGTCGGTCGGATGCCGACGTCATCTCATCAGGGCGGGGCCGCCGCCAGCGGCCGGCCGGCCGCCAAGGCCGCGTCGCGGCGTCTTGCTCTCCATTGCTCATCCGGGGGCTCAGGTCATGCGAATGCGAAGGGGCTTCACCCTGATCGAACTGCTGGTGGTCATCGCGATCATCGCGGTCTTGATCGCGCTCTTGCTGCCGGCGGTGCAGGCGGCGCGGGAGGCGGCGCGACGGGCGCAGTGCGTCAACAACCTCAAACAGATCTGCCTGGCGGCGCACAACTACATCTCGGCCAACGATCGGGTCCCGCTGGGGGACTTCTACCCCTCCGGTACGAACGAGTCGGCCAACGGCGTCACCGGCAACGGCGGCGACCGCTACTCCTACGGCTGGACCCTGGTGATCCTGCCGTTCCTGGAGCAGACCCCGGTGTACAACGCCTACAACTTCGTCTCCGGCTTCCGCGATCCCGGCGGCGGCGGGCCGACGATCAACACGACCGTCATGTACAACCAGCTCTCGGCCTTGCTTTGCCCGTCGGAAAGCGCCTCGGCCCGGCCCCAGGCGCCTTACGGGGCGCTCAACTACGTCGGGAACGTCGGCGGTCCAGGCGCGCTTCAGACCTTCTCGGGCGTGATCATCAGCCCGTTCTGGGGGAACACCTCGGCGGCGCCCTCGACCAACTGCATCAGCCTGGCGGCGATCACCGACGGCACGTCGAACACCGCGATGTTCAGCGAGCGGCTCATGGGCGTGGCCGGCAACCCGACGGTCATCGTCGGCAACAAGGACCAGGCCAAGCGGGCCATCTTCCAGGCCGGCACCGCCGGGACGCTCAACGGCAACGACATGACCGGCGCGATGAACGTGCTCAACGCCTGCAAGTCGCTGCCGGCGACCACCACGTCGCTCTCCTCGTACCGCAGCGGCCAGATCTGGACGATCGGCCACCCCTGGGCGCCGCTCTGGAACCGATACTTCCACTTCGGCCCGCCCAACATGCACTCCTGCGACACCAACCCCTCGGCCTTCAGCGGCCTCGGCGGCGGCCAGGGCGTGATCCCGCCGACCAGCAACCACCCCGGCGGCGCCAACGTCGGCATGTGCGACGGCTCGGTCAAGTTCATCAAGGACTCGGTCGCCCTTCAGAGCTGGTGGGCCCTGGGGACCCGCGCCGGCGGCGAGGTCATCAGCGCCGACGCCTACTGATTGACCGCGTCCGCTGTCTTCTCATCTGATGCTCCGTCGAAAACCCAGAGAGAAAGTGATGACAAGCATCCCTTCTACCCTTGAGGGAGAAGGTGGCCGAAGGCCGGATGAGGGGTGGATTCAGAGGCTTCCGGTCGCGCCACCCCTCATCCGCCCCTTCGGGGCACCTTCTCCCACAAGGGGAGAAGGGGGGATACATGCGCGACATCAACGGTTTTCGACAGAGCACCTCCACGTCTGACCCCCTTTGAAGGGAGCCCTTCTCCGATGCGTCGTCGTCACCTGATATTCGGTCTGGCCGCGGCCGCGGCCGCCCCTTGCGTCCTCGCCCTGGCCGGTTGCGGCAACGCCAGCAACATCGAACCCGGCGTCCCCGCCAACGTCCAGCCCCCCGCGGACTTCGACCCCGGCGGCGACGCCACCCCCGACATGTCGGGAAAGAAGGCCGGCAAGGCGGCGAAGACGAACTCTCCGGTCCCCTGAGTCACGCCGACCGCCGTCGGGCGCGAGCGGCCGGGGTCAGGTGGTAGACGGGGATCCCCAAAAGCAGGCTCGCCAGCGAGATCGTCGAGACCTTCCACGAGTTGACGAACGCCGCGACCACCAGGACCCCGGTGAGCAGCAGGTAAACCGCCGGGGTGAACGGGTAGCCCGGCGTTCGGAACGGCCGGGGAAGGTCCGGCCGCTTGACCCGCAACACGAAGATCGCGCTCATCGACAGCATCGAGAAGAGCGACAGGCCCACCGCCGCGTAGACGAACAGGCTTTCGAGCGTGCCCGACCACAAGAGCGCCAGGGTGGCGACGAGTTGAAAGACCGTCGCCACCGCCGGCGTCTCCGCCCCCTCGCGGAGTCTCGCGGCGACCGCCGGGAACTGCCCGACCTTCGCCATCGCGTAGATCACCCGCGGGCCCAACAGCAGATAGACGCTCAGCGACGAGAGCAGCATCAGCCCGATCGCCACGCTCAACGGGTCCGACCAGGCGTCGCCGAACAGCCGCCGCGTGGCGAGCTCGGCGATCGGCGCCACCACGTCGAGCCCTCGCGCGTTGGTCGGGGCCTCCACGATCGCCCGCACGTCCCCGGCCGTCAGCGCCAGGCAGTAAACCACGTTCACCGCCAGGTAGAGCAAGGCCACGGCCCCCGTCCCGTAGAGGATCGCCCTGGGCAAGACCTTCTGCGGCTCGCGGATCTCGCCGGCCAGGTACGACGCCCCGTTCCAGCCGGTGTACGCATAGTAGATGAAGACCAGGGAGAACAACATCTCCTTGGCCGTGTGAAGGTCCACCGCCCCGACGTCGTTCAGGTTCGCCGCGTTCGGCCAGCCGACGGCGACCCCCGCGACGACCAGGACCAGGAGCAGAGCCACCTTCAACCCCGTGATCCAACCCTGCACCAGCGACGTCCGCCGCCGGCTCGACACGTGGATCGCCGCGAAGATCAGGACGGCGAGCGTCGCCAGCCCCCGCTCGGCCAGCATCGCCCCGTCCCCGCCGAGCCCCGCGGGCTTGAGCACGTACTTGGCCGCGGCGTAGGCCGCCACCGCGCTCGCGCCCGAGAACCCCATCAGGTACGACACCCAACCCGACATGAACGCGGCGAGCGGCCCATACGCCTCGTACAGGTAGACGTAGTCGCCGCCGGTTCGGGGCAGGGCGGCGGAAAGCTCCGCCAACGTCAGCGCCCCGCACAGCGCGATCACCCCTCCCAGTAGCCAAAGCGCCAGCATCCAGGAATTGGAGCCGACCAGGTACATCGTGTATCCGGAGGTCGTCAGCACCCCCGTCCCGACCATGCTGGCGACCACCACGGCGACCGCCATCCCCACCCCGAACTCCGCGGGCATGGCCTCGGCCGGGGCCGCGGGATCGTTCGATTCGTTCAGGACCGCCTGATCGTCATGCGCGGACATCGTCCCTCCGTCGTTTCGTCGCGGGCGTCGGCCGAATCGGTCGTACCCTTGGAGAGGGGGACGACGGCTGGACCTTCATGCTTGGAAAAGAAAAATCGTCAGTGGACGCTTGAATCTTTAGTGTATCATTGGATAGAATGGGCGAGGGCGAAGAAATCGCCCGAAGGCGTCACGCACGACAGACCTTGGCGACGGATGGGGGGTCCCATGAGTGAAGCGATCGTTTCGCGACGTCCCGCCGGCGCGTCCCGGCGTCGGGGGGAACAGCGTCGGTTGCGGCTTTCGCCCGCGGAGGAGCCGACGGTCGTTCGGCGGCGTCGGCCGGGGCGGGGCCTCGCGACCCACATCGACGCCGAGCCTCGCCCCGTCGCGCCGCCGGTCTTCCATCCGCTGGGGTATCGGAGCGTCGTGGCCGGTTGGCCGCTGGACGTCCGCGAGCGCTGGGGCCGGCGGGCCAACGAGTGGGAGGACCTCGGCCTTTCCTGGCGCGACGCCGAAACCCAGGCGTTCGTGGAGGTTTGGAACGAGCTTCGGCCTCGCGGCGGTCCCGTCGGCTGAGGTCACGGCCTGGTCTGGGCCGGCTTGCGGAACCGGGCGAAGTAGTTCTCCTTCAGCTTGGGGGTCGGACCCTCGGCCGGCTCGAAGCCGGCGGCCCGGATCTCCTCGCGAACCTGCTCCTCGCCGGCGCGGACGTGCTTGAGGACGAAGTCGCGGCTCTTGCCTTCGACGCGCTGGAAGTCGATGACGACCAGCGCGCCGCCGGGCTTGAGGGCCTGGTACATCGAGGCCAGCATCTCGTCGTAATTCTCGAGGTGGTGGTACACCTCGCTGAGGAACACGAGGTCCGCGGAATCGGGCTTGAGGTTGGTCGTCTCCTGGGTGCCGAGGACGGTCTTGATCTGCTTCATCCCCTGCTTCTCGGCGTCCTTGGCGATGTGTTCAAGCATCTGCTTGGAGACGTCGACGGCGACGACCTTCCCCTCCGGGCCGACCTTCTCGGCGAAGAGCCTGGTGAACAGCCCGGTGCCGGCCCCGACGTCCGCCACGGCCATGCCGGGCTTCAGTTGCAGGGCGTCGAGGATCTCGGCGCGGCGGGCGAAGATCTCGCGGTCGTCGGACTCGAACCGCTTGGCGAAGTTCTCGACGGCCCCTTTCTTCTGGAACTCCTCGTTGATCTTGGGGTCCACCTTCGTCCTGGGGGCCTCCTGCGCCGCCGCGACGCCGAGGGCCAGCAGGATGGTCGCCGCCAGGATGCCGAGCTTCGCGGTAAGCCGCTTCATGAGGAGCCTCGTCGGAAAAGGGGGGCGGATCGGTCGCCTTGCCGAACTCCACTGAATACCAGGGCCGTCCCATGGTACAAGAGAGGGCCGAAGGAATCCCGATCTCGGAGCCGCCATGCCGGACGACGTCCCCCCCGCGTTGATCGACTTCCCCGCCCCCGTCGCGACGCCGGGGTCGGCCGAGATCCGGGTGTACCGCGTCGACCTGACGGCGGGGTCGGAGGGGGACGACTTCCGCGACCTGGCGGAATGGCGGTGGCTCGACGCCCCGGAGCGCGGCCGCGCCGAGCGGTTGGTCAGGGCCCGCGACGGCCGGCGGTTCGTCCGCTGTCGGGGGGCGTTGCGGTCGCTGCTGGGCGGGTTGCTGGGCGTCGATCCGGCGGCGGTCGGATTCCGGGTCGGGCCGGGGGGCAAGCCGATCCTCGTCCAGCCCGACGACTCGCGATGGCGGTTCAACGTCAGCCACACCGGCGATCTGGCCCTGATCGCCGCGGCCTGGGACCGGGAGTTGGGGGTCGACGTGGAGCGGGTCCGGCCGATCGAGCAGGCGGCCCGGATCGTGGAGTCGTACTTCACCGCGGCGGAGGTCGCCGAGTTCCGCGAACTGGCGCCGCGAGAGCAAGCCGCGGCCTTCATCCGGGGGTGGACCCGGAAGGAGGCCGTGGTCAAGGCCCGGGGGACGGGCCTGGCGGGGCTGGTGACGGAGTTCGAGACCCGCTTCGGTCCGGGGTTTCCCGACGGCCGCTTCCGTCCCTGCGCGCCGCTGCCCGAGGTCCTGGGTTGGCGGCTCTGGGAGGCGGTCCCGAGCCCCGGCCACGCGGCGACGCTGGCGGTCGGGCCGGAGGGCGGGGGGTCTGACGTTGCCGAACCGACCGTCGCGACCTTAAGATAAACTGGTTCGTGGATTCCCACCCATCTTCTCCTCCGGAAGTCGACGAGGACGACCGAGCATGACTTTGCTGGGCTTCGCCATCGTCGCGCTGGCGGCGTACTGGTCGCTTCGGCTGATCGCCAGGGCCGCGGCGTGGGCGCTTGGCTCGCGGTACCGGGCGTTCCGTCAATTGGCGGGCCGCTTCCACGGCGTGTACGAGACCCGGGGGCTGTCGGACTCGCCGATCGTCAGCTTTCCCAGGGGGGAGGATCTGGTCCGGGTGGGGTTGGCGCCGGCGTCCGCCCGGACTCCGGGGGTCGTCAGCACGCGGGTGGTGGTCCGGTTCCGTCGGGGGATTCCGTTCCGGCTCGACCTGCTGCCGGCGTCCTCGCCCAGGGCCCGTCAGGCCAGCCAGGGGACCGAGACGGTCGCGACGGGGGACCGCGAGTTCGACGGGGCGTTCGCGGTTCGGGCCAACGATCCGGACATGGCCCGCGACTTCCTGGCCGCCGACGTCCGCTGGTCGATCCACAACCTCGGGCTCCTGGTGCGTCCCGGCGGGCTGTCGCTGGCCGTCAGCCCGGAACGGCTGCTGGCCCAGATCGATCGCGACCTGAGCGACGATCCCGAGGCCCTCTTCGCGGCGGTCGCCGAGACCATGGCCGTGTACGACGGCCTCAAGGCCGGCGTCCGCCGCCGGATCGGCGAGGGGGTCCGGATCCTGGAGGGGGACGGCCGCCCCGACCCCGCCGAGGGCCCCCCGGTCTGCCAGGTCTGCGGCGAGCCGGTCGTCGAGGGGGACGCGGTCGTCTGCCGGAACTGCGGCGCGCCCCATCACCGCGACTGCTGGGAGTTCGTCGGCTCGTGCTCCATCTACGGTTGCGGCGGCAAGGTCGGCCGGCCGGTCTCCGCCGCCACCCTCCGACCCGCCGCGCCGGCCCCGCCTCCTCCTTGAAAGGCCCTCGCGCGACGACCGTCTCCCCATACCAGCATTCAGACCGGCGCCGCCGGCTTCGGCCCCTCCATCGGAAGCTCGGGCGGGACGTCGCGACCAAGGATTCTTATGTATGTCTGAATTTTTGAAAATGGCCACCCTGGACGAACTTCCCCCGGGAGGCGCCAAGGAGTTCGAGCACGAGGGCCGGATCTACGCCCTGTTCAACGTGGACGGCGTGATCTCCTGCATCGACGGCTTCTGCCCCCACGAGGGGGGGCCGCTGGCGGAGGGGGAGGTGGAGGGGACCGTGGTCACCTGCCCCTGGCACGGCTGGCGGTTCGACGTCCGAACCGGCGCCACCCCGATGGGGCCGAACTACACGGTCGACGTCTTCGAGGTCAAGATCGACGGCGACGACGTCCTGGTCGCCCTCCCTTGACCCCTCGCCATCGTCCCAACCCCTTGCGACTGCGACCGAGCCGTTGATCCACTACCGACCCTTCCGCAACGACGATCCGCCGATCCTGGCGCGGCTCTGGAACGACGGCGTTCCCGAGGCCGTCGCCGCGGCCCCCCTGCGCATCCACGAACTGGACGACCACGCCTTCAACTCGACGCTCTTCGATCCCGCCGGGCTGATCATGGCCGAGCGCGACGGTCGGCCGGCGGGGTTCGTCCACGCCGGCTTCGGCCCCGACGAGGCCGATCCCGCCGCGCCCGGGCTCGACCGCTCCCTGGGCGTGGTGGCGGCCCTCGTCGTCCCGCGGGGCGAGGGGGAGGAGGAGGTCGCGCTCGGCCTGGTGATCGAGGCCGAGCGTTACCTGCGCCGCCGGGGGGCTCAAGTCCTCTACGGCGGGGGACTGCGACCGCTCAATCCGTTTTACTGGGGGCTCTACGGCGGCAGCGAGGCCGCCGGGGTGCCGTCGAGCCATTACCAGTTCGCCGCGGCGCTTTCGACCCTGGGCTACGAGCCGATCGCCACGGCGGTCCACCTCCGTTTCGACCTGTCGCGGCCCGACCCCCGCGACCCCCGGGCGGCCTTGCTCCACCGCCAGGTCGCCGTCGAGCACGACGAGGAGCCACCCACCTCCTCGTGGTGGGAGGGTCTGGCCCTGGGCGAGTTCAGCCCGACCCGCGCGAGCCTCTTCCTCAAGGCCGAGGGTCTGGAGGTCGCGTCGGCCCGGACCTGGGACATGACCTGGTTCGGCCGCGCCGAGGGCCGCTCGCGGCTGGGGGTGTACGACGTCGAGGTCGACCCCGCCCACCGTCGCCGAGGCTACGCCCGCCACCTCCTGGGCGAGATCCTCCGCTGGGCCCGCGACCGCGGGTTCCAGGACGTCGAGGTCCAGACCCTTACCGACAACGAGCCGGCCCTGGCCCTCTACGGGGCGCTCGACTTCGAGCCCGTCGAGCAGTCCACCGCCTTCCGCCTCCCCGCCCCCTTCCCGGATCGCTCCCGGCCCTGACGCCGACGCCGCGCCGCCCCGGCTTCGATCGGCTCCGTTCGTCGCGGCGCCAGGGCGGCCGGATAATCCGCAACCGATTGACGAATAAGATTTTACAACTGAAAATCGGCCCTCGGGATTGGGTTCGGTCGTCGATTTCGAATTGCTTTTTCGCGCTGGTCGCGCCCGCTCGATCCGTCCCCTCTCCCGCAATACTGTTCGGCACAAGATTTTCCTCGAACCGAAACATCGGGGAAATAGGCGAAGTCCGACGTCCCCTCTCCCGCCGGAAGAGGGGACGAAATAGATACTTTGATTCGTGACGGACCCAACCTAAATCTCCCAGGTTTCGGAGTCGAGGTTACGATTGCGTTCGCGCGTTCAAGTGCAAATGAACGCTTGGCGTTGGTCGCGGGGAACCATAAAATCTCGTGCCGAACAGTATTGGCCCGAAGGGCCGGGAGAGGGCGGCCGCGCGGCGGCGGGCGAGGGTCGTCGCGCTTCGGAGACGGCCCTGCTTCGGTCTTCGCGCGCCCGACATGCCTTCCGACGCGGCGAGCGCCTGGCGCAGCGCCTTGAGCACGCCTGCTTCGGTCTTCGCGCGCCCGACATGCCTTCCGAAGCGCATCGACCCTCACCCGGCCCTTCGGGCCACCCTCTCCCGGCGGGAGAGGGGACGCGCGCATTAGCTCCAGATCCCGACTCGCGTCGTCTGCTTCACGATTTGCCAAAGATCCCAAGGAGAGAGCTTCTCCCCTTGATGATCCGCGGCCGACTCGCGGCGATTTCAGGATTCTGGAAAAAATCCGTCATCCATCGCCTTCGTCGTCCGCCGACTGGAAGCGTTGGGATTCCCGGTGGTATCGCAGCTGGGCGCCGCAGGTCGGGCAAAGGGCGTCGAATCGGCGGATCGACGGGTACTTGCGGTCGGGGAACCGACGATGGAATTCGGTCATGTATGCGCAGCGAGCCGCGACGGCCGCGGCCGGGGCGCTCGATCCCAGGCGCGCCCCGCACTCGGGACAGGGACAGGCCGCCGCGGCGCGGGTCAGGAAGCGTCGGAAGCGAACCTCGTCGCAGACGCTGAAGAAAAGGACGACGGGAAAGAAGGCGCAAAGCACCACGATGGGAAGCGCGACCAGCGCCAGGACGATCTGAATCGCCGTCAGGACCAATTCAAGCATGGCCCCTCCCCTCCGGTCGTCGCGGGCGGTCCCCGGCGGGTCGGCCCCGCCGAGTCTCATCATCGGCCCTCGGCCGTTCGGTCGCAAGACCGCCAGAGGCAAGGGTGGGTCCGGGATCAAGGGGCGCCCGCTTTCCCGACGATTCGCGCGGCGGAGTCCGGATCAATCGTTATAATCCCAAGGATCGGCCGGCGCGACGTATAGCCGGCCGCGGGCCCGGGCGCTCGCCACGGAAGTCGAACGGATACCGGCGTCGATCGGCCCGCCGCCTCAGCTTCGCCAGGGAGATTCCTTGATGCGCAGGATCGTGCTCGCCAGCCTCGCCCTAGCCGCGACGACCCTCGGATGGGGCCTCGCCGAGGGTCGGGCCGTCGCCCAGGCCCAGGCGCCCGCCGCCTCCCCCGCCCCCGGTCAGGCCCAGACCAAGGCCGCCGCGCCGGCCGCCCCGACGATCACCCACCCCGAGGAGGTCGTCGCCACCGTGACGTCCGACGGCGCGACCGACGAGATCACCAAGGGGGAGGTCTTCAACGTCGTCAGCCGCTACCCGATCCCCCCCGACGAGGACCGCGCGATGGTCTACCGCGACGCGGTCGACACGCTGGTCAACACCAGGCTGGTCACGCGGTTTTTGGCCCGCCAGAACATCGTCGTCAAGCCCGAGCAAATCCAGGAGGAGATCAACAAGCTGGAGCAGGGCTTGAAGACCGAGGGGAAGGACCTGGCCACCGCGCTTTTGGAAAACGGCTTCTCGCTCGACGAGGTCAAGAAGGAGATGACCGACCGCCTGCGCTGGATCGAGTACGTCAAGGCGAAGGCGACCGACGCGGAACTCAAGAAGTACCTGGCCGCCCACCACGACATGTTCAGCGGCACCCAAGTCCGCGCCAGCCACATCCTGCTCAGGACCGAGCCGAACGCCACGGCGGAAGAGAAGGACAAGGTGAGGCGGCAGTTGCTGGCGGTCAGGAAGCTGATCGAGGACGGCAAGCTGACGTTCGCCCAGGCGGCGAACAAGTACTCGCAGGATCCCGCCAACGAGGGGAAGGCCGGCGGCGATCTGGACTACTTCAACCTGAACAGCGGGTTCATCCCCGAGTTCTCCGAAGTCGCCTTCAAGCTGAAGGTGGGGGCGATCTCCGACCCGGTTGAGACCCCCTACGGCTATCACCTGATCCAGGTGACCGACCGCAAGGAAGGCCAGCCGGTGGATTTCGAGAAGAACAAGCCGTACATCACCTCGGCCTACGCCGCGGAGCTGCAACGGCTGCTGCTGACCCAGGCCCGCAAGACGGCCAAGATCGACGTGAAGCCGATGCCCAAGGACCTTTTCCCCAACCTCCCCGCCGCCGCCCCCGCGCCGGAGGCCGCCCCCGCCGGCAAGGCCGCGACCAAGCCGGCGGCGAAGTGACCCGAGCCGCTCCCGTTCGCTCGACGCGCCCCGAGACCCTCGCGGTTCCGGGGCGCCGTCGCGCGTCTCGCTTCGCGTCCGTCCGCCGGGTATCCTGGGCGGAAATCGGAGACCTGAACCGACGTGGAGAACGACCCGCGACGCCCGACATCCCCTCTCCCGCCGGGAGAGGGTGGCCCGAAGGGCCGGGTGAGGGTCGTCGCGCTTCGGAGCGAGCGTCGGTTCACGCTCGGCGCGATTCACGGCGTCCGCGAAGCGCCATGACCCTCACCCGCCGCTGGCGCGGCCGCCCTCTCCCGGTGGGAGAGGGGACGAACGATTTGAATCGTCGGCATCCCTTGAGATCCCAATTCGGAAGAAGGAACACGATGATGCGACGTCGCGAAACCGGCACGCGCCGGGGGTTCTTGAAGTCGGCCGCGGCGGCCTCGGCGGCCGTTACGACGCTGGCGCTCAGCCCGGAGACGGAGGCGGCCGTCGCGGCGTTGGCCGCCGACGACGGGCCCAACGACAAGGTCCGGATCGCGACCGTCGGCATGGGGATCATCGGCTTCGAGGACACCTCGTGCGCGCTCAAGGTTCCAGGCGTGGAGCTGGTCGCCGCGGCCGACCTGTACGCCGGGCGTCGCCAGCGGGTCAAGGAGGTTTACGGCGACCACGTCGACGTGTGCGTCGATTATCGCGAGGTCCTCGACCGTAAGGACGTCGACGCGGTCTTGCTCTGCGTGCCGGACCACTGGCACGCGGCGATGTCGATCGCGGCGATGAAGGCCGGCAAGGCGGTCTACTGCGAAAAGCCGATGGTCCAGTCGGTCGACGAGGGGCCGGCGGTGATCGCCGCTCAAAAGGAGACCGGAGCGGTCTTCCAGGTCGGCAGCCAGTACGCCAGCTCGATCGTGATGGATAAGCTCCGCGACATGATCGCCGCGGGGGCGATCGGCAAGGTCAACGTGGTGGAGGCGCGTTACAATCGCAACTCGTCGCTGGGCGCCTGGCAGTACACCCTGCCCCTGGACGCCTCGCCGGAGACGGTTGACTGGGACCGCTTTTTGGGCAAGGCCCCCAAACGGCCGTTCGACGCGACCCGCTTCTTCCGATGGCGGAACTACCGGGACTACGGCACGGCCGTCGCGGGCGACCTGTTCGTCCACCTGCTCACCGGCATCCACCACGCCGTCGGCGCCCTGGGCCCGGAGAAGGTCGCCGCGATGGGGGGCCTACGCTACTGGGACGACGGCCGCGACGTCTACGACGTGATCCTCAGCCTGTTGGATTACCCCAAGACCGACGCCCACCCCGCGTTCACCGTCGCCTTGCAGTGCGACTTCGAGGACGGCGGCGGCGACGCCACCGCGTTCCGATTCGTCGGCGACGAGGGGGTGATCTCCACCGACCTCTCCTCGCTGAAGCTCGACCGCGTCGGCATCCAGTGGCCCACGCCGGAACAGGAGTTGAAAGGCTACAACTCGGTCAAGACCTTCTCCCAGGCCCAGCAAGACGCGATCGCCGCCAAGCTGGCGATCGCCGCCAAGCTGGCGCGGGAGCCGAACAAGCCCCCGGCCAGGACCGCCTACGACGGCCCCGAGACGTTCGCCCCGCCGCCGGGCTACGATCCCCGGTTCGACCACTTCGTCCGGTTCTTCACCTCGGTTCGCAAGGGAGAGCCGGTGTACGAGGACGCCGTCTTCGGCTTCCGCGCCGCCGCCCCGGCCCTGTTGTGCAACCAGAGCCTCTACGAAAGCCGAATGATCGGCTGGGATCCCAAGACGATGAAGGTCACGGGCTGACGTCCCAACCTCGGCCCCGTCCGCCCCGCGTCCAGCCCGGGGAGATGGGAACCACGGAGACACGGAGAAGGGAAGAGTCGATCCACAGATTACACAGATTAACACAGATTATAAAAACAATTAATATTGTTTAAAAGAAAATCTTTTTCTTAATCTGTGTAAATCTGTGTAATCTGTGGATTATTCTCTTTCTTCTCTCCTCTCCGTGGTGCCTGGTCTTCCGACCGGCCGTTGGCGTTGGGTTGACGGGGCGGGTCAGGGGGAGAGGCGCTCGATGGTCCAGCCCTCGCCTTGCTTGCGGTAGCGGATTCGGTCGTGGAGCCGGCTGGGGCGGCCCTGCCAGAACTCGACCGATTCGGGGAGGATTCGGAATCCTCCCCAGTATTCCGGCCGGGGCACGGTCGTTCCGGCGAACCTCGCCTGATATTCGAGCAACCGCGCCTCCAGGTATCCCCGGCTCGGCACGACCTGCGACTGCCGCGACACCCAGACGCCGATCCGCGACGCCTCCGGCCGGACCTGGAAGTACGCCTCGGACTCCTGGACCGACACCTTCTCGACGGCCCCTTCGATCGCCACCTGACGTTCCAGCTCTTTCCAGAAGAAAAGCATCGCGGCGCGGGGGTTGGCGGCCAGTTGGCGGCCCTTGCGGCTTTCGTAGTTGGTGAAGAAGGTGAAACCGCGGGGGTCGCACCCCTTCAACAGCACGGTTCGGGCCGAGGGCCGACCGTCGGCGTCGGCGGTGGCGAGGGTCGCGGCGTTGGCCTCCAAGGCGTCGACCGCCAGGGCCTCGGCGAACCAGCGCTCGAACTGGCGCAACGGGTCGGGGTCGACGTCCTTCTCGTCGAGGGAGCTTCTGGCGTAGTCGCGGCGGATGTCGGCGAGGCTCATCGTTTCGTCTACTTTCCGGGGTGTTCCGCGGCGGGCGCGAGCGCGCGGGCGACGTGCATCATCGCTCGCGACGTATGATAATTGGCCTTCCATTCGTCGGCCTTGGCGCCGTCGCCCTTGAGGCGGCCGTCGCGGTCGGTCTCGGCGAACCAGCCGCCATGGTCGGGGTCGAGCATGTGGGTTTCGATGAACCGCCACTCTTCGGCCAGGGCGCGGGCGTAGCGGTCGGTCTCGGAATGGAACCAACGATTCATAAGCGCCAGGGCGTTGAGGCCCTCGGCCTGGGTCCACCAGACCTTGGTGAAGTCATACGATCCAGCGGCGAAGGCGTCTCCCTTGTCGTTGAAGCCGCCGTATCGCTCGTCCCAGCCCCAGTCCAGGGCGTGGTCGATCAGGCTTCGGGCGACGCTCCACGTCTTCGAGTCGTCGGCGATTCCCAGCGCCTCGGCGGCCTCGACCAGGAGGAAGCCGGTCTCGACGTCGTGGCCGAATGAGTCGTGGGCGGGGATCGGCCGCCAGTCGCGGGTGAGGTAGAGGTTGAGCGCTCCGGGCTCGACGGCGATCCGGTCGCGGACGATCTCGAACGCCTCCCAGAGCCGCTTCCGGACGATCGGCCGGTCGTCGATCCGCGCCAGCTCGGTAAGCGCCTCAAGGATGTGGATGTGGCTATTCATCGTCTTGTAGCCGTAATAGACGCCCAGGCGGTCCTTGCGGTCGGCGACGGGGGCCGTCGGATCATACGACGTGATCGCGGTCCCGTCGCGGCGGGTCGCCTCGAACCAGCCGCCGTTCAGAGGGTCGTGGGCGCGGGCTTCGAGCCAGTCGAAGGCGTCGCGCGCGACCGTGAGCGCCCGGTCGTCGCCGGCGACGGCCCGAACCTTGGCCGCGGCGTAAATGGCGAAGGCCGCGCCGTAGACGTGCTTCTCGTCGCCGAGCCCGGGATCGACCTCGCCGTCGGGGCCGAGGATCCAGTGGAAGCCGCCGTGTTCGGCGTCGCGCATCGTCTCGTCGAGGTACGCCAGGCCGTGGCGGGCGTGCTTGAGGAACTCGTCGCGGCGCGACGGCTCGAACTCGGCGAAGGCGGCGGCGGTCCAGGTCATCCGCGACTGATAAACCAGCGACCGCGAGCGATCCGGCATGACCGTCCAGTCGCGGGCGATCCGCTGATGGAACCCGCCGGCGGGGTCGACGGCCGCGGGATACCACCGATCCATCTCGGCCGACAGCAGCGCTTTAAGATGATCGGCCGTCGGCGCCGCCGGCCCCTCGGCGCGAACGGCGCTGGCGGCCGTCAAGGCGAGCCCCGCGAGAGTCAAGCACGTCCACCGCGTCGCGACCGTCATCGGCGTCCTCCCCGGCCGCCGCGTCGGGGTGGCGACCCTTCACGCGATTATCGACCCGGAGGGGAGTACGGGCAACGGGGCGCCGGGGATGGGTTAGAGTCTGTCCCATAAGGGCGTCGCGGCCGACACAACGGCCTTCCCCCCCGGCGGGGGAAGGTGGCCCGCCGGATGAGGGGGAGGCGAGCCAAAACGCCGTCGACGTCCAGGGTTTCCCGGACGGGCTTTCGCGAATC
>CALCIB010000179.1 GCA_937907525.1 uncultured Planctomycetales bacterium | reverse complement strand
AATCTGGGAAATCTGTGGATATTCTCTCCCAGGTCGTTCGCGCGAAGTTGTTTCGACGGCGTTCCAAGGGCCACCTTCCCCCTCCAGGGGGGAAGGCCGTTATGTTCATTGGGCTCCCAAATCCGTGACGGTCAGGAAAAATGGACTGACGTCGCGGTCGAAACCGCGGGGCGCGATTTCCAGATTTCCGGCGGAATCCTGAAATCCCGTGGCGACGTCTCGCGATCATACGCGGTGGATCGTCGTTCTTTCTCAATTCGATTGCATGAACGCGGGGCCGGGCCCGCGGCGATTCGCCGTGGAGATCGCGGATCCCGCCTCCCGTCGAGGTCGGACCGGGCCGCCCCGAAATCAATCTCAAACACGACGAACGAAGCCGCCGCGACGTTCTGAAACACGTTGCGTCGCAAAGACTTGCGAAATCGAATCAGTCCACGCCGCGCGCGAACGGACCCAATGCCGGGAGGCCGCCTAGACTTGACCCTTTCCGCCGGGGGTCGTACACTCCGCCGCGACGAGCGGGGGAGGACGAAGATCGCCTCCGTCGCCGCTTCGCGACGACCAGGGACGGTCAAGCCATGAACATGACGTTCGCCCCCGATCCCCCCTTGCCGACGCGCGCCTGGCGGGCCGTTCGCGAGCGGGGCCCGCGCTACGCCTGGCATAAGGCGATGCGCCGCGCCCTGGGCCGCTGGCCCTCGTGGAAGCGTCGGGTGGTCTACGCCGACCCTCGCCAGTACTGGACCCTTCGCGGCGGTCGGGACTACTTCCGCGAGCAGGAAGGCCAGGTGGCGCGGACGCTTCGGGCCGAGTGGATCGCCGGTCGGCTGGCCGGGTATCGGCCGACGTCGATCCTGGAGGTCGGCTGCGGCTACGGCAAGCTGCTTCTCGCCCTCCGCGAACGCCTCGACGTCCCCTTGACCGGGCTGGACTTCAGCCCCTCGCAACTGGCCGTCGGCCGCGAATTCCTGACGTCGCGCGGGGTCGAGGGGGTGTCGCTGTTCCTCGGCCGCGGCGACCGCCTGCCGTTCGCCGACGGGTCGTTCGACATGGTCGTGACCTCGGCGGTGATCCTGCACAACCCGCCGGAGGTCGCCGAACGGATCCGCCGCGAGGTCGTCCGGGTGGCGCGTCGGTTCGCCGCGCACAACGAGGAGACGAACCTCAGCTATAACCGCTACGGCTACGACACCGCCGAATGGTATCGAGACGAGGGGATTCGGATCGCCGAATCCGGCCCGATCCCGATGGACTCCGACGCGGCGACGTCGCAATTCTGCGTGGCCCGCCTCGACGGTTGAGCCGGGTGCCCCTCACTTCAACCTGTTCGCGGGACTCGCCATGCTGGATCTTGGCTTCGCGTTGTTGCTGACGCTCCTGGCGACCGGCCTGGGCGCGAGGATCCTGCGACGGCTCGACCTGGCCCCCGAGCATCCCGTCGACCGCTTCGGCCTGGCCTTCCCGCTCGGCGCCGGCCTGCTCGCCCTGGCGACGCTGGCGCTCGGCGAAGCCCACGCCTTGAACGCCCCGGCTCTCGCCCTGACGTTGGCCGTCACGGCGGAGTTCGGGCTCCTCGCCGGCATCCGACTGACCCGCGAACTGGCGGCCGTCCCCTTCGCGTCGTCGGACGCCAAACCGGCCGTTTTCGACCGTCTTTTGCGGTTCTTCCTGCTGGCGACGATCGCCGCGACGGCGCTCTCGTCGCTGGCCCCGGTGATGGACGGCGACGCGCTTTGCTACCACCTGCAAGCGCCGAAGGTCTTCCTGATGCGCGGGGCGACGGTCTACGAGCCCGACCTGCACGAGACGGTCTATCCGCTGGCGACGGAGATGCTTTACCTGATCGCCCTGGCCTTCCGGGGGCCGATCGCCTGCCGTTGCCTCCAGTGGACGCTCGGGCTGGCGATGGCCGCCAACGTCACCGCGATGGCGAGGCCGGCCCTGGGACGTCGGGCTTGGTGGGCCGGCGCGGGGGCGCTTCTGGTCCCGGCGGTCACCAACGGCATGGCCGCCCCGCTCAACGACGTGGCGCTCGCCGCCTTCGGCATGGCCGCCCTCGCGTCCTGGACCCGGCTGCACGACGCCCCCGGTCGTAACGCGGCGCTGCTCGCCGGGACGTTCGCCGGCCTGGCCATCGGCGTGAAGTACCCGGCGCTGGTGCTGGCGGGGATGCTCGGCGCGACGCTGGTCCTCCGGCCGTTGTACGCTCGCCGCAGGGCCGCGCGATCGGGCTGGGCCGACGGCCTGAAGCTGGCCTCGTGTTTCGCGACGGCGCTGGTCGCCGTCGGGGGCGCGTGGTATCTGCGGGCGTACCTCGCCACGGGCAACCCGGTCCATCCCTTCTTCCGATCGGTCTTCGGCGCGGGGCTCGACGTGGTGCTGGACCCGATCAAGCGACCCCTGCCGGTGACGGCGTGGAACCTGCTGACGTCGCTCGGCCCCCTGACGCTGGAGCCGCACCGCTTCGACAGCTTCGCCCACCAGTTCGGGCCGATGTTCCTGCTGTTCCTGCCAGCGCTCTTGCTGGAGCGGGCGCCGAGGCGGGTACACGGGCTGGTGCTGTTCGGCTACGCCTTCTTGACGCTCTGCATGACCCAGCGCCAGAGCATGCGGTTTCTGCTGATCGCGGTGGGGCCGCTGTCGATCGGCGTGGCGTGGCTGGCCTCGACGTGGCTGGACCGGCGGACGATCCCGGCGCGGGCGTTGGCGTTCGCCCTGCTGGCGGTTTTGGGCCTGGAGTCGACCCTGGCGGCGACTCGCGCCGCCCGGGCGGCGGGCGCCGTCCTGGGGACGGAGACGGCGGCGGAGTATCTCGCGCGTCGCGAGCCGACGTACCGCGTCGGCCGCTGGATCGCCGCCAACCTGCCGCCGGAGGCGCGCGTCATCGGCCAGGACCATCGCGGCTTCTACATCCCCCGCGACTACACGATGGAGTTGGCCCACCGTCGCCGCACCGAGTTGGGCGATCACGGCGAGACCGACCGCCAGGTGGTCGCCACGCTGGTCCGCGAGGGCTTCACCCACCTGCTGCTCTGCCCGCCGCGGCCGGGTTCGGACGTCGAGTTCGATCCGACGCTCGGCAAGCTGTTGGCGCCCTGGCTGGCTTCGCGACGGCCCCTCTACAGCGAGGAGTTGGCCGAGCCCGGCGGGCCGGTCCGCCGCTACTCGATCTACGAGTTGGCGCCGACCGACGCCGTCGCGGCCATGTCCGGAGGCGTCGCGCGATGAGGCCGGATCGACCGACGCTGAGCGAGTTGCGGGCCGTCGTCCAGAAGGGGCGGCATCGCGAGATCGGCAACGTCCTGGCCCGACGATTCGCGCGGCCGTCGGCGGTGTACGGGACGTGGGCGGCGGTTCGCCTCGGAATCACCGCTCATCAGGCGACCGTCGCCGCCTTGCTCGCCGGCCTGGCCGGCGCCGGTGCCATCGGCGTCGGCGACCCGCGCGGCTTCGTCGCGGGCGTCGGCCTGCTCTGGCTGGCCTTCTGGCTCGACCACGTCGACGGCCAACTCGCGCGGTGGCGGGGAACGACGAGCCTGGACGGGGTCTATTTCGACTACCTGATGCATCACGTCTGGAACCTGGTCGTGGGCTTCGCCCTGGGCTTCGGCCTGGCCGCGCGGACGGGACGGCTCGCCTGGGCGGCGGCGGGCTTCGCGATCGCCCTGGGCTGGCTGGTGCTGGGGCTGCACAACGACTGCCGCTACAAGGCGTTCCTTCAGCGCCTCAAGGCGACGACCCGGAGCTACCGAGTCGACGGTGGCGCGGGCGGTCGGCCGGCCCCCGCGCCGGGATGGCCGCGACGAGGGCTCGGCGCGGTCTCCCACCCGGCGTACAAGGCATGCGAGCCCCACGTCGTCCTGATCGGCTTGACGGCGCTCGCGGCCCTGGCGGTCGCGAACGTCGCGTGGTGGGAGCGCGGCTGGATCGCGGCGACGACGGCCATGGCCCTCGCCGCGCCCGCGCTGGCCGCGGCGAGGGCGGGCCGGGCGATCGCCAGGGGCGCGGCCGAGGCCGAGTTCGCCGCCTGGTTCCAACCGGTCGCGGGCGACGATTCGACGCGGATTTGATGCCGGCGGCGGGATTCGAACCCGCACGGGCGTTCCCGCCCAGAGGATTTTAAGTCCCCAGCGTCTGCCGTTCCGCCACGCCGGCCCGCGTTCCCGATCGCGTCGCGTCGCCGCGAGGGCGGCATTGTACCCGCGCGCGGGTCGCGCGGACAGCCCGCGCGGGTCGCCGGCGGGACGTCGGGAATCGGGTTCGGATCGTGACGACGTGGAGTTGCATTTCACGTCCCCGTGAGCGACCCTTATGTCACGGCGCGTTCGAATTAGCGCGCCGTCCTCGTCGTCTCGCGGAAGATCGTTTCTCGACGGCCGGACTACCCGGGGTTGTTCATGCTCAAGGCGTTGTTGCGCTGGGCGGCGGTCGCGGTCGCCCTGGTCGTGGTGGGGGGCGGGGCCTGGTTGTACCGCGACGCCCGCGAGCGGGCGAAGCTGCCCGACGGCATCTTGTCCGGCAACGGCCGCGTCGAGTCGGTCCAGGTGGACGTCGCCGCCAAGTATCCCGGCCGCGTCACGCGGATCTTCGTCCACGAGGGCGACCTCGTCCGCGCCGGGCAGGTCCTCGCCCAGATGGACACGGCCGAGTTGGAGGCCCAGCTCGCCAGCGGCAAGGCCAAGCTTGCCCAGGGGAACGAGACCGAAAGCCAGATCAAGGCCGAGATCCTCAGCCGTCAGGCCACGCTTCGCAACAACGAACAGCAGTTCAACCGCAACCGCGAATTGTTCAACCGGCGCTTCATATCGCGCGAGGAGATGGACCAGAGCCAGTCCAACCTGGACGTGGCCCGCGGCCAGCTCGACGCCGCCAAGGCCCAGCTTCTGGCGAACGCCCGCTCGATCGAGGCGGCCGCCGCCGACGTCCAGAACACCCAGGTCAAGATCGTCGATTCCACCCTGGTCTCCCCCGTCAACGGCCGCGTCCTCTATCGGCTGGCCGAGGAACGCGAGGTCCTGGGCGCGGGGGGCAAGGTATTGACGCTCGTCAATCTGGACGACGTGTACATGGAGATCTTCCTTCCCTCCAACCAGGCGGCCCGGATCGACGTCGGATCGGACGCCCGGATCGTCCTGGACGCCAACCCCAAGTACGCCGCGCGGGCGCGGGTGACGTTCATCTCGCCGGAGGCCCAGTTCACCCCCAAGCAGGTGGAGACCCGCTCGGAACGCGAGAAGTTGATGTTCCGGGTCAAGCTCAAGGTGCCTCCCGAACTGCTGCTCCCCTACATCGAGAAGGTCAAGACCGGCGTCCGCGGCGTGGGCTACGTCAAGGTCGACCCCGGCGTCCCCTGGCCCGAGTCCCTGGAACGTCGATTCCCCAGGCCGAAGGAGTCGGGGATCAAGCCGGCTGAGAAGCCGAAGGCGGAGGAGAAGCAAGAGGAGCCGAAGGCCGAGGAACCGGACGTCCCCTCTCCCGCCGGGCTGACGACCCGACACTTTTTCGGAGGCCGCGGCGAT
>CALCIB010000178.1 GCA_937907525.1 uncultured Planctomycetales bacterium | reverse complement strand
CCCCTCATCCGGCCTTCGGCCACCTTCTCCCTCAAGGGGAGAAGGCCGTTTGGCGACGGCTCGCGCGACGGATCCAATAAGTGTCGGGTCGTCAGCCCGAGGGGAGAGGGGACGTCGTCTTTTGGTTCTCGGTTACGAATATATTGATATTCGTCCTCACCGCCCCTCGGCCAGTTTCGCCTTGACGTATTCGCAGGCGATCACCTTTTCCGCCAGGTCGAGCGGCCGGTAGAAGTACTGGTTGGACGCCTCGAACCCCAGCCGGGAGTCGCGTCGCGCGAGCGGGTAGAGCGCGACGGCGGCGCGGGCGTCGGCGTCCAGGGCCCTGGCCGCCGCGTCGCGGTCGCCGGCGTCGCGGGCCATCACGAACCGGGCCTGGTTCGCCACGCTCCGGAAGTGCAGTCCGGCCGCCTCGGCGACGCCCAGATCGAGCTCGGCCGTGGCGCGCGCCTCGCCCGACGTCTTGGCGACCGCCTCCCGAAGCGCGGGCAGCCCCTCGTCCCAGCCGTCGGCGACCTTCTCGAACTGACCGACGAACGTCTCCCGGGAGTACGGCCCGCGCCAACCGTCGAGGGCGTCGTAAGGGATCCCGACCATCGTGGCGGAGTAGCCCGTGGGCTTCGCGTAAACCAGGTTGGCCGGCCCCATGTGCTGCGGCCCGTTGTAGACCACCGCGCCGTGGTAGGGATACTCGCGGAACGCCTTGCTGAACGCCGTCCACGCGCGGCGGACGTCGGACGCGGCCTCGGGCCCGTAACGCGCGGCCGCGGCGCGGTCGAGGACGGCGTCGACCGTCGCGCCCGGATCGCGCGCGAACTCGCGCGCGATCCAAAGCTGAGGCGACGGGCAACCCCCCAGCGACCACCCCAGCATCACCGAGTCGACCCCGGCGTCGGCCAGGTTCTTGCACAGTTGGGCCGCGTTGTCGACGGCCGGGATCGACGGCACCGACGCCAGCTCCCACGTCACGTTGAGCTGCGCCTTCGCCGACGTCTTGAGCCCCGCCGCCCTGGCCAGCCCCCACCGCAGCTTCGCGCGCTCGCCGGGGCCGACCGCGGAGAGCGAGTACTCGCCGACGGTCGTCTTCACCCCTCCGCGCTCGATGGGGAGGTCCCATTCCGAGACGGTCTGGAAGTAGGCGTCGCGCGGCAATAGAGCGATGGTCGCCGCGGCTTGCGCCGGGTCGATCCAGCCCCAATCCCAGGCGATCAGTCGGGCCGACGGGTCGCCTTCGCGAAGGCCCTCGGCGAACGTCGCGTTCACCTCGGCGATCACCTCCGCCGCCGTCCGCCTGGAGCACCGCGGGCACTTCGCGATCTGACCGTGCGACGCGCAGTTGGTCAGGTTCTCCGACGCCGTGATGCTGATGACGCCCCCCAGCCCACGCGCCTCGCGCGCGACGTGCGCGACGGCCGACTTGAGCCACGAGCGGACGCGGGCGTCGGACGTACACATCGTCGCATAATCGCCGGAGACGACCCCCTTCATCTCCGGGCGGTCGGCGAAGAACGCCAGCGGCATCGACCGCGGCTCGTTCAAATACAGGTACACCTTGATCCCGTACTTGGCCGCGCGGGCGACGAGCGCCCGGAGGTTGGCCATCCGCGTCTCCCAGCCGTCGCCGAACTCGGGGAAGTCCGGCCCCCCGGGGGCGAGGGTGCGGAGGACGACGTGGAGCCAGACGCCGTTGACGCCCTGGTCGGCCAGGTCGGCCAAAAGGCCGTCGGGAAAGCCGTCGCCGCCGGGCTCGGCCAGGCCGTCGCCGAAGGTCGCGAAGTACGACGAGACGATCCGAGGCCCGACCTCCGGCCCGACCCGCCTCGACGCCTCGCGCGGCGGGGCCTCCTCCCAGCGCTTCGCGAACGCCAGCGGCGGCTCTCCGTTCTCGGTCGGCGCGCCGCCGAAGCGCTCGGCGACCAGCGCCTTGATCTCGGCGGCCCGCGCCTTCGCCTCGGGCGAGGGCTCGACGTACCGCAACGGCTCGCACCTCGGCTTGAGACTTCCGAGCTTGATGAACAGGAAGTCGTCCTCTTGCAGCGCGAACGCCAGCCGCTCCGGGGTCATGTCCAGCAGCGTGAGCAATTGCTCATACGGCAGGACGTGCCAGTTGCGGCGGAGGATCGTGATATACACCCGCGAGCGCGTCTTCGCGTCCAACCCGGGCGACGGCGGCAGGCCCATCGACCCGGCGATCTTCTCGATCCGGTCGGCCGACGTCCCGACGACCTCCGCCAGCTTGGCGGCGGGGACGAGTTCCCAGTTCCGCCAGACGAAGGCGTGCAGGCGGTCGGGGAAGTGCTCCGGAGTGATCGCCTCCGGCGCCGAGCCGACCGGCAGCGCGTCCCCTCCGCGCGCCGCGGGGGCGAGAAGGAGGAGGGCGGCGGAAAAAACGAAGGCGGTCGATCGCGCTGGGTTGTTCATTCGTCCTTCTCGCGGATCTGGGCCGATTCCTCGGCGGTGAAGCGGCTGTCGGCCTTGGGGCCGGGCTCCCAGCACGATTCCAGCGGCGAGGGCCGGGGCGGCTCGACGGGGATCACGAATGTCTCGGCGCCGTCGGCCGACTTCTCGATCCGGCCCCCCGCCTTTTCGACCACTTGCGCGGCCAGTTCGTCGCAGACGGCGATCAGGTCGGGGAAGGCGTACTCGGTGGAGTTGAACCTGGTCTTCGTATCGAGGGCGCTGGCGTACTCCGGCGGCAGCTTGGACGCCCCCAGGGCCGTGAAGAGGATCCCGGCGGCGTTGGCGGGGTTGCAGTCGGAATCCTGGCCGCAGCGGGTGGCGATGACGATGGTCCTCCAGGGGTCGCCCCCGCCGTACAGCAATCCCATTACGATGTAGGCGCCGTTGATCTTGGCGTCGATGTTGAACTTGTACGGCTCCTTGTCGTCCTTGCTGCACGAGAACCGGCGGTAGTCGCGGTCCTTCTGGTACTTCGCCTCGATCTTCCGCCAGACGGCCTCCCAGTCGTCGGGATGTTCATGGAACCATTTGAGAACGTCGGAGACCGCCTCGTGGTACTGGCTCCCCTCGGGGACGGCGGCGAGGCCGGCGCGGACGATCTTCTCGGGGTCGGTCTCGAAGAACGCCTCGGAGTACATGGCGCCGACGAACTGGCCGCCGTAGAGGCCGTCGCCGTAATTCATGATCCGGCCGAAGGTTTCGCCCAGTCGGATGGCGACGTTGGGGAGCCCCGGCGCGATCAGGCCGGAGAAGTCGGCCTCGATCTGGTAGTCGATGTCGTCGGCGTGGTCGTTGAAGGCGGGGTGGCCGCTGTCGGGCGGGGCGATCCCCTGGCGGAGGCGGGTCCGGCCGGCCTTGTTGGCGTGCCAGAGCGGGTACTTGCTGTTGGCGAAGTCGATCCCCGCCTGGCGCGAGTCGACGTCCAGGCCGTGCGTTTGAAGCGTGCGGACGAAGGTCATCTCGACGTAGAGATCGTCCTGATCGAACTGGTTGACGGTCTCGGGCGTCCAGGCCGGCACCTTGTCGGCCGGGACGATCGCGCCTTGCCAGCGGAACTCGGTGGGTCCGCCGACGCCGACGCCGGCCATCTGGCCGATCCAGCCGGCCTTCATCTTGTCGCGGTACTCCGCGCGCGAGATCCGCCTCTCCTTGGGCGGGTCGGCCGCGCGGGCCGGGACGACCAGCGGGGCCAGCAGGACGAGCAGGCAGACCGGGATGCGCTTCATGATCGGCGTCCTTCGGGGCCGGGAGGAATCGAACGGCGGTCCCGCCAGCTTGCCCCAGCGGCCGGCCGATTGCAACGAGGAGCTCTCGACGACGATTCGGCGCGGGTCGTTGTTTTTCCCTGACCGTCACGGATTTGGGGGGTAGTGAACATAACGGCCTTCCCCCCTCGCGGGGGAAGGTGGCCCGAAGGG
>CALCIB010000177.1 GCA_937907525.1 uncultured Planctomycetales bacterium | reverse complement strand
CCTCTGGGAGACCATCGCCGGCGGCGCCGAGGGGATCCCCAAGGCGACGACCCGCCTCGGCGAGCTCGACGACAAGCTCAAGGGCCTCAAGGACCGCATGGAGGCCATGGCGGTCGACGGGCTCATCCCCGTCGACAAACTCAACGAGTACAACGACGCCGCCGCCAAGCGCGCCGAACTCGAGGAGCGGATCGCCAAGGCCAAGGAGGCCCAAAGCCGCTACGACGCGCTCAAGAAGAAGGTCGAGACCAACGCCCTCGGCCTCAACGCCGAAACCGCCGCCGTCGTCGAGGACACGGTCCAGGATCTGGGCGGACCCGACAAGGTCCGCGACATGGTCCGCGACCAGATGGCGCCCGAAAGCGCCGCGCTCGACGGCGCCATGGCCGAGCTTCGCAAGATCGAGCGCGACCGAGCCGAGTGGAAGCGCGGGCTCGACAAGGAACGCGAAACCGCCAGGTCGATGGGCAATCTCCAGGGGCTCCCCGCGATCGACGCGCGCGAGCGCGCCGGCATGCCCGGCGCGGACAAGAGAACGGCCGACGCCCAGCGCCGAATCGCCCTCGCCCGCGAAGACCTCTCGAAGAAGGCCGAGGACCTGCTCGGCCGCGCCGGCCAGGGCGATCAGTCCGCCGTCGAGGAACTGGCGAAACGCTTCCCCGGCTCCAACTTCGTCCAGGGGACCAAGGAGTACATCGACCGGCAGGACGCCGAGGAGAAGGCCGACGCCAAGGACGCGGATCGCGCCCACGAGGCCGGAGTCAAGCGACGCGCTCAGAAGGCCCGCGACGACGCCGACGAAAAATACTTCTCCTCCATGCGGGAGAACACGCGCAAACGGCTTGAGGCGACCAACAACCAGGCCGTTCTCAAGGAGGCCGACGAGCAGAAGCGCGCCGAGGACTTCGCCAAGGCGCAGGACAAGGCCCGGGCCGACCGACTCCAGGCCGCCAACAACCAGGCCGTGGTCGCTCAAATCAAGACGGCCAACGCCCCCCGCGACGCCGTGCTCAACCGCCTGGACTCCGATCGCGTCTCGCTCGTCAACGACGCCCAGGCCGGCGCGATGATGGGGAGGATCGACCCCGGCGACGTGCTGCGAATCCGCAACCGAAGCGCCAACGCCGTCGGCGCCGTCCGGGGGACCGTCGCGCCCCGCGACCTCGAAGCGTCGATCCAGCGCAACGAGGCCCAACTGATGGACTTGCAGGCCCAGGGCCGCATGGGCGACCCCACCTGGCAGGCGATCGCGCGCCTCGAGGACCAGCTTCAACGCGCCATGCACATGCTCCGCGTCCAGAAGATGCAGCGCGCCGGCGGCCGTCGCGGGGGCGACGTCGGCGTCTTCCCCGCGTTCCCCATGTACGGAGGCTGACCCATGGCCGGCGTCTTGACCGTCGACGGCGTCGCCTACGATCAGGCGTCCCGCGCCGCCGGCAACCTCCTCGTCGACGGTTTCGGCTGGGGCCTGGACTCCGACTCCTGGCTCGAATTCCACGAGCACCACGCCGGCCCCCAGCCGCGGTTCAAGGGCGACCTCGACGTCAGCTACGTCGACAAGGACGGGACCCTCCGCTTCACCGGCACGCTGACGTCGGCCCGACCCTCGCGGGGCGCCGACGGCACCCAGCACGCCTACCGCTGCCAGGGCTTCCGCTACCGCCTCGACCTCGAACCGTTTCGCGGCCGCGACGGGACCGCCTCGGCGGAATACTGCCTCACGCCCCTGGACCTCGGCTACGTCCCCGCCCTGGCCGGTAAATCGATCGGCTGGATCCTCGCCGACCTGCTCGACGTCAACGCCGCCGCCCTCGCCGCCCGCGGCGTCACCCGCGACGCGACCACGGCGGACCAGCTCGCCGCGTTGACCTTCGTTCCGCCCAACCCGCTACGGCTCGCCGGCGAACGACTGGGATCGACCCTCGCCGACCTCCTGCAATCCAACTTGCCGGGAAAAAGGCTCTGGTTCACGGTCGACGGCGCGCTCAGGATCGCCGACGTGAACGAGGGCGCGTCGATCACCTTGACGCAGGGCGTCGACCCGATCGAGCCGACGACGTGGTCGCGGTCGTGGTCCGACTCGGCCTCCCGCGTCGTGGTCCTGGGCGGCCCCGACGTGGACGGCTTTCACGCGCTGCAAAGCGCCGGGGCGCTGACCCCCGCGTGGACGGCCCCCCAGGAGGACGACTGGACCTGGGCGGCCTTCGAGGCGCCCGGCGACGCCACCGACACGGGGACCGTCGTCTCGATCGACGGCCCCCAGCAAATCACCGTGTCCTCGGATCGGGCGTGGGCCCTCGTCAACTACTGGAGCGACCGCCAGGCCCGCGTCTACCTGACCAGTACGAGCGCGACCGGGTTGTCTTACACCGAATCCCGCCCCGTCACCGCGTCCGCCGTCAAGGCGGCCGGAGGATCGGCCACGCTGACGCTGGCGTTCCCGCTCTCGAACTCGGCGGCGGGCGCCTACGACTCCTTCGCCCTGGTCGGGACCGTCGCGCCGATCGGCGGGGGACTCTCCAACGTCCACCGCCTCTTCGCCGTCACGACCCCCGGCGGCTGGGTCGAATCGCATTTGGTCCCCTCCTTTCCGGTCCCCTTCGCGTTCTTCTGGCTGGGCCAATCGGCCGTCGAACTCACGTCCAGCCCGTCGGCGATGCTCTTCGGACCAAGCTCGGGGATCACGGCCAATTTCACGATCGACCCCAGCAACGGGACCATCCTCTTCGACCGTCCGGTCGTCGAGCGGTTCAACGAAAAAACCGCGCTGGACGCGGGCGGCTCGGGTCTGGTCAAGCCGGACGTCCTGGCCCTCGTCGCCTACTCGCGCGGCCCCCTGGCCGTCGCGTATCCGCCCGACGTCGACGGCGCCCCCGTCCACTCCGGCGGCGCGAACGCCTGGGCCGGCATCGAGCGGACCCGCTACGTCACCCTCCCCGGCTGGACCTACGCCGGCAACTCCGGGCTCGCGGCGAATCTCGCGCAACTGATACACGAATCGATTTCCGACGTCACGATCGAGGGAGACGTCTCGTACTACGGGGCCTGGACCGACGTCTGGACCCGCGGTGACGGCTTTCGGCTCTCGATCGCCTCCAACCTCGGGACCACCGGCGACGAGGCGACCGCCGCGCCGGTACGCTCGGTCGACGTCCGGATCGTCACCGACGGCGGCGGCCTGCTGTACGCCACCCGCGCCCGCGTCTCCAACCGCCGCGACGTCCGCACGGCGACCGCCGCCTACGAGCACCTCTCGACCCTCGGCTCCGGCGCGGCCGACGCCGACGCCGCGACCTTCGCCGCCGGCCCCGTCGTCACGGGCGCCCAACCCTGGAACGCCTGGGAGGGCGGCGGGGGCTTCGAAGACCCGGACGCCGCGCTCGCCTCGGCCCTGGGACTCGACCGGGCGGCGCCGGGCGCCAACACCTCGGGCAAGTACAAGCGCGGCCGGAAATACTCGACCCCTCGACCGTACTCCTACAAGAAACGCAAGGTCCGCGCCTCCAAGCCCTACAAGACCAACGCCGAGAAGCGAAAGAAGAAGGAGCGGGCCGACGCCAGGGCCCGGCGCCGGCGCGACGCCGACCGCCGCGTCAAGCTAGGGGCTTCGCGCCGCGACGCGATCCGTCCCGGCTCCCGCGGCTCCGCGTCCTTCGTCGGCCCGCCCGAGCCCAAAAAGCCGACCTGGCAAGTCGCCGACGAACGCGAGCGAAACCTTGAGGACGCTCGATCCGCCGGCGGCTTCAAGAGCGTGGGCGAGCGCCTGAAGGGACTCGCGACCTCCGCGACCCGGTCGCTGCTCGGGCCGATCTTCAAGGCGGCCGACCTCGACTCGGGACGCGAGGACGCCGCCAGGATCGCCGCCGACCGCAAGAACCGCGAGGACTTCGAGCGGCACGCGATCGCCGGCCGCAACGCCCGTCGCAAGATCGAAAGCGAGGACGCGCCGTGATCGATCTCGTGCGACGGATCGCCGCCCTCGAGCGCGCCGCCGCCGGTCTCCGGGCCGACGTCGCCCGCGCCGAGGCCCGCGCCGCCAGGGCCGAGCACGCCGCCCGCCTGGCCGACGCCGGAGCCGTCGTGTCGGGATCGGGCGGCGGCGGCTCGATCCGGTTGGGACC
>CALCIB010000176.1 GCA_937907525.1 uncultured Planctomycetales bacterium | reverse complement strand
ACCCCTCATCCGGCCCTTCGGGCCACCTTCTCCCTCAAGGGGAGAAGGCCGTTTGAATGAATCGTCATCTTAAAATCCGCGCCCGCGCTGCTTCTCCTTGATTCTACGCGACGGCGGCGGAAGGGTTCTCTGGCCGCCGTCGCGTCGGCGGTCACTCGACGGCGACGCCCGGTTCGGCGTGGGCGTCGGCGTCCTCGCGGATCGCGCCGATCTGGCCCTCCTTGAAGAAGAGGGCGAAGATCGCCATCAGGACCAACGTCAAGATGAAGGGACCCATCCAGATGGCGCGCCAGTCGTGTCCGGCGGCGCCCTCGCCGGTCTGGAAATGGTGCATGGTCTCGCCAGCGATGAAGCTGCCGGCGACCGTCCCCAACCCGTAGATCACGAAGATCAAAAGCGACTGCGCCGACGCCTTGATGTCCTTGCTCGCGGCCCGGTCGACGAACATCTGGGCGACGATGAAGAAGAAGCCGAAGGCGAAGCCGTGCAATCCCAGGGTGCCGATCATCAGCCACTTGGGATAACCGACCGCCGAGATCCCGAACCGCGCCGCCCAGGCCCCCATGCCGATGAGCATCGTCTTCTTGTACCCCAGCCGGGCGACCGATAGCGGGATCAGAAGCACCACCGCCGCCTCGGCGAACTGGGAGATCGTCAGGTACGCGCCGATCTGCTTGGGCGCCACCCCCACCGCCTCCAGGAAGAAGTTCTCGCTGGCGAAGAAGAACGCCAGCATGATCCCGACCAACGCGGAGATCAGGATCAGGACGGCGAACGACCGGAACTTCATCAGCTCCATCGTCTCCAGGATCGCCGATTTCTTGTCGATCGGGTCGGTCTCCCTGGCGGGGACCGGCGGGGTGTGGGGGAGGGTCAGGCAGTAGAAGCCGTAAAGGATCGAGAAGAAGCCGGAGACTCGAAGGCAGTCGCGGAAGGTCGGCTCGCCCACGAACGGCAGGCTGAACAGCGACTCCCAAAGCGGCAGCACGGCCGTCGGCCAGAACGACTTGTAATCCAGGTAGGACGCGAAGAAGAGCCCCGCGGCGATCCAGCCCGCGGTCCCCCAGACCCGGATCGAGGGGAACAAACCCTGGTTCTCCTCGCCGAGGCTGTGGAACGACAGCGAGTTGGTCAGCCCGATCGTCGGCATGTACAAATTGCAGTAAACGACCATCATCAGGAAGATCGGCCAGAACGTCGTCAGATACGCCGTCGCGATCAGCATCAGCCCGCCGACGACGTGCGCGAACGCCAGCACCCGCTCGGTGGCGAAGAACCGATCCGCCAGTTGACCGAGGATGAACGGCCCCAGGATCGAGCCGATCCCGTAAGTCCCCAGGATCCAGCCGAGCGCCTGATCGCCGAGCTTAAGCCCGTTGTCGCCGATGTGTTGCGCGAGCATCGTCAGCCAGATGCCCCACACGAAGTATTGCAGGAACATCATCAGCGACAGACGCGCGCGCAGGCCGAGGCTCATCGAGGCGCTCCTTCGATCGGGGGTGGTCGGCCGCGGCGCGAAGGGCCATCGGCGGGAACCTTCGCCAACGAATGTAGCGGCGCGACCGTCGCGCCGCTACCTGCTTGCCGCGCCGATCGCCGGCCGGGCGCGCGGTCGCGACGGCGGGAGCGCCGCCACGATCCGCGCGGCGACCTTCGCGCAGGTGTTGACCGCGGCGTGGGCGCGCCTCAAGGCCGCGCGGCCGTCGTCGGACCCGGCCGCGACGATCCGCCCCACCGCCGCGACGAACTCGTCGCGCGACCCGGCCACGTCGAACAAATGAGTATATAACCGACACTCCGGAACGGCCGTGGCGACCATCGGCCGGGTCGCCCCCATCCCGTCCATGATCTTCGTCGGCGAGCACGCCAGGTTGAACGGGTGATCGACGAGATAAGGGATCAGGTTGACGTCGAACGCCTGATAGTAGGACGGCAATTCTTCCTGCCCCCGCCACCCCAGCGCATGCGCGTTGGGTCGGGCGAGCGTCCGCCGGCACTCCTCGCGCCAGGGCTCCGGACCCGGTTCGGGAGGGCGGCCGACGAGGACCACCGACGCCTCCGGGAAGGCTTCGGCCACGGCGTCCAGGAGCGACCAGTCGAGCCGGTCCTCCAGCGAACCGACGTATCCCAAAAGCGGCCGCGGCAGGTCCGCGACGTCCGCCGGCGCGGGGCCGGGACGGTCCAGCGGCCGACTCGCCAGAAACGCGGCCGGCGTCCCGTGCGGCATGTGACGGACCCGATCCGCCGCCGACGGGACTCGACGGCGCAACTCCTCCGCCATCGCGAGCGCCGCGCAGATCGTGACGTCGGCGCGGCGGACCAGCTCGTCCTCCCAGCCTCGGAGTTCCTCGGCGCGGTCGGGCCAGTAGAGGGCGTAGTCGTCGAAGTTGTAGTAGATCAGCGCGTCGGGCCGGAGGACTTCCGCCAGTCGGAGGTAGTACGGATAGGTGGCGACCAGGCCGCGACGCGCGCCGGGACGTTCCGCCCAGAAGCGGCGGACGGCGCGGGCGATCGGCCGCATCCCCAGCGCGGGGAGCCGCTTCAGGAGGCCGGGGGGGAGCGCCACGTCGCGCTTCCAATGCCTGGGCCCGTCGGCGAGGGCGCGACGCGCCCCGGCCGACCAGGGCGTGATCCCCTTGCGCCAGGCGTTGCGATAGTCCATGCAACGCAGGGCCAGGGTCTCGACGCCCGGTTCGTCGAGTTCCCGGAAGAGGCTTTCGGTGGTGGCCCAGTTGACGTCGGCGACGGCCAGGGCGAGTCGGTCCTCGCTCACGGCTCGACCGTGGCGAACGCCTTGAGGACCGCCTCGGGCTCGTCCGGGACGTCGGTCTTGACGGTCAACTCCGAGTAGAACGAGCCGGGTTCGGCGGGGGCCTTGAGCGTCACCTTGATCTGGTGGACGGCCTGGGGGCCCTTGGCCTGGTCCTCGGCCTGGAGGTCGTCGCGGTCGGCGGCGAGCCTGGTGACGTCGAAGGGCCGATCCGAGCGGACCAGGACCGTCCTGGCGACGCTCTGGCCGGGCTTCATCTGGCCGAAGTTGACGATCGCCGGCGTGACGGCCACCGCGCTTTGGACCTCGGCGACGACCGAGATCGGAAGCTTCTCCCCCTCGTTGGTCTCAAGGGTCACCTCGTCCTTGAAGAAGCCGTTGGGGACGCTGGGCTTGAGCTCGGCCGAGAGGGTGTAGACCGGATAGCCCTCCGGGGAGCGGCCGGCCTCCTGGAAACGGGCCACGATCCGATCGGTTCGGGTCCGCATGGCGGTGACGGCCCAGTCGGCTCGGCCGCCGGCGTAGGTGAGGTTCAGCGAGGTCGACGGCGGCGTCTCCGAGCGCCTGACGACGCCGAAATCGAGCAGGCCGGGTTCGGTGACGATGTCGCCGCGGATGTAGCAGGAGGTGTCCAGGTCCGCCTGGACGTAGGACGGGCTCTCGAAGACCAGGGTCACCCCCGAGGGCTTGTGACCGAGGAACCGGGTGGTGTCGATGGTCACCTCGACGCTCGTCTGGGTGCCGGGTGGGATCGACTTGGCGCCGATCTTGGCCTCGGTGCAGCCGCACTTGGTCCGCGACTCCAGGATCCGGATCTCCTGATCGCCCCGGTTGACGATCGCGAAGGCGTGATGCAGCTTGGACCCCCGGGCGACGGTCCCGAAGTCGAACGACCGCTCCGGAAGGGCCGAGTCGAGCCACTCGTACCCCTGTCCGAAGGCCGAGGGGGCCCAGACCGCCAGCATCAGGACGGAAAGACGGCCCTGCAAACGCATCCAACTCATCGTTGCGGCTCCGAGCGGGTCGAGAAAGCCCCCGTCGCGTCCCTGCGAACGCCCCCCATTGTACTCCGAAGCCGAGCTTCAGACAGAGGGAGTGGCGCGTCCGCCGCGGCGTGAACCTTCTCAAGCGCGATCGGCGTTCCCCCCTCGTCGAATCGAGCGAAAACCGCGCGGGAAGCGAGGCGAGGCCGATCCGATCCGCCCGATCGATCCGATCCGCCCGACGCCGTCGCGGACGACGACGGCGTGAAAGCGGCTCGTCCTGGTCGGCCGGATCGGCTCTGGTGCCCGTGAATTCCCGGTGAGCGTCACATAAGTTGGTGAGACAGGCGTTCAGTTTGCGGAGACATCC
>CALCIB010000175.1 GCA_937907525.1 uncultured Planctomycetales bacterium | reverse complement strand
TACGGCACCAACAACGAGTTCGGCTTCGACTACCTCCGCGACAACATGAAGCCGATCCGCGAGCTTCAGTGCCAGGGGGCCCTGCACTACGCGGTCATCGACGAGGTCGACAGCATCCTGATCGACGAGGCGCGGACGCCGCTGATCATCTCGGGCCCCGCCTTCGACGACGTCCGCAAGTACGCCGAGGCCGACCGCATCGCCCGGCTCCTGAAGCGCGACGTCCACTTCGAGGTCAAGGAGAAGGAGCGGACCTGCCATCTCAACGACGACGGCGTCCGCGAGGCCGAGAAGATCGCCGGGCTGGAGAGCTTCTACACCCCCGGCAACATGGAGTGGCCCCACCTGATCGACAACGCGCTCAAGGCGCACCACCTCTACCGTCGCGACCGCGATTACGTCGTGCAGCCCAATGGCGAGATCGTCATCGTCGACGAGTTCACCGGCCGTCTGATGACCGGCCGGCAGTGGTCCGACGGCCTGCACCAGGCGGTCGAGGCCAAGGAGAAGGTCAAGATCAAGGAGGAGAACCAGACCCTGGCGACGATCACCCTGCAGAACTTCTTCAAGCTCTACAAGAAGCTCTCGGGGATGACCGGCACCGCCATGACCGAGGCCAACGAGTTCTTCAAGGTCTACGGCCTGGACGTGGTCGCCATCCCGACCAACCGGGTGTTGAGCCGGGTCAACTATCCGGACGTGATCTTCCGCTACGAGCGCGAGAAGAACAAGGCGCTGGTCGACGAGATCAAGGAGGTCCACGAGACCGGCCGGCCGATCCTGGTCGGCACGGTGTCGATCCAGAGGTCGGAGGAGTTGTCGGAGTACCTGACGCGGTACGGCGTCAAGCACGAGGTCTTGAACGCCAAGCACCACGAGCGCGAGGCGGAGATCGTCGCCCAGGCCGGACGGCGGGGGTCGGTGACGATCGCCACCAACATGGCCGGCCGCGGCACCGACATCATCCTGGGGGGCAACCCCGAGCACATGGCCATGGCCGACCTGAAGCGCGAGGTCGACGAGGACGGTCGGCCGCTCTACCAGACCCGGCTGGACGTCCCCCACGACGTCTGGGAGAAGACCGTCGCCAAGTACGAGCCGGAGATGAAGGCCGAGGGTCGCGAGGTCGCGGCCCTGGGCGGCCTGCACATCGTCGGCACCGAGCGGCACGAGAGCCGCCGCATCGACAACCAGCTCCGCGGCCGCTCCGGCCGTCAGGGGGACCCCGGCTCCTCGCGGTTCTTCCTGGCCCTGGACGACGACCTGATGCGGAAGTTCGCCGGCGACTGGGTCTCCAACGTCCTGACCCGCCTGGGGATGCAGGACGGGGAGGCCATCGAGAGCAAGATGGTCACCCGCCGCATCGAGGGCGCCCAGAAGAAGGTCGAGGAACGCAACTTCGACATCCGCAAGAACCTCCTGGAATACGACGAGGTCATGGACGAGCAGCGCAAGCGCGTCTACTCGTTCCGCCAGGCGCTTCTGGACGGCGCGTCGCCCAAGACGAAGGTCCTGGAGATGATCGACGAGCAGGTCCAGACCGCCGCCGACCGCTTCCTCGCCGAGGACTACGGCCGCGCCGGCTTCGCCGAGTGGATCTCGCAACGGCTGGGCGTGGAGATGACCGCCCGCGACTTCCGCGGCGTCGAGCCGGAGGACCTGGGCGAGATCGTCCACCGCCGCGCCGAGCGCCAGCTCTACGAGGCGATCCGCGAGGCCGTCGAGGAGAACCTCCCCGCCGACGCCGAGCCCGCCGACTGGACCTGGGGCGCGCTGGTCAACTGGGCCAACAACCGCTACGGGCTCGACCTCAAGGAGAAGGAGCTGCGGAAGTTCGAGGAGCGCGTCGACGGCGAGGTCGAACTCGACCGCCCGGCGCTTGAGGACCTGATCCACGGCCGCGCCCAGGAGACGATCGACAAGCTCGACCTCGCGTCCGCCCGGGAGTTCCTCCAGCCCGATTGGGGCCGCCGCAACCTGGCCGGCTGGGTCCAGCACAAGTTCGGCATCACGGCCGACCCCGCGGCCTGGGAGGGGCTCGACAAGGCCCGGATCGTCGGCGACCTGAAGGCCCGCGCCCGCGAGCTGTACGTCTCCAAGGAGGCCGAGCTGCCGGTTCGGATCGCCTCGACCCGGTTCCTGGGCGACCGCTCCCAACGCCACGACCAGACCCCCAGGTACGACCGCGAGGGCCTGGCCGCCTGGGCCTCCGAGCGGTTCCACACCGTCGTCGACGCCGCCGAGATGCAGACCATGCTCCGGCCCGAGATGGACGCCTTCCTGATCGCCATCGCCCGCAAGAAGTACGAGGGGGCGCGGCTGGAGAAGGAACTCGGCGAACGCCTCGACGCCACCTTTCCCCCAAGCCAGGGCAACGGCAAGCCTCCCGCCGTCGACGCCAACGCCCTCGGCGAACTGGTCGAGTGGGCCGGCCGCGAGCTGGGCTTCCAGGCCGCGGTCGAGGAACTTCGCGAGGAGTCGCCGGAAACCGTCCGCGAGACGATGACCGCCGCCCTCGACGCCAAGGTCCGGCCCGAGATGCGCGAGATGGAGAAGGTCCTCCTGCTCCAGATCCTCGACGCCAGTTGGATGGAGCACCTGCGGGGGATGGACCACCTCCGCAGCTCGATCGGCCTGCAAGGCTACGCCCAGATCGACCCCAAGGTCGAGTTCAAGCGCGAGGGGATGCGGATCTTCGGCGAGATGTGGAACGGGATCGGCGACCGCGTCAGCGACCTGATCTTCCGCGTCGAGCAGTTCGACCCCGAGTTCCTCTCGTACCTGGGCTCGCGCTGGAAGCTCGACCGGGCCCGGACCCTCCACGGCGAGGAGGCGGGGGCCTCGTCGCTGGCGGCCGTCCCCGACTCCGGCGAGGGCGTCCGCGACGTCCAGGACGCGGCGATCGAGGCGGGACGCAACGCCGAGAAGAAGAAGGAGCCGGTTCGCAACACGGGCAAAAAGGTCGGTCGCAACGACCCCTGCCCGTGCGGATCCGGCAAAAAATTCAAATCCTGCTGCATGCGGAGGCAGTCGGCGGTCGATCGTCTTTGATCGGAGGCCCCTCGCGTCCGTCGCGGGCGACCGCCGCCGATCGCCGCCGAGCGAAGCGGGGGACGCCTTTACGACGATCCCCGCGGCGGGGGCGGCGGCGGGCGGCGGTCCCCCTCCCCCCTCGCGACGCGGCGGGGGCCGCGATGGGCACGGCGATTGCTGAAACGCCGGGCGTCGGGTCGGGAGGACGACCCGCCGTCTATCGGGAAAGGACTCCCCGGAATGCCGCTGGTTCTGAACCTGATCTACGTCGCGACCCTGATCCTGCTCTCGCCGGCGCTGGCGTACCGGATGGCGCGGTCGGGCAAATATCGGGACGGGCTCTGGGAGAAGTTCACCGGAGACGCCCCCCACCGGATCGGCGAGGGCCCCTGCCTCTGGTTCCACGCGGTGAGCGTCGGCGAGGTGCTCCTGCTCCGGCCCCTGGTCCGGGAGATGACCCGCCGCCGCCCCGGCTGGGACGTGGTGATCTCCACCACGACCCCCACCGGCCTGGCCGTCGCCCGCCGGACCTTCCCCGACCACGTCACCTTCTACGCCCCGTTCGACTTCTCCTGGGCGACCCGCCGCGCGACCGCCCGGATCCGGCCGACCGTGCTGGCCCTGGTCGAACTGGAGGTCTGGCCGAACCTGATCCGATCGGTCAAGCGGTTCGGGGCCAAGGTGGCCATCATCAACGCCCGCCTCAGCGAGCGCAGCCACCGCGGCTACCGCCGGATTCGAGCGCCCCTGAGCCCGACCCTGCGGCGGATCGACGCGGTCGCCGCCCAGGACGAGGACTACGCCCGCCGGTTCGTCGACCTGGGCATCCCCGCGGAGCGGGTCCGCGTCACCGGCTCGGTGAAGTACGACGGCCTGGAGAGCGACCGCGACAACCCCCGCACCCGCGGCCTTCGGGCCGAGCTGGGGCTCGCCGACGCCGACCTCGTGTTCGTGGCCGGCAGCACCATGGAGGGGGAGGAGGCCGCGGCGCTGGAAGCCTACCGCGGGGCTCGGAAGGACCATCCCCGGCTCCGGCTGGTCCTGGTCCCCCGCCACTCGGAACGGTTCGACGCCGTCGCGGAGTGGTTGGAGTCCCGGGGGGAGACGGTCGTCCGCCGGTCGCTGGGACCGGCGCCGGCGACCGTCGGCGCCGCGGCCCCCGTGGTGCTGATCGACACCCTGGGCGAGCTCGGCGCGGTCTGGGGCCTGGCCGACGTCGCCTTCGTCGGCGGCAGCCTGCTGCCGGGCCGGGGGGGGCAGAACATGATGGAGCCCGCCGCCTACGGCGCCTCGGTCCTGTTCGGGCCCCACACGGCCAACTTCCGCGAGACCGTGGCGCAGCTTCTGGCGCGGAACGCGGCGCGGCGGGTGGCCTGCCCCCGCGACCTGGCGGCCCGTCTCCGCGAGGACCTCGACGACCCGGAGGAGGCCGCCGCCCGCGGCGAGGCCGGGCGTCGGTTCGTGCTCGCCCAGCACGGCGCCTCGGGGCGGACCCTCCAGGAGCTCGACCGCCTGGTGGAATCGTCGCGCGCCGCAAAGTCGGCTTGAACGTTTTTTTGCTTTCGCGATAGTCTGCGTATGACATCGCGGCTCCGGCGCGGAGGGACCGCCGTGGTCTTCCCCCGCCCGGACTCGGTCCCTGGCCCCCCACGGCGGCCTTCTGGTTTTAGGATGGAGTTGGCATGAGCGAGCCCGAGAACCCCACGCCGCAGCAGCAGCCCCAGGTCACCACCGAGGTGGTCGTCGATGATTCGGGGACGGTCCCGTCGTACTCGAACTTCTGCCGCGTGACGGCGACGCCCGAGGAGGTGATCCTCGACTTCGGCCTCAACCCGCAGCCGTTCGCCCAGGGCCGCCAGGACGTCAAGGCGAACCAGCGGATCGTCATGAACTTCTACACCGCCAAGCGGCTGCTGACCGCGCTCGGGATGACGATCCAGCGTCACGAGGGGACCTTCGGCTCGATCGAGCTGGACGTCCGCCGTCGCGCCCACGCCCCCCAGCAGGCCCAGACGGGCCCCAAGGGCGTCGTCGAGTGAGCGAGCGGGGCCGGGAACGGCCCCGCGCGCCGAAGCCGCCGCGAAAGGCCGCGCCGGGGAATCCCCCAGGACGCGGCCTTTCGCTTGCCTCCCCCCCCCCCCCCCCAATACCGTTCGGCACGGGATTTGATTAACCCG
>CALCIB010000174.1 GCA_937907525.1 uncultured Planctomycetales bacterium | reverse complement strand
GCCTCGCAGAGGTTGGCCATCTCGTTGATGAAGCTGATCTTGGTCGCCAGCAGGCAGTTGGCGACATACTTGGTCATCTCGGCGCTTTCCGGCGACATGACCAAAAACGGCCGGTCGGTGCGCAGAAACGGCGCGTACAGGTCGTGGAGTTTCTCGGCGACCTCGGCGCGACGGACGCCGACGACGACGCGGTCGGGCTTGTTGAAGTCGTCGAGCGCCGCCCCTTCCTTGAGGAACTCGGGGTTGTTGGCGACGTCGAAGGGGGCCTTGGCGATCTCGGTCATCCGGCGGGTCAGCTCGGCGTTGGTGCCGACCGGGACGGTGCTCTTGATGACGACGACCTTGGGGCCGTTCAAGTTCTCGGCGATCTGTCTTCCGACGGCGAAGACGCCGGAGAGGTCGGCGCCGCCGTCGTCCCCCTGGGGGGTGCCGACGGCGATGAAGACGATCTCGGCGTCGGCGATCCCCGCGGCCAGCTCGGTGGAGAACTTGAGCCGGCCGTCGCGGTGGTTGCGATGGACCAGCTCGGCGAGCCCCGGCTCGTAGATCGGGATCCTCCCTTGTTTCAGGCCCTCGATCTTCGCGGCGTCCTTGTCGACGCAGACGACGTCGTTGCCGCTCTCGGCCAGGCAGGTCCCCTGGACCAGCCCGACGTAACCCGTCCCGATCACTGCGATTTTCACGTCCTTGGTCCTCAGGCGACGGTCCCGACCCGCGCCGTCCCCCCCTGGCGACGCGCGGGCGGGTCCGGGGGTCCGGGCGAATCGAATCCTCTTCTCATCAACGAGCGGGAAGGGCTTTCGCGCCTCCGAACCCTCGTCGTCCCTGGAGCGTCGGCGGCGGAACTCCGCGGCAGGGACGCATTATCGAGGCGGATCGCCGGATCATCAAGCCCACATGGGTTCGGAGCGGGCCGGCGGCTACGAGGCCGCCGCCGCGCCGGCCGTCTCAAGGTCGGGCGTGGGCATCGGGAAGTCGGGCCTGTCCCTCCTCTCCCCCAACGCCCAGCGGTAGATCTCCAGGACCTGGCGGGCCTTGGCGTCCCAGGTGAAGAGGGTCCGCGCCCGCCGGACGGCGGCGTCGCGAAGGTCGTCGAGCAGGGAGGGGTCGCGGTCGATCCGGCCCAGAAGCTCGCGGTAGCGCGCCACCAGGGCCGCTCGGTCTCCGAGTTCGACGAGGAAGCCGGTTCGAGGCGTGGCGAGTTCGCCGGGGCCGCCGTAGTCGACCACCATGGGCGCGACGCCCATCGCCATCGCCTCCAGCACGACGCCGCCGCCGAACTCGCGGATGCTGGGGAAGACCAGCACGTCGGATCGGTCCAGGACGGAGGCGACCCGGTCGTGGACCAGGTTGCCGTGGAAGTCGACGGCCCCGGCGACCCCCTCGCGCTCGGCCTGTCGCTCCAGGTCGGGCCGCAGCGGGCCGTCGCCGACGACGTCGAGGGTCATGGTCCCGGCCCGCAGGAAGTCGGCCGCGGCCTCGATGGCGACGTCGACGCATTTCAAGGGGACGAGCCGGCCGACGAACGCCAGGCGGACGGGGGCGGAGGAGCGTCGGGGCGTCGGCGGCGGGAACCGGTTCGGGTCGATCGCGTTCTCGGGGACGTAGAAGCACTTGCCGCGGTATTTGGCGGGGATTTCGTTCCACGCCGTCCGCGAGCCGACGAGGATCGCCGCGGCGTCGCGCCGGGTCGAGCGGTAGCCGGGCAGCAGGCGATGCGCGGCTCGGAGCCGCGAGAGCCATTCCCGTTCCGCCGTCTGGGCGTCGCCGAACTCCTTGGGCCAGGGGAGTCCGCCGTTGAGCGGGCCCACGACGAACGGCGTCCCGGCCCGTCGGCAACGTCGCGCCAGGGTGCTCGGCGCCGACGGACTGAGCGGAGTCAGGCGATGCACGACGTCGAACTCGCCGGCCTTGATCCGCGCCCCGAACCGCTTCCAGACCAGACGCTCGAAATAATAATACGACGGCGCGCTCAGGGCCGCGGCGATCGTCCAGCCCTTGTTCGCCCCCCCCCGCGTCCGCTCGACGAGCCGCCAGAGCCGCCGCGCGACGGCCTCGGAGTCGATCGCCGTGAAGTCCTCGTCCTCCTTCAACCCCGCGTCGAGGATCGCCCGCCGGTTGCGGACCTGGGTGACGAGGTGGACGTCGACGATCTGGCGCAGGGCCGCGGCGTGGGACCAGCCCACCAGCGGCACGCTCGGCCACTCCGGATTGGCCGCCTCGGCGATCAGCAACACACGCGGTCTCTCGCGATGCATGAGGGTTCGCGCCTTCTAAAACGCGGGCGGACGCGGCGACGGGACGCGCCCCGTTCCAAACGCCGCGGGCCTCGCGATGAAAATCGACGTCGACGGTCACGGTCCCCGGAACCCCGCGAGGCCCCTGGATCGCGTCGCTTCGCGGACTTCCCGAAAGATCGGATTATCGGGAACGTCGCCATGTTCGACAAGCCCCGACGCCTTGTCGAGGGCGCCCCACGCGATTCGGCGTCTTCGTTTCCGCATCGACGCGCGCACTCGCGGCCGGCGGGGTCGTCCGCTAGAATGAGTCCCTTGAAAATCGCGAGGCGGCCGCGCCCGGCACGCCCGCGCGAAGGCGGGGCGCGTCGAGACGGGAGCCGACCGTGGGATTGCTCGTGCAGAAGTTCGGCGGCACCAGCGTCGCCGATTCCAACAAGATCCTGGCCGCGGCCCGGCGGGCCGTCCAGGCGAGTCGGCGGGGGGACCGGGTCGTCGTCGTCGTCTCCGCCCGCGGCCACACCACCGACGAGTTGATCGAGGCGGCCCGCGAGATCAACGAACACCCCCCGGCGCGCGAGATGGACATGCTCCTCTCCACCGGCGAGCAGATCTCCGTCGCGCTGATGGCCATGGCCGTCGAGTCCCTGGGCCACCCCGCCATCAGCTTCACCGGCGCCCAGATCGGCCTGGTCACCGACAGCTTCCACACCAAGGCCCGCATCCGAGACATCTCCACCGAACGGCTCCAGGCGGCCCTCGACGCGGGCCGGATCGTCATCGTCGCCGGCTTCCAGGGGATCGACGAGAACTACAACATCACCACCCTGGGCCGCGGCGGCTCCGACACCACCGCCGTCGCCCTGGGCGCGGTCCTGGGCGCCTCCGCCTGCGAGATCTACACCGACGTCGACGGCGTCTACACCACCGACCCCAGGATCGTCCCCGAGGCCCGCAAGATCGACCGGATCAGCTACGACGAGATGCTGGAACTCGCCAGCCTGGGCGCGGGCGTCATGCACTCGCGGTCGATCGAGTTCGCCAAGAAGTACGGCGTGCCGATCCACGTCCGCAGCAGCTTCTCCGACGCCCCCGGCACCTGGATCGTCGCCGAGGCCGACAGCCGCCGCCTCGGCGTCCCCGTCAACGGCGCGGCCCTGGCCAGGGAGGAGGCGCGAATCACCATCCAAGGCGTCCCCGACCGCCCCGGCGTGGTCCACCGGATCTTCCACTCGATCTCCCGGGCGGCGATCGTCGTGGACATGATCGTCCAGAACGTCGCCGTCGAGGGGAAGGCCGAGATCAGCTTCACCGTCGCCAAGGCCGACCTTCCCGAGACCCTCTCCGCCGCCGAGGACGCCGCGGTCGCCGTCGGCGCCGACGGCGTCCAGCACGACGCCGACGTCGCCAAGATCTCCGTGGTCGGCCTGGGGATGCGGACCCACGTCGGCGTCGCCACCACCATGTTCGAGGCGCTCGCCAGGGAGGGGATCAACATCCAGATGATCACCACCAGCGAGATCAAGATCAGCGTCCTGATCGAACGCCGCCACGCCGCCGCGGCGCTTCGCGCGGTCCACAAGGCGTTCCTGTTGGACGAGGTCCACGCCGAGGCCCCCCAGCCGTTCCATCCCAGCCCGGCGGGGAAGCGGTCGTTGAAGCTGGTCCCCCTGGCCGCCAACGGCGACGACCCCGAGCCGCCGACGGGGATGGAGGACCTGGTGATCGCCGGCGTCGACCTGGACGAGACCCAGGCCAACGTGGCCCTCTTCGGCGTCCCCGACGAGCCTGGCTACGCCGCGAAGGTCTTCCGCGCCATCGGCGAGGCGGGCGTGTTCGTGGACATGATCGTCCAGAACGTGAGCCTGGCGGGGCTGACCGACCTGTCGTTCACCGTCCCCCGCGACTCGGCCGCCCGCGCCGCGGAGGTGGTCCGCCCCTTCGGCGGCGGCCGGGTGGCGGTGGAGCCGGACCTGGCGAAGTTGTCGGTGATGGGCGTCGGCATGCGGACCCACACCGGCGTCGCCACCGCCATGTTCCGCGCGTTGGCCGACGCCTCGATCAACGTCAAGCTGATCAACACCAGCGAGGTCCGCGTCAACGTCGGCGCCGACAGCGCCAACGGCAAGCTGGCCCTCAAATGCCTCCGCGAGGCGTTCGCCCTGGACGAGGGGTGACGACGAATGCCGAACCGCCGAGGCGACCGGAGGAAGTCGAAGCCATGAGCGAGCCGAAGACCGGAGCGGCGGTCCCGGACACGTATTTCCAACTCGTCCATAGGTTCCCCCCGGTCCCCATCCGGGGCGAGGAGCATTGCGCCTTGGCCGCCGAAATCCTCAACGAACTGACGGCCCGCGACCTGGACGAGGGGGAAGAGGCGTACCTGGACGTCCTCACCGACCTCGTCGAGACCTGGGAGGCCGAACATCTCCCCGAGGCCGACCCGCCCGGCGGGGAAGTCCTGAAGGAACTGATTTCCCAGAGCGGGCTTACGCAAGAAGAATTGGCCGATCGCGCGGGCGTGCCCCGAGACGTCGTCTCGGCCCTCGTCGCCGGAGAGCGTCCCTTCACGCACGACCAGGCGCGAAAGCTCGGCGCCTATTTCAAGCTGGAACCGGCGGCGTTCCTCCCCCTCTGACGAAGGCCATGGGTCTTGCCCGCTTGCACGGGGCCTTCATTTTGGACGTGGTGTCGGGAGAGGCTCGGATTCTTGAAACCGCCGCCTCCCGACCGCGGAGTTTAGGTAGTGAGTGCCGTGGACGTGGGCGATCGCGTCGGAGGTCGAGGGAAGTCAACATGGGCCGTGAGTAGTCAATGATCGACTTGACTTCCGGATCGCCGAGGCCGATACTTGCGATGAGTCCTTCGGGGAGGCGAATCGCCTTCCCAGGGACGTATTCGCGATACTGAACAAGCTCCTTACACTCAGGTGCCGTCAAAACGGCTGGTAACTTCGATCGACCTGTTTGGACAGGGCGCGGCTCTGCCGAGCTTTGGGCTTGTTCAGGCTCAAGCGGGGTTCCCCAGGATCTCCTGGGGAACCCCGCTTGAGTTTTAGAGGCGACTCAGCGCGTTCACCTCGCGCTCGACGATCATTTCGTACCATCGGGAATCGCCCTGATCCATGCGGCTCCCCGCCGCGCCGCATACCATGTCGGCCAGCTGAAGCCACGGATCCGTATGCGATTCGCGGAACTCGACGGCCTTCACGAACGGTCGGCCGTCATAAGCGCGCGACTTGAGGCTGGCGAACTCGGTCCTGACCACGCGAAGAAAGCCTCGCGAGCGGTTGTCGTCGACGACGACCCGTTCTTTCAGCGGCTTCCCGTTCGCGCGTTCCCGATGGTCGTAGGCCGGCCTCATCGCGATGGCGAGTTCGCTGACGCACCACCGAAACAGGTCGTCGCCGCTCGCTCTCTCCCAGCGCTCCTCCCGTTTGTCGATCTGGGTGAAGACGAAGCGGAACTCTCGGGAAAGGGCCGACTTGAAGAACGCTTCCCTGAGTCGCGGCGACGTCGTCCTTGCGAACTTGAATTCGTGATCGGCTTTCAGCCCCAATTCATGTCTTAACCGCCGAACGTCTTCCTGAAAGACGCCTGCCTCCACGTCCGTGGGGGCCCAGACGGCGGCCAACCTGAAATACGGGCTTCCGCCGACGGCGACGCGCCCCGTGTCGCCCGACTCGTCGATGTACGTCGGCATTCGGTCGGTGCCCGCCTCGCGATATAAGGCCGTGTCGATGGTCGTCGAAGCCTGTCTACATCTCTGTATCGACACTGCTTTGTAAAAACTTCAATGTCGAGTCGCCTTGGCTTTCGGATCGCGCGTCGATGAAACGCCGGTCTTTGACAAGTCAAGCGGAATCGCTAAGATATTGGATTCCCAATCCCGGCGGCGGGCGTCGCGACTCGTGCGCGCGGGGCGGACGGCGAGGTTTGGCGGGCGGACGGCCCACGGAGACGAATCGGCGATGACAGAGATGATGACCACGGACGTCCGCGCGATCATGGATCGCTCGCCCTTCGACGCTTCGGCCGTGGCCGATTTGCGCGAGTTGCTCGACCGCGACCCCTCCCGCTACCGGACGCTCCGCGACGCCGTCTCGACGATCCGCGATCGCGGCAAGAAAGACCCCGCGGCCGCCTCGGAAAGCCAGCTTCGGCTGGGCGTCGGCGAGGTGCTGCTGGGCCGCTACGCCGCGGGGCTGGAGAACCTCAAGCGCGCCGGCGAGCTCGGCATGGCCCGGTTCTTCCAGGGCCTCGCCCACGAGAACCTCCAGCAGTTCGCCGAGGCCGCCGAGGCGTTCGCCAAGTCGGCCAAGCTCGGCTACGACGCCAAGAACTCCGAACTGAGGCGCGCCGGCGCCCTGCGACGGCTGGGCCGGCTGGAGGAGACCGACGGCAAGGCCGAGGCCGGCCGCGCCAAGATCGCCGAGGCCCGCAAGATCCTCGACGGCCTGGAGAAGGCCGCCGGCTCCTCCGCCGAGTTCCACTTCCAACGCGGCGCCGTCCTCTCCGCCGAGGGCGAACTCGACCGCGCCGCCGTCGATCTGGAAAAGGCCCTCGAACTCGACCGCGACCACGACGGCGCCCTCTTCGAGCTAGCCTACATCAACGACCTGTACGGCAACGACGAAACCGCCGTCGACCTCTACAAGCGTTGCACCCAACGCCCCCCCGTCCCCCTGGCCGCCTGGATCAACCTGGGCGTCCTGTACGAGGACGAGATGAAGTTCCGCGAGGCCGAGCAGTGCTACCGACGGGTCCTGGAGTACGACCCCAACCACCCCCGCGCCAAGCTCTTCGCCAAGGACTGCCAGGCCAGCAAGGGGATGTACTACGACGAGGAGGCCGAGAAGGGCTACACCGTCCTTAAGCAACTGCTGGAGATCCCCGTCACCGACTTCGAGCTCTCCGTCCGCAGCCGCAACTGCCTGCGGAAGATGAACATCCGAACGCTCGGCGACTTGACGAGGACCACCGAGGCGGCGCTCCTGGCCTCCAAGAACTTCGGCGAGACCTCGCTCGCGGAGATCAAGGAGATGATGCGCTCCAAGGGGGTCCGCCTGGGAATGGCCCTGGAGGGCGCCGACCGCGCCGGTCCGGGGGGGGTCGAGGCGCCCTCGGCGCCGGTCCCGGAGGTCTCCCCCGAGATCCAGGCCCTGCTCGGCAAGCCGATCGCCGAATTGAGTCTCTCCGTCCGCGCCCGCAAGTGCATGAGCCGGCTCAACCTGCAGACCGTCGGCGACCTCACCAGGCGCTCCGGCGACGACCTGCTCGAATGCAAGAACTTCGGCGTCACCTCGCTCAACGAGGTCCGCGACAAGCTCGCGGCCCTGGGCTTGAAGCTCAAGAACGACTGAACGTCGATCGCCCCTCTCGCCTTCTCCCCTTGAGGGAGAAGGTGGCCCGAAGGGCCGGATGAGGGGTCGATCGGCGTCGGATCTCCACGAAGTCCGCGGCTCGCGAAGACCTTCGAATCCGAGGGCTTTCGGTCGCGCCACCCCTCATCCGGCCTTCGGCCACCTTCTCCCTCAAGGGGAGAAGGGCGTTTGGCGGCGGCCGGTCCTCCCGCCGGGACCAGCCTTGGCCACGACCGCGCCCGAAACCGCTCCAACCCCGATCGACGCCCGCCCCGTCCGGTTCGCCGCGACGGCCCGCGACGCCAGCTCGGCGGCGCGCGCGGGGATCCTCCACACGCCCCACGGCTCGGTCGAGACCCCCGTCTTCATGCCCGTCGGCACCCAGGCGACCGTCAAGGGACTGACCCCGGGCCTGTTGCGCGACGTTTGCGAAGGGATGATCCTCGCCAACACCTACCACCTGGCGCTCCGGCCCGGCGAGGAGACCGTCGCCGCCCTGGGGGGCTTGCACCGCTTCATGGCCTGGGACGGCCCGATCCTCACCGACTCCGGCGGCTTCCAGATCTTCAGCCTCGCCCACAAGGCCAAAATCACCGACCGCGGCGCCACGTTCCGCTCCCACCTCGACGGCCGACTCCTGGAACTGACCCCCGAACGCGCCGTGGCGATTCAAGAGGCGCTCGGCGCCGACGTCGCCATGTGCCTGGACCAGTGCCCCCCCCTCCCCGCCGCGAAGGCCGACGTCGAACGGGCCGTCGACCGCACCATCGCCTGGGCGGCCCGGTGCAAGGCGGCCCGGTCGCGACCCGACCAGGCCCTCTTCGGCATCGTCCAGGGCGGGGCGCATGAAGACCTTCGCGGTCGCTGCGCCTCGGAACTGATCGCCATGGACTTCGACGGCCACGCGATCGGCGGGGTGAGCGTCGGCGAGAGCCGCGAAGAGGTCCGCAAGGCGCTCGACGTCTCCGTCCACCTGCTGCCGGAGGACCGCCCACGCTACCTGATGGGGGTGGGCCGGCCGCAAGACCTTTTGGACGCGGTCGCCGCCGGGGTCGACATGTTCGACTGCGTGATGCCGACCCGCAACGGCCGCAACGCCACCTGCTTCACCGCCTCGGGTTTGGTGAAGCTGCGCAACGCCGCTCACGCCCGCGACCCCCGGCCGCTGGAGGAGGGGTGCGACTGCCTGGCCTGCGCCCGGTTCTCGCGGGCCTACCTCCGTCATCTGTTTCTGGCCAGGGAGATGCTGGGGCCGATTTTGGCGACGATCCACAACCTGGCCTACCTCCGCCGACTCATGAGGCGAACGCGCGAGGCGATCCGGGCGGGTCGATTCGTCCAGTTGCGGTTGGACGTCCTTGCCGCCCTGGGGCCCTAGCGGTTAGAGTGCAGGGATTCCGGCCGCGCGGGCCCCGGATCGAGCCGCGCCCGGCCGTCGCGAGACGCCAACGAGACCGAACGGACCCCCATGATGCCTGGATTGTTCGACGCGATCGCCCCCCTCCTCGCCCAGGACGCGGCATCGCCCAACAACCTCACGACCTTGCTGTTTTTGGTGCCGATCCCCCTGCTCTTCATCTTCATGATCTACCTGCCCCAAAAGGAGCAGGAGAAGAAGCGCAGGACCATGCTGGCGGCGCTCAAGAAGAACGACCGGGTGGTCACCGCCGGCGGCCTTTACGGCGTGGTGATGTCGATCGACGAGCCCGGCGACGCGGTCGTCCTGCGGGTCGACGACGAGAAGGGGATCCGGATGAAGTTCACCCGCTCCAGCATCTCCAGGGTCCTGGAGGGGTCGGGCAAGAGGGGGGGGGCGGCCGACCCGGACTTCGGATCGTCCTCGTGAGGACCGTCCTTCCTCGACGGGAGAAAGCGACGAACACGATTTTTCGACCCGGAATTTAGGAAATATAGGCAATCATCATGACGATTCCGCCCGCTCGCTCCATCCCCTCTCCCACCGGGAGAGGGCGACCGCGAGGCGGCGGGTGAGGGTCGCGACGCTTCGGAGGGAGCGTCGGGTCGGTATGAGGCGGACTCGGAGCGTATCCCGAAGCGCGACGACCCTCACCCGGCCCTTCGGGCCACCCTCTCCCGGCGGGAGAGGGGACGGACGCGACCGACCGCGTCGCTTTCCTTCGCCCGGCCTCCGGTTAGAGAATGGCCGCCGACTTCGACCCGACCCCGAACCCCCGACCACGCCGACCAGGGACCGCGGTCGGCCGCCCCCCGCGAGGCTTGAGGAACGCCGATGAACAGAATCTGGAACTGGAAGACCGGCCTGATCGTGGGATCGACCCTGCTGGGCCTGATCGCCATGTACCCGCCGGCGAAGAAGCTGAAGCTCGGCATCGACCTTTCCGGGGGGACGATCCTCGTCTACGAGGTCACCAAGGAGAGCACGCAGGCCCCCAACTTCGACATGCAGGAGATGATCGCCGCGCTTAAACAGCGGGCGGATCCCCAGGGCGTCAAGGAGACGCCGATCCGAAGCGTGGGCAACAACCGGATCGAGATCATCTTGCCGAAGGCCAGCCCGGAGGAGGTCGAGGACGTCAAGGCGATGCTGACCGACGTCGGCTCGCTGGAGTTCCGGATCCTCGCCAACCGCAAGCACGACGCCGAGGTCATCGCCCGCGCCATGGGCCCCGGCGGCCTGGCCAAGCCGCCGGCGCGGTACAAGTGGGCGCGGTTGGGCGAGATCTCCCGCGGCTCCGACCCCAAGTTCACCCCCGACTCCATCACCGACGTCCACCAGCGCTGGAAGCGCGAGATGTACGCCGGGTCCGACGTGATCGTGTCGGGCAAGGACGCCGGGGGGGCCGAGAAGCGGCTGGCGATCCCGATCAAGACCAACACGGGCGACACCCTGACCCTGGCGGAACCCCACGGCCTCAAGACGATCACGTCCTACGAGGTCGTGTTCAACCCCAGCGGCATCCGCGGCGGCGATCCGGCCAACCCCCAGCCCTCCGACCCCATCGTCCGCGAGGAGAAGATCTCCGAGGGCCGGAGCGAGATCTACATCCTGGTCAACGAGGACCGCCAGAACGTCACCGGCGCCCAGTTGTCGCGGGCCTTCGCCCAGACCGACGAGAAGCTCCAGCCGGCCGTCGGCTTCCAGTTCAACCGCCAGGGGGCGCGGAAGTTCGGCCAGCTGACGCGCGAACACCTTCCCGAGGAGGGGGGCCGGTTCCACTACCAGCTGGCGATCCTGCTGGACAACCTGGTGATGTCGGCGCCGTCGATCAACTCGGAGATCCGCGACTCGGGGATCATCGAGGGGGGCGGCCAGGGCTTCAAGGTCAAGGAGGTGGAGCACCTGGTCAACATCCTCCAGGCCGGCAGCCTGCCCGCGAGCCTCAATCCGAACCCCTTGCAGGAGGAGAACGTCGGCCCGACGTTGGGCGAGGACTCCATCGCCAAGGGCTGGCGGGCGATCTGGGCGTCGATGCTGGTGGTGCCGATCTTCATGATGTGGTACTACCGCTTCGCCGGCGTGGTCGCCTCCGTCGCGCTCGTCTCCAACATGATCCTGCTGTTGGGGTCGATGGCCTTCATCCAGGCCACCTTCTCATTGCCGGGGCTGGCGGGGCTGGCGCTGACGATCGGGATGGCGGTCGACGCCAACGTCCTGGTGTTCGAGCGGATGCGCGAGGAGAAGGAGCGGGGGATGACCCTCGCCCAGCAGATCCGCAACGGGTTCAACCGGGCGTGGGTGACGATCTTCGACACCCACGCCACCAACCTCCTGGCCGCCGTCGTGCTTTACGCGGTGGGGACCGAGGAGGTCAAGGGCTTCGCCCTGACGATGATCCTGGGGATGCTCTGGAACCTGTTCACCGCGGTGTTCATGTCGCGGCACATCTTCGAGACGTGGTACGCCGAGGGCTGGCTCAAGGAGCTGCACTTCCGCAAGCTTTTCGACAAGGCCAACATCGACTTCGTGGGGATGCGGCACTATTGCATGGCCGCGTCGCTGGTGGTCATCCTGCTGGGCCTGGGGGCGTTCTTCGCCCGCGGCCGGACGATGTACAACATCGACTTCACCGGCGGCACCCTGGTGACGATCCGACTCAACGAGGACGACGCGGCGGTCAAGGCGCTTTCGGACAGCAAGCGGACGGAGTTCGTCCGCCAGAAGGCCGGCGTGTTGCCCGACGTGACCATCGAGAGCCTTCGCGTCAGCGGCCAGTCGAACAAGGCCGGCCGGTTCAACATCCGGACGACCGAGCAGGACGTCCAGACGGTCAAGGCCCAGATCATCGAGGCGTTCGGCCACGCCCTGGCCAAGATCGAGATGACCGTCGGCGCCGAGAAGGCCATCCCCGGCGCGCCGGCGGCGGCCGAGGGCGCCGCGGCCGCGACCCCGAGCCTCGCCGCCCGGTTCGCCGGCGGCCGCGAGTACGAACTGTCGTTCAACACCACGGCCTTCAACAGCACCCAGCCGCCGGCCACGGTCGTCTCGGCCGAGTTCGCCCGCGTCCTCGAAGCCGCCGGGATCGCCAACCCCGACTCGCGGTTCCAGATCGACGCGGTCGGAGGCGAGGCCGAGAAGGCGACCCTCGGCGGGACCACGCTGACCCTCAAGACCGACCTGGAGCCCGACGTCGCCAAGGCCCAACTCGCCGCCCTGGCGGACTCGCTGGCGAACAACCGCGACATGCTCTTCGAGCGGGTCGCCAACTTCGGCAGCACGGTCGCCGCCGAGACCAGCATGCTGGCCGCGATCGCCGCCGTGGCGAGCTGGGTCATCATGATCCTCTACCTCTGGTGGCGGTTCAACTCCTTCACCTACGGCATCGCCGCGGTGCTGGCGTTGGTCCACGACGTGTTGATCACCCTGGGCTGCGTCGCGGTCAGCTACTGGCTGGCCCTGGTCCCGGTCGTCGGGCCGCTGTTGATGATCGACCAGTTCAAGATCGACCTGCCGATCGTCGCGGCGTTCCTGACCTTGATCGGCTTCTCGGTCAACGACACGATCGTCATCTTCGACCGGATCCGGGAGATCAAGGGGCGGGGCCGCCACTTGACCCCCGACCTGGTCAACACCGCCATCAACCAGACGCTCAGCCGAACCATCTTGACGACCGTGACGGCCTGGCTCGTGGTGGTCGTCCTCTACGTGATGGGCGGCGAGGGCCTGCACGGCTTCGCCTTCGCGCTGACGATCGGGTTCCTGGCCGGGACGTACAGCACGATCTACATCGCCACCCCGATTTTGATCGACCTGATCGGCCACCAGGAGGCGGTCCACGACGCCGAGGTCGCCAGGGCCGCCGCCGAGAAGGCCGCCAAGGCCGTCGGCTCAAGGCGCTGAGCCGGCCGGGGCCGGTCGAGATTTTCGTAACGACCCTCGGCCCTCCCCCGGACCATCCGGGAGAGGGCCGTCTTCGTCGCGGACGAGCGAGCGAGGAAGCGATTCGATGGCGGAAGCGTATCTGATCACGCCGATGATCCTCCTGTCGGTGGTCCTGGTGGCCGCGCTTCTGGACCATTGGAGCGTCCCGGTCATCTTGATCGCCCTCGGCGCGGGCATCCTCTTCGGCAGCGACGTGCTGGGCTGGTGGCACTTCGGCGACGTCGTCCTGACCAACCACGCGGCCAACATGGCGCTGGTGTTCATTTTGTTCCAGGGCGGGTTCAGCACCCGTCGCGAGGACTTCCGGGCGGTGCTTCTGCCCGCCGGCGGCCTGGCGACCTGGGGCGTGGTCCTCACCGCCGCGATCACCTTCCTGGCGCTCTGGGGAGTGCTGGGATGGCCGTTCGAGCTCTCCGCGCTCCTGGCGGTGATCGTGTCGTCGACCGACGCGGCGGCCACGTTCTCGATCCTCCGCGGCCAGTCGCTGCCGACGAAGCTCTCCTCGACCCTGGAGATCGAAAGCGCCGCCAACGACCCGATGGCCATCCTCTTGACCCTGGCCGCGGTCCAGGCCTTCACCATCGGCGACGCGCGATGGTACGTCGTCCTGGCGACGTTCGTCTGGAAGTTCGCCGCCGGCGTCGGCGTCGGCTGGCTGCTGGGAATGGCGGCGGCCTGGACGTTCAACCACCTGCGTCCCAAGGACCGCGGCCACTACTACATCCTGGCGTTCGCCGTGATCCTCTTGATCAACGGCCTGGGGGAGACCGTCGGCGGCAGCGCCATGCTGGCGGTCTTCGTCGCCGGCTACGTCATGGGCAACCGACCGTTCGTCCACAAGCAGGGGGTGACCAACTTCGTCTCGGCCTTGTCGACCCTGGCGGAGACCAGCATGTTCGTCATGATGGGGTTGTTGGTCAATCCGAGCGAGTGGGCCGGCCTTTGGACGAGCGGCGTCGTCCTGTTCCTGGTCCTGACGTTCGCGGCCCGGCCGGCCGCGGTCTGGCTCGGCACCGTCGGCATGCGGCTGGGCTTCAAGAACAAGGCGTTCATATCCTGGGCCGGGCTCCGCGGCGCGGTGCCGATCATCCTGGCGACCTACCCGCTGGCCGCCGGGATGGAGGTCGGCCGCGACGTCTTCAACCTGGTCTTCTTCGTGGTCATCCTCTCGGTGGCGATCCAGGGCTCGACCCTGGGCCTGGTCGCCGACCGCCTGGGCCTCGCCTCCCCCTCGCGGCCGCGGCCGTTGTACAACCTCGAACTGGTCACGATGGCCAGGAGCGACATGGACCTGATCGTCGTGGACGTCCCGGGCGACGAGGGCCGGCCGGGCCCCCTGATCTCCGAACTCGACCTGCCGCGAGGCTCGGTCATCACCCTGATCACCCGAGGCCCGGACGTCGTCGTCCCCAAGGGGGGCACCCGCCTGCAAGGCTGGGACCAGGTCACCGTCCTGGCCCGCGCCCGCGACGAGGACGCGATCCGGGAGGCGTTTGATGAAAAACACGTGAACATGGCGATGGCGATGGCGATGGGTCCGTCCCCTCTCCCGCCGGGCTGACGACCCGACGCTTTTTCAGAAGTCGCGGCGGTCATCGCCTTCTCCCCTTGAGGGAGAAGGTGGCC
>CALCIB010000173.1 GCA_937907525.1 uncultured Planctomycetales bacterium | reverse complement strand
GGGGGGGGGGGGGGGGGGCGTCCGCACGGCCGGCGTGGGAAGATGCCGGCGACGAGCGGGACGGTCGGGGCTCGCGTCGCCGCGGTCGACGGCGACGACGCATCGTCCTGATCCTATCGGAAGGCGAGGGCCGCCGGGGGAGGCGCGGCGATCGCGGCGTCGCGACGACGGCGGGTTACTTCAAATCGAAATCGGCGTGAAGCACCGCGCCGGACGTCAGGTCGATTTCGACCTCGCTGTTGACGGTGTAACGGAAGGGGATCTTTTCCTCGACGTCGACGGGCTTGCCGGCGGCGAGCAATCGCTGGACGTCTTCCGGGCTGATGCTGCTGAACTCGACCTGGTAACGGGCCGGGGCCAGGCCGAACTCTTTCGGCAGGTCGTAACGACCGTCATGGACGTACGCGCCGCAAAACCGCGGCTTGTCGGGGTCTAGCGAGATGAACCGGACGATCCCCTTGGGCAACGGCTTGCCCGCCAAATAGACGGTCCCGGAAATGCCGTAGGTCGGGTTCATCAGGGCCGCGACGTAATCATAAGTCACATAACCCAGCCCTATCAGCGCGACCAGGCCGAGCGCCGTCTTGAAGCGCGCGTGCGCCATGATTCAAACTCCATTCGGGCCTCTCGGGGTCGGGCGACCGGAGGGGCTTTCGGGCGGGGAGGCCTCGTCGCCGAGACCGGGGCGCCCGCTCGGTCGGCGTGGGAGGACGCCGGAGCCGAGGGGGCGGTTGGATGTCACGACGACGTCTTGGGTCGTCGCCGATGAATTATATCGGATAATCGGGTGCGTCGCCAGCGGAAAATCCTCCCGAATCGCCCCGGCCGACGACGACGCGGGGCGGTTCGGGTTTCGAGGCGGCCAACGGGGACGCGACGCGATCCGCGCGGCCGTCGGCGCGAACGGTTCGACGGCGATCGCTTCCCGGGGGGGTCGCCGCGGGAGTTCGATCAATCCGGCACGCCGGTGAGGCGGTAGTTCTCCGCCGGGACGCTGTAGCGCGGGGCGAGCGCGTCGCGCGAGCGCTTGAGGAGCCAGTGGCCGCAGGGGACCAGGAGCGGGCGGACCAACACGGCGTCGACGGTGATGCCGACGACCAGCGCGAAGCCCAACTGCCGCAGCGAGCCCAGCGGGCTGAACATGAACGAGGCGAAGCTGCAGGCGGTGATGGCCGCGGCCGAGGTGATCAGGCCGCCGGTCTGGCCGATCGCCCGGACGATCCCGCCGCGGAAGCCGTGGCCGGCGGTCTCCTCGTGCAGTCGGGTCATCAGGAAGATGTTGTAGTCCACCCCCACCGCCACCAGAAGCACGAAGAGGAAGTACGGGACCTTCCAGTCCAGGCCGTCGGCCCCCAGAAGCGTGACGAAGAGCAGATGGGTGGCTCCCAGCGCGAAGACGTAGGTGAGGACCATCGTCGCGACCAGGTTGAAGCAGGCCAGGGGGTCGCGAAGCGCGATCATCAGGACCAGGAACACGCCGACGGGGACGATGAACCAGCTTTGGACCTGGTCCTCGCGGGTGAGGCGGCGGACGTCGGCCGATTCGGCGTTGGCGCCGGCGACCTGGGCGACGACGTCCAGGCCCTGGTACTCGCCCAGGTAGTCGTCCAGGCGGCGGCGGATCGTCTGCACGTCGTCCATGGCCGCGTCGGAGAAGACCCGGGCGTCGAGGGTCACGTCGATCCGGGCGCGGCGGCCGTCCTCGGTGATGTACGCCTCGAAGCTCTGGAGCAGCTCCGGATTCTCCTTGACCGTCTCCGGGGTGATCAGGAGGCGGTCCAACGCGCGCGCCCCCAGAGGGTCGGTGAGGATGGCGGCGACCTCGCGATGCGCCTGGGCGGCCCCCGCGGCGATCTGTCCGGCCCCTTCCGCGGCGCGGGTCAACTCGCGAAGCAGGGTCTGCGCCGGCTTCTCCGGAGGAGGCGGCGTGGCCTCGGGCTCGGCCGCCGCGGGGGCGTCGGCGGGCTCCGGATCCGGAGCCGGATCCGGCTCGGAGCCTGGAGCGCGGAGGCCGTGGACGAAACGGACCGCGGCGCCGACCACGCCCGGCGCCTTCTCGCCGACGCTTCGACGCGCCTTCTCCCGCGCGCCCTGGAGGATCGTCTGGTTGAACGCCGAGGCCAGCGCCGGCACGTCCCACGACGTCGGCACCCCTTGCGTCCACAAAAGCGCGGAGGTGGCCGTCCCCAGCCCGCTCGCGACCGGGTTGGACGACGCGGGGCCCGGCCTGGATTCGGGCGCCGGCTTGGGTTCGGGTTCCGCCTTCGGCTTGGGCGCGGCCGCGGCCGGCTTCGCGCCCGCGCCGCCGATCAGGTCGAGCCCCAGCTTCTCCTCCATCCAGAGCGCCGCGCGGAGCTTGGCGGCGCCGGCGATGAGTCCTTGCTGGAGGCCCAGGCCGCCGTCGGCGATCTGCTTGAAGCCGTCGTCGACCTCTCCCAGCCGCGCCGACAGCCGCGCCCGGTTCAACGGCGCCGGGCTCCCCAGGGGCTGGGTGGCGGAGCGGACCTCGTGGTTGCTCCGTTGATGCGCCAAAAGCCGGCTGACGTCGTCGATGAGGGCCAGGCCCCGCGAGCTTCGCAGGTCGACGTCCTTGGACGTCAGCACCACCGTCAACGGCGCGGTCATCCCCGGATCGAACTTGGAGAAGACCAGCCGCAGGTTCTCCGCCGACGCCTGCGTCGCGGGCATCTCGCTGATCATGTCCATCACGAACCGGGTGCGCGAGCCCACCGCCACCAGCGGGACCATCACCAGAAGGGCCAACGCCCAACTCCGCAGCGGCCGGACCATCGCCGCGCGGCCGATCTTCTCCCAGAAATGGTTCGAGTGGCTGGAGAACGACTCGAAGCAGGAGGGCCGCGCCTTGGCCAAGAGCACCAAAAGCGCCGGCGTCAGGGTCAGCGTCGCCAACAGCGAGATCGCCAGCCCAAGCGCCACGCTCGGGCCGGTCCTGGAAAAGAGCCGGAACGTGGTCGTCGCCATCAACAGCAGGCCGACGATGATCGTCCCGCCGCTGGTGACCAGGGGGACGAACGACCGCGCCAGGGTCATCCGCATCACCCCGGCCGGGTTCTGGGGGTTGAAATGCTCTCCGTACCGCCACGACAGGAACAGGCAGAAGTCCGTCCCGGTCCCGAACAGTAGCGCGATCAGGAACAACTCCACCAGGGGGGAGACCTCCCAGCCCAGCCCGCAAAGCCAGGCCAGGACCCCGCGCGCCACCACGAGGCTGATGCCGATGGTCGTCAGCGGCACCAACGCCAGCAGGATCGAGCGATAGACCGTCAGCAGGACGATCGTCAACAGGAACAGCGTCGCCACCGCGGCGCGGTCGAGCGAGACCTGGACCTGGTGCATGTAGTCGCGGCCGATGACCGAATCGCCCGTCCAGAGCGTCTGGAGCCCCGCGACCGCCGCCGGCGCGTCCTTCTCCAACTCGGCGGAGCGCGCCTCCAGCCAGGCGACCGTCTCGTGGGCCTCGGGGGCGACGTTGGTGGCGTCCAAAGGCGCGACGACCAGTTGCGTCGTCCCGTCCTTGCTGGAGAGCCGCTCGGCGATCTCGGCTTGCGACTCCGGTCCCAGGACGCGGAGCACGTTCGCCGGCCGGTCGGGCCGCTCCAGCCGCCGTTGCAGCTCGGCGGCGAACTCGCGATCGGCCGCGGTCAGCCCCGCGGGGCGATACAGCGCGGCGACGGCCATCGACTCATACGCCTGGTCGGGCCAGCAGGCGCGGACCAACTCCGCGGCCCGCCGGCTCTCCGCCTCGCTCCCCAGGAGCTTCGACTGCCCCTCCGCGGCGATCCTGGTCAGATCGGGGGCGCCGAGCCCCACGCCGACGGCCAACGCCAGCCACGCCGCCACCACCCAGGCCGGTCGCCGGCTGGAGAAGGTCCTGATCGATTCCAACAGGCGCATCGCACCCGGACTCCTGGGGCTCTCGTCGTTCCGTCCGCGATCGTGTCGCTCCGTCGATGTCGAACCGCATGTCGCGCGACCGACCTTCCGTGCCGGCGGCTGGTCTTCTTCCTTAAGGGGGGCATTCCGACGTCGGAACCGGGACGGACGGCCTTTGACTATTCCATCACTCCCTCACTCTAAACCCAAGCCGCCCCGATCACAACGAAAATCCCGCGTTTTCGGCGCGATCCGCGCGTCCGCCGCGTCGGTCATTCCTCTTCGGATTCCTCGCGGATCCGGCCGGCTGGTCGGGGTTCGTCATGAACGATCTCAAGAATGAGGGCGACGTCCACCAATCGAACCCCGCCTTTCCGCTGGTAGACGGACATGGTCCGATGTCCGGGCGGCAGGTGCGCGTACTCCGGGTGGTCGACTCGAATCATGGTTCCGTCGGCGAGTCGAATCTCGAATGGAACGAACGGGGCCTGCTTGATCGTCGCGCGAACGTCCTCGCTCCTCATGGCCGGTCGGTCCCCTTCATTTGAATTCCCGGCGCATGGCCGCGTCGGCTCGCTCCAACGAACGTCATCCCCGCTACAATCATACGCGACCGCCCTTGCCGGGGGCGCGTCCTTATCGAAAGGAATTCGCGAATCAATCCGCCCCCGGCGAGACGGTCGGCCGGTACGAATTGCAGAAGTCGATCCGTTCGCCGATGCTCGGGTGGGTGGCGCGAAAGACCCGGTGGACCCAGCCGGGACGGGGGTTGCTCAGGTTCGCCTCCTGGAGCTTCAAGAACGCCGACGCCGCCGAGTGGTTCATCCCCGTGACCTCCAGCGCGAACCGATCCGCCTCGTGCTCCTGATACCGGCTATACGCCAAGCCCGCCGGCTCCAACCCCAACGCGGCGACCTGAAGCAACAGCAGGAACAGCGGGACCGACGCGACGTCCCGCAAGTCGTCGAACCCGAACCTTCCCCGGAATCGCGCGACCAGCCCCCCCGCGGCGCGATGCGCGAAGTACAGCCCCGCCAGCGTCACCACGAACGACAGCAGGATCGAGCGGACGACGTGGCCCAGGACGTAATGGCCCATCTCGTGGGCCATCACGCACAACACCTCGCGCTCGTTCATCCTGGCGAGCAGGGTGTCCCAAAGCACGATCCGCTTGGTCCCCCAGAAGCCGGTGACGTAGGCGTTCAGGGCGTTGGTGTCGGCGCTCTTGTCGACCTCGAACACCCGCCCCGACTCGATCCCCGACCGCGCGGCCAGGTCCAGGATCGACCGCTCAAGCGCCTTGTCCCTCATCGGGCCGAAGTCGTTGAACAACGGGTCGATCCAAACCGGCATCACGAGCATCGAGGCGAACAAGAACGGGACCGACCCCAGCGCCATGTACAGCCACCACCGCCGGGGCGACCACCGCAAAAGCGCGTAAAGCCCCCAGGCGATCAGGACGCCGACGACGGAGTCGACCATCAACCACTTGGCGCGGTTCCCCGCCCACTTGCCCAGCGACTGGTTCGAGAGCCCGTAGGCGTGGAGCCGGACGAAGCCCTCGTAATAGGCGATCGGCAGCGAGATCAGCCCCGTCAGCAGCAGATAGAGCGGGACGTAGATCGCGACCGCGACGACCCATCCCCCGCCGACTTTCGCCGCGACGTTCCGCAGCCGGGCCGAGATCCCCGAGAACAAGACGACCGCCGGCAAGGCCAGCGCCCAGACTCGATTGAACCCCCACCAGAGCATCCCGGTGCGATGGAACTCCATCGCCTTCTCGGAGGCCGCCGGCACCGCCACCGGCGCGGACTCGTCGATGGGGACCGGCTCCCCGCCCCAGACCGACCCGGCCGTCAGGACCAACGCGCACGCCAGCAAGAGTTTCGTCATGCCTCGTCCCCAGGGTCGTCGCGTCGTCGTTCGAATGCCGGTTCTAGCACGCGAGGTCGCGGCGAAACAGGGGGCGCGCGAGCGATTTGAGTCGGTCGATCTTGACGTCAAGACCAAAAGCAACCCAGAATGCGACGACGGAGGTACACGTCATGACGACCCTTTTGGAGCGCGCGTTCGCCGAGGCGGCCAAGAGGCCCGCGGCCGAACAGGACTTGCTGGCGTCGCGGTTGCTCGCCGAATTGGCCGCCGAGGACGATTTCGACCGCGCCATCGCCAAGACCGGCGACAAGCTCGCGCGACTCGCGGAGGAGGCGCTGGCCGAACATCGCGCCGGGCTCACCGAGGAACTTGACCCCGATCGCTTATGAACTCGCGCACGACCCGGCGGTTCCGCGCGATGTTCTCGACCCTCCCCGTCCACATCCAGCGGCAGGCGCGAGGGGCGTACCGATTGTTCCAACGAGACCCGAACCATCCGGGGCTCCACTTCAAACAAGTCCATCCCGACCCGCCGCTCTACTCGGCGCGGGTCGGCATCAGCTACCGTGCCGTCGCCGCCCGCGACGGCGACACGGTCGTCTGGTTCTGGATCGGCACGCACGCGGCCTACGACCAACTGCTCGCTCAATTGTAATTCGTTCGTCTCGGGAGCGTCGCCGCGTCTCGTCACTCCATGTACTCCGCGAAGTCCTCTAATGGCGCGTCGAAGTCCGGGGCCATCCAGAAGGAACGATCCCTGGCCGATCCCGGCTCGCAGGGCCAACTCGTCCGGGGCGGACGGGTCACGACGGCGACGGGCTCGCCATCGACCGTCAGGACCAATTCCTCGCCGGGGACCATGGCCGCCACGATCTCGGGCAGCTTCGGTTGAACGGCGGACAGCGGCAACGCGCGCGACATGGCGATCCTCCCAGCCTCCGCATCATTATATCATCGCGTCGCCGCGACAGCGCGGCGCAGGCCCTCGGCGAAGTCGATGGCGGGGCGGTAGCCCAGTTCCCGCGCGACCAGGTCCAGTCCGGCCAGCGAGTCGCGGACGTCGCCGGGGCGGGGGGGGCGGAACTCCGGTTTCAGGTCGGTCCCCAGGATCGCGTTGAGGGCGGAGACCAGGTCGAGCAGGCTGATCCGCTTGCCGCCGCCGACGTTGAGGGCGACGCCCCCCAGCGGCTCTTTCCGGCGCATCGCCAGCAGGTTGGCCCGAATGACGTCGCTGACGTAGGTGAAGTCGCGGGTTTGCAGGCCGTCGCCGTAAATCCGGGGACGCTCGCCGCGGGCCATGGCCTTGAGGAACAAGGAGATCACGCCGGAATACGGGCTCGACGGGTCCTGGCGGGGGCCGAAGACGTTGAAGTAGCGCAGGCTCACGCCGTCGAGCCCCATCGTCCGGGCGTAGACGCGAACGTAGTGCTCGCCGGCGAGCTTCCCCGCGGCGTAGGGGCTCAGGGGGTCGGGGACGATCGATTCGACCTTCGGCAACTGTTCGGTCTCGCCGTAGGCGCTGCTGGATGCGGCGAACATGACCCGGCGGACGCCGGCCTCGCGGGCCGCCTCCAGGACGTTGAGCGTGGCCGTCGGCCCGCTCTCGTGGGAAAGCAGGGGTTCGGCCACCGACCGCGGCACGCTGGGGATGGCCGCCTCGTGGAAGACGAAGGCGACCCCCCGCGCCGCCTCCCGGCACGCCTGGAAGTCCGAGGCGCTCGCCTCGACGAACTCGATCCGGGCGCGAACGGCGTCCAGGTTGGCGAGCTTGCCCGTGGACAGGTCGTCGAGCACGCGGACGGCGAACCCCTCGGTCAGAAGCGCCTCGACCAGGTGCGAGCCGATGAACCCGGCGCCGCCGGTGACGAGGACTCGTTCGGGATCGGATCGGCTCATGTCTTCCTCGTGGTCGACGAGCGGCGGCGGCGTCAGGCCCGGACGATCGTCGCGCGGCCGGGCTCGACGTTCCGAAGGGCGTCGCGGGTGTCGACGATCAAGTCGGCGTGGGCGACGACGCTCGGCCAGTCGTAGGCGGAGTGGTTCGTGGCGATCAACAGGCAGTCGCGGGAGGCGACGTACTCGGGGGTCAGTTCGCGGCTGGTCTTCCCCCGAAGCTCCGGGTACTTGCGCATCGGCGGCAGGGACGGGACGTGGGGGTCGTTGTAGTCGACCTCGGCGCCCTTTTTCAAAAGCAGCTCCATCAGCTCGAAGCCGGGGGATTCGCGGGGGTCGTCCACGTCCTTCTTGTAGGCCATGCCCAGGATGGTGATCTTGCTGCCGCGGGCCGGCTTGGAGCGGTCGTTCAAGGCGTCGACGACCCTGCCGACGACGTAGGCGGGCATGGCCGTGTTGATCTCGCCGGCCAGTTCGATGAACCGCGTCGTCATCCCGTGCTTGCGCGCCACCCACGTCAGGTAGAACGGGTCGATGGGGATGCAGTGGCCCCCCAGGCCCGGTCCCGGATGGAACGCCTGGAAGCCGAACGGCTTGGACGCGGCGGCGGCGATCACCTCCCAGACGTCGATCCCCATCCGGTCGTAGAGCATCTTCAGCTCGTTGACCAGCGCGATGTTGACGGCGCGGTAGGTGTTCTCAAGAATCTTGCACGCCTCGGCGACCTCGGCGGTCGAGACCGGCACGACCCGGACGACGATCCTGGAGTAAAGCGCCTCGGCCGCGGCGCGGCTGGCGGCGTCGATCCCGCCGACGACCTTGGGGATGGTGGGGGCGGAGAAGACCGGGTTGCCGGGATCCTCGCGCTCGGGGCTGAACGCCAGCAGGAAGTCCTCGCCCGGCTTCAGGCCCGATTCGGCCAGGATCGGCAGCACGACGTCGCGGGTGGTGCCGGGGTACGTCGTGCTTTCCAGCACCACCAGTTGACCGGGCCGCAGCGTCCTCGCGATGGCCCGCGCCGATTCGACCACATAGGTCAAGTCCGGGTCGCGGGCCTCGCTCAGGGGGGTCGGCACGCAGATCAAGACGGCGTCGGGCTCGCCCAGGCGGTCGAAGTCGGCGGTGGCGTCGAAGCCGCGGTCGCGCATGGCGCGGACGACGTCCGAATCGATGTGGCCGATGTAGCTCCGCCCGGCCCGAAGCGCGTCGACCTTGGCGGGGTCGACGTCGAAGCCCAGGACGCGAACGCCCTTCTCGACGAACGCCCGCGCCAGGGGCAGCCCGACGTAGCCCAGCCCGATCACGCCGACCGCGACGTCCCCCTCGCGGAACCTCGCCGCCGGGTCCGACCCCTCGCCCATCCCCGATCCCCCCTCGACCGCCCCCGGCCGACCGCGGCGGGGGCGCGTCGATCATACCGCCTGGCGGGGCCGCCCCGGAAGCGAGGACCGCGCGACGCCTTGACGCCTCAATCCGTCTCCGGGACGTGGATCGGGTGTTCGCGGACCCCCTCGGCCTCGACGATCGGCCAGGAGGCGCGCAGTTCGTCCTCATACGGGCCGATCTTCTCGATCGGGATCGACTCGAACCCCAGCTTGAAGGCGGGGGACTCGGGCTTGAGCCGGTAATCGTCGCGCGTCGGGTCCACGAACATCGGATCGGCGACGACCGAATGGACGTCTTCCCCCGCCGCCCGCCACGACTCCCATTCGTCGAGCTTCTCGACCTCATGCAGCGAGACGTCGCGGACCCAAAGCGTCCCCTCGCGGTCGGGGAAGTCGACCCGGGCGCGGAACTCGCCCATCTTCTCGTGGTATCCGCGCTCGCCGGGCGCGGGGATGGCAAAGGCGGTCTCGTAGTCGGTCCACTCGGTCCCGACCCTCGCCTCGTTGGGATGACTCCCCCAGAAGAAGGCGCCGGCCTCGTAACCCTGAAGCATCATCTGGGCCCTCGCGCCGGGGCGGCTCGCCTTGAGCTTGGCGCGCAGGCGGTAGGCCGATCCGGGCTTCGCCGGAAACAGGCGGCTGACGATGATCGGATAATTGTCGCGCGGCTTCGAATCGTCGAACGCCGCCTCGATCCGGATCGCCCGACGGCCGTCCTCCGTGACCAGCCCGGCCTTCGATTTCGGCGTCTTGATCTGCCATCGCCAGTCGGCGGGGAGTTCGCCCTCCTCGCCTTGGGCGAAGTCGGCGTTGGGGACCAGTTCGCCGGAGAGTTCCCCGCCGTACTTACGCGCGCCGGTCTTGATCGGCCTCCCGCCGTTCCAGACGAGGTTGCGGTCGATGGGGTTGCGCTCGAACGGGACGTCGTTGGTCCGGACGTAGGCCGCGTCGTCCCTCCAGGCGACGACGTTGCGCTCGAAGACGTTGCCGGTCATCACCCGGCCGTCGGGGAGCGGGACGTCCCCGGGGTGGACCGCCATCCCGCGCATCTTCCTCCAGGCGGGGGAGCCGACCACCTTTTCGTAGCCCTCGACCATCGTAGGAAAATGGTCCCTCCACATGCGGCTGTCGGCCGTCCAGCCGCTGTACTCGTACTGGTACAGGCCGTTGTCGGCGAACACGTTGTTCTGGATCACGTTGTCGCGGGCGCTGTGAAGGTGCAGCCCGGCGCGGGAGCAGCGGTAGACGACGTTGCCGATCACGTCCACGCCGCCGGCGTTGTCGTCCAGGTAGACGCCCCAGGCGAAGTAGGGGGAGACCCAGCGGCCGTCGTGGTCCTTGCCGAAGCCGAGCATGTCGTGGATCAGGTTGTACCGGATCACGGTCCCGCGCGAGCCCAGCCAGTCGCGGCCCCCGGTGTAGACCGCGCCGGTGTCCTCGGTCTCCAGGTTCATGTGGCGGATGTGGTTGTATTCCAGCACCAGGTTGTTGCCATGGAACATGATCGCCATGCGGGGACCGTCGTGGATCAGGTTGTGCGAGGCGACGTTCCCCACGCCGTCCATCGATATCCCGACCCCCTGCTTGTACAGGACCCCCATGTGGTGGACGTAGTTGTTGTCCGCACGGTTGTCGGCGGGGGTCAGCGAGACCACGTCGCCGCCGGAAAGCGAGATCCCGTGCGAGCCCACGTCCGATACGTCGTTGCCGACGATCCGGTTATGCGAGCCCCCCGAAACCACGACCGCGCCGTGGCGGTAGTCGCCGACGCCCCGGACGGTACACGCGGCGACCGTGCAGGACTCGGCGTTTTCCAGGCGGAACGCCTCGCCGGTCGCCGCCTCCAGGGTGAAGCCCCGGAACGTGACATGCGCCGCGCGGTCGATCCGGACCAGGGTCGAGACGACCGGGACCGTCACGGCGCGGCCTTTCAGCGGCCCCGGCGGGATCAGGAGCAGTTCGCCCGTCTTGTGGTCGACGTACCACTCGCCGGGTGCGTCCAGATCCTCGCGGCCGCCGCGAAAGTAGTAGCGGTCGATGGGGCGGATCGCGTAGGAGGCGTCGGCCGCGAGGGTGACGGTCCGCTTCTCGCGGTCGACGGAGCGGATCGGGACGATGTTGTTCCACCAGTTGTACCGCGGGAAGATGAAGACCTCGACCTCGCCGGGGTTCCTCCACTCGCGCGCGTCCCAGGCCTTGTAACGCAAGACGCGCTTGGAGTCGTCGGGAGCGTCCTGGTACATGGGGAGCATGTCGCCGTCGACGAACGCCCAGCCGCCGCCGTAAGGGTTGTCGGCGACGGCGTCGGGGTATCGGGCCAGCGGCAGCCGGACGCCGTCGAGGAACAACTCGCGGAAGGCGAAGTCGGTGAAGCCCTGGGCCTTCAGGTCGGCCTTCAGGACGTTTCCCCCGGCGGGCTGGAAGCCTTCGACGTCCTTGCCGCCGCGGACGACGACCTTCGCGCCGGGAGCCGCGCGGTAGACGATCGGGGACTCGGCCGCGCCGCCGTCGTCGGCGGTCAGGATCAGCGTCCGCGAGAACGGATAGAGGCCCGCCTCGACGACGACCTCGACCCCCTCGCGGGCCTCGGGGGTCTTCTTGAGGGAACGGACCAGGTCGCGGGCCTTCTCAAAGCTGGCGACCGGGGCGTCGGGGCGTCCGGTACCGGCGTCGTTCCCCGCCGCCGAGACGTGGACTTTCAAGGGCTCGGCGCGGATCGTTCCGGCCCAGGCGCAGAACCCAAGCGCCGTCAACACCCCCGCGAACGCGCCGCGCGACGATCGACCGTTCATGGCGTCTCTCCCTGGATGCGAGGATTTCGATCCGTCGGAAGGATATCGCGCGGCGACGAGCGGCGACAGGGGACGGCGGGCCGGCTCTCCCGGTCCTCCAACGGCCTGAGCGTTCGCGGCGATCCAGGCTGGCGTCGCCGCGCGAGCCGTGCTACAAACGGTGAACGTCTGCTAAGAGGCGACGTCGAAGGGGGGACCGTCCCATGAGCACCGCCAGTCCCGACCGCCGCGGTTCGACGGGCTTCGTCGACCCCGACGAGCCGGAGTACCCGTCGAGCGACGGCAAGCCGATGGCCGAAAGCACCACCCAGTTCCGCTGGATCGTCACGATCAAGGAAGGGCTGGAGGCGCTCTTCGCCGACCGCGACGACGTCTTCGTCGCCGGCGACCTCCTCTGGTACGCCACCAGGGGGGACAAGTCCGACGTCATGGCCCCCGACGCCATGGTCGTCTTCGGCCGGCCGCGGGGCGACCGGCGGTCGTATCGCGAGTGGTCCGAGGAAGGCGTCGTCCCGCAGGTGGTCTTCGAGGTGGCGTCGTACACCAACACGCCCGAGGAGATGGACGCGAAACGCCTCCGGTACGACGCGCGCGGGGTGGAGGAATACTATTTCTACGATCCGGAGTCCGGTGCCTTCGAGGCCTGGATTCGGCGTCCCGACGGCCTGCGCGCGATCAAGGGGGACGGCTGGAAGAGCCCGCGCCTCGGCGTGACGTTCCACGCTCCGCGTCGCAAGGAGGCGCTGGTGCTCGCCCGCCCCGACGGCCAGCGGTTCCGGACGTTCGGCGAGTTGTCCAGGGACGAGGCGGCGGCGCGTCGGATCGCGGAGGCGGAGCGTGATCGCGCCGAGAGGGAGCGTCGCCGCCGGCGCCGCGCCGAGCGGACGGCCGCGGAGGAGTCCGAGCGCGCCGAGGCCGAGCGACTGCGGCGCGAGTTGGCCCAGCGTCTGGCCGACGCCGAACGCATGACGCGCGAGGAGGCCGACGCCCGCGCCCTGGCCGAACGCCGCTCGCGCGAACAGGCCGACGCCCGCGCCCTGGCCGAATCCCGTCGCGCCGAGGCCGAACGGCGGTCGCGCGAGGAGGCCGACGCCCGCGCCCTGGCCGAACGCCGCTCGCGCGAACAGGC
>CALCIB010000172.1 GCA_937907525.1 uncultured Planctomycetales bacterium | reverse complement strand
CCGTGGTTCCCCATCTTCCGCCCATGGATTCGACAAGTTGTTTCGGCGGCGTTCCGAGCACGGGGCATTCCTACCAACTCGTCGCCGGCGCCCACGAGTTCTGGTGGATGACCAAGGAGAACCGCGTCGGCTTCGACATGAACTACAAGAAGTGACTCGTCGAGCCGGGGTCGCGAGGGCCTTCGCGCCCTCCGCGACTTCAGCCGCCCGATCACGTTCGACGGTCGAGCGATGACCCGAGCCGACCATGTGCTTGCGACGTGGCGGCGCGAGCCGTCGAGATCCCGTGAGGGAAAGTGGATAAATCGTGTCACGAACGTCAAGCCGTCCTGTATAATGTCGCAAAATCCGGCTGTTCGGCTCCGCGGATTGAGCGTCCGGCGGACGGGCTGGAACGGATTCGTCGTCCGAGGTGGAACATGGCGCGACTCGCGAGCACGGGCGATCGGGACGACCCGCTCAACTACGTCTCTTTCGACGACTACGCGGCCGGGGCGTCCCGCCCCTGGAGCCTGGCGACGCTGGCCGACCGGTGGAACGCGGCGCATCCGTCGGACCCGGTGCTGCCGCAGGGGACGTCGTCGGCGCCGAACGCGACCCCGATGACCCCCGACGGCTGCGCCGCGACCCGGGTGTTCGCCGCGCTGCAACTGGTCGGCGGGGGGGTGGAATTGTTCCTCGCCGGCGGGGCGCTACTGGCGCCGGAGCCCACGGGGGCGACGAAGGTGATCGGGGTGGTGGTCCTGACGCACGGGCTGGACACCGTGCAAGCCTCGATCCGGACCATCGCGACGTGCGACCGAACCGCCACCTTCACCCAGATCGGCGCCACGTCGGCCGCGAAGGAGTTCGGAGCGAGCCCGACCCAGGCGGAGACCATCGGCGTGGTCACCGACGTCGGCGTCGGCCTGGCCGGGACGTTCGCCGTGGGCGCGCTTTCGCGGGCGCCCGCGGGGGCGGGCCAATTGGTGCATCTGACCAGCGCCGATTCGGCGACGGCGATTCGGGGCTCGGAGGCCCTCGGTCTGGGGCGTTCGACGATCTACGCCGGGCCGGAGTCCCTGGCCAACGCCAAGGGCTGGAGCATCGTCGCCAGGACGGGCCTGCGGCCGTCGGAGGCGACCGAGGTCATCCTGCTGCCCAGCCGGGCGAACCAGGCGTTCCTGGCGGTTCGGCCGATCGGGCCGTTCACCGGCTGGCAAGCGATCAACGGCACGGTCTTCTCCGCGGGGGCGGGGAGCTTCAACCTGACGACCGGCGTCTTCACCCGGTCGGGCCCCGCGGTCAACCAGTTGGTCTTCTACGGGATCGATTCGGCGATCATGGCCGGCATGCGCGCCGCGCCCGCGGTCATCCAAACGCCGAACGGCGCGACGCCGAGGCGATGACGCCCACCGGGACGGTACGGGAGGCGCGGCGAGCGTGGGACGGAGACGGATCCGACCGATCCAGATCGTCGTGGCCGTCGCGACCGCCGTCCTGGTCGCGGCCTGGGCGGCGTGGGTGACGGGACTCGTCGCCGGCGACGTCCGCTGGAGCCGGCTCGGGGCCCTGGCGTTCGCCGCTGCCCTGGCCGTCGCCGTCCTGCCGTTGGTCGCGACCCTCGTCGACCTCGGCGTCGAGAAGCTCCGCGGCGGTCGTCGACCGGACGACTCCGACGGGCGTTGACAGCGGCGGGGCGCGGGGCCTATCGTGGTCCAATTCGTTCGCGTCCAAGCCGTTCCAGCGGCCGGCGGTTCGTCGGCCGGGTGAGAGTCATGACCGTACGCACCCGCTTCGCCCCCAGCCCCACCGGGTATCTTCACATCGGGGGCGTCCGCACGGCCCTGTTCAACTGGCTTTTGGCCAAAAGGCACGGCGGCCAGTTCATCCTTCGGATCGACGACACCGACCAGGAACGCCACGTCGAGGAGGCCGTCGCCAAGATCGTCGACGGCTTCAAGTGGCTCGACATGCTCTGGGACGAGGGGCCCGAGGTCGGCGGACCCCACCAGCCCTACTACCAATCCCAGCGCCAGCACCTTTACCGCGAGGCCGTCGACAAGCTGGTCGCCGCCGGTAAGGTCTACCGCGACTACTCCACCGACGCCGAGCGCGAGGCCGATCGCGACGCCGCCAAGAAGGCCAAGCGCGCCTACCGCTTCCGTCGCGTCGAACACTCCGACGCCGACCTCAAGCGGTTCGAGGAGGAGGGCCGGCCTTACGCCCTGCGGTTCCAGGTGCCCCCCGGCCGGACGCTCGTCCTCAACGATCTGGTGAAAGGCGAGGTGAGCTTCGACACCGACGAGATCGGCGACTTCGTCATCGTCCGTCCCGGCGGTCAGCCGCTTTACAACTTCGCGAGCGCCGTCGACGACGTGGAGATGAAGATCACCCACGTCGTCCGCGCCGAGGAACACCTCTCCAACACCTTCCCCCAACTGTTGATCCACGAGGCGCTTGGAAATACGCCGCCGAGCTTCGCGCACGTCCCCTACGTCGCCGAGCCCGGCTCGCACTCCAAGATGTCCAAGCGGAAGACCGAGGAGTACGAAAAGCGCGGAATCCTCATCTTCCTGCACCAGTACGTCGAGCGCGGTTACCTGCCGCACGCCCTGGTCAACTACCTCGCCCGCCTGGGATGGAGCTTCGACGATACACAAGAGCTGTTCACCCGCGCCGAACTGATCGAGAAGTTCTCGCTGGACCGCGTCAACAGCTCGCCGGCCAGCCTGGACCCGGACAAGCTGTTCTGGATCGAGGGCCACTGGATGAAGGAGGCGCCCCTGGCGGAGAAGGTCCAAGGCGCGATCCCGTTCCTCCAGGCCGAGGGCCTCGTCGCCACGCCGATCCCCGACGACCGACGCGCCCTGTTGGAAGCCGTGATCCTCGCCCTCGGCGATCGCATGAAGACGTTCTCCGACGTCGTGAAGCTGGGCCGGTTCTTCTTCGAGGACGAGATCCGGTACGACCCGGCCGCGGTCAAGAAGCGGCTCCGCAAGCCGGACGTCCCGGCGATGCTCCGAGAACTCGACGCGCTTTTGGCCGAGACCGAGCCCTACGACGTCGCGACCCTGGAGAAGGCCGTCCACGACTTCGCGGAGAAGACCGGCCGCAAGATGGGCGACGTCGTCAACCCCCTTCGGGTGGCGACGACGGGGCAGGGGGTCGGCCCCGGCCTCTACGACTGCCTCTTCCTCGTCGGCCGCGACCGCTGCCGCGCCCGGATCGCCGGGGCGCTGGCGACGCTGGATGCGGAAGCGTGAGGCATGATCGAATCGCCCCCTCTCCCGCCGGGCTGACGACCCGACACTTTTTCAGAAGTCGTCACGACGAG
>CALCIB010000171.1 GCA_937907525.1 uncultured Planctomycetales bacterium | reverse complement strand
AAGGCTGAGTGCGCCAAGGCGGAGTGCTCCAAGGACAAGGCTGAGTGCGCCAAGGATAAGGCGGAGTGCTCCAAGGACAAGGCTGAGTGCGCCAAGGACAAGGCTGAGTGCGCCAAGGCGGAGTGCTCCAAGGACAAGGCCGAGTGCTCCAAGGAGGCGAAGGCCGAGTGCTCCAAGGACGCCAAGGCCGAATGCTGCAAGGACAAGGCCGAATGCTGCAAGGCCAAGGACTGCTGCAAGGGCAAGGCCCACGACTCCAAGGATCACGGCGACCACGCCCGTGGCGATAAGGGCTCCAAGGCCCACGATTCCAAGGGGCACGGTCATCACGCCCGCGGCGACCAGCACCGGCGCGGCGGCGGTCGCCATCACGCCGTGAAGGCGCGGTACTCCAGGGGCCATGGTCATGGCCACGGCGACAAGGCCCATGGCGCCAAGGGTCATGACCGCGGCCACGGCCACGGTGACAAAGACTCCAAGAAGAAGGCCGACTGACCTTCGGCTTCAAGACCTCGCGACGTCCCGAGGCGGCTCGATCCGGCCTCGCCGCAATAGCGGCGAGGCCGCCAGCAACGTCAGGAAGGCCGCGAGGTTCAGCAACGCGAAACCGTAAAGCCGGTACTCCTCCTCGAACCGGGCGCGGGCGGCGTTCCGTTCCCCGCGCTCGATGAAATCGGCCGGCGGCCTGTCGTCGGGCGGCGGAACGTGAAGCGCGGCCAGCGCCTTCACGCCGCCCGACGCCCACCTTGGCGGCTCCGCGTCCGCCGCCCAACTCGCGCCGGCGAACGCCAACGCGACGGCGATCAATCGTCGATCCCTCAGGTGGAGCATCCCCAACCCCGTCGCCACGCCGACGAGGACCGCCCGGCCCCCGATGGGATGCCGCTCGCGATCCAACAGCGCCGAGCCCGTCGCCGCGACCAGGACCAGCGTCGCGACCCACTTCGCCGGCCGTCGCCGCGGCGTCGCTCGGTTCGGCATGCTCGTCATGGTCGTTGGACCTCGCCGGGCGTCTCGACTTCGAGGACGGCCGCCGGTCGAGGACGGGCGGGGCCGGTCCCCTTGGACGACCGGCCCCACGCGCTTGCGAGACGGGCGCTCAGCGCTTCTTGAGGGTGATCCCCAGGCCCGCGCCGTCCATCAGGACGAACGAGGTGTCCAGGTCGGGGTCGGAGGTGATGGCCTCGATGTACTTGGGGTTGGGGTCGGGCCGGCGCATGTTGTGGGCGAGGATCAGGCCGCCGGGGCGGACCAGGGGGAGCAGTTCGCGGAGGTAGGCGTCGTAGCCGGGCTTCTCGGCGTCGATGAACAGGACGTCGATGGGCTCGGCGTTCTTGGGGGCGGTCTCGTGGGCGTCGCCCAGGGTGATGACGATCAGGTCGTCCACCCCCGCCTTCTTGTAGTTGGCCTTGGCGACCTCGACCCGGCCGGGGTCGATGTCGTAGGTGTAGAGCTTGCCGCCGGTCTTGCGCAGGGCCATCGCGAAGTACATCCCGGACTCGCCGGTGGACGTCCCCAGCTCGACGACCCGCTTGGCGTTGACGGCCTCGGTGAGCTGCCGCAACAGCCGGCCGTCGGACTCCGAGACGTTGGCGTAGCGCTGGCCGCCGCGGGCCGCCTCGATGGCCTCCAGGATCCGTTTCTCGCCGTCGTCCTTGGGGAGGGCGGGCTTTTGCGGGTTCTTCTCGTCCTGGGCCATGCTCATCCTCGGCGCCCCCGTCAGCAGCATCGCCCCGGCCAGAAGGGCCAGGGCCGTCGCGTGCAACTTGGTCATGGTTCCGTTTCTCCGGGCGGACATGGGAGGGGTCGGTCCTTGACGAGACGCGCCGCGACCGCCGCGCGCCGGCGTCCCGTCCCCGCGCCGAGTATCGCCCGTCCGCCCCCCCGAATCCAGGGCCGACCGCCCCGCGAATCCGCCGCCCGAACATCGGCGAATTGGGTCCGTTCGCACGCGGGTTCGGCGGATGATTCTTCGTAACTCGCTTGAATTGAAGAACTTGGGATTTAGACGATTGGGTTCGCTCGTCGAAGTCGAGGTGGTGATTCTTGACCGTCGCGGATTCTAGGGCCGTGAGCGGCGCGGCATGCTCTTGATGGGGCAAGGGACGGATGGACCGGCCCCGCTCAGCGCGATCCGCCCGCGGCCCGCTCCCGAATCGATGCTTGCGAATTGCCAAAAAACGACGGTCGTCACGGGTAAGGTCGCCGCAAACGCGCGCGGGATTTCAGGTTTCCGCGGAATCTCCGCGGATTTTCCGCGCCGGCGCCTTAAGCTGCCCGGTGGACTCGAACCGACGAACGGGAGCAGCGGCGATGAACGAACATCGTGAGATCCGGCGCATCGGCCGGCGGGCGTTTCTGGGACGCGGGGGGGCGCTGGTGCTGGCTGCGACGGCCGGCGGGGCGAGTCGCGGCGTGGAGGGGGCCGAAGCCGAGGCGCTTCGGATCGGGCTGGTGACGGATCTGCACTATGGCGACAAGGAGCCGACCGCGACCCGGTTCTATCGCGAGGCCCCCGCCAAGCTCGCCGAGGCGGTCGCCGGGTTCCAGAAGTTCAAGCCGGACTTCGTCGTCGAGATCGGCGATTTGATCGACTCGGGCGACTCCGTGGAAACCGAACTGCGCTGGGTCGAGACGATCGACGCCGAGTTCGCCAAATCCGCCGGCGATCGCCACTACGTCCTGGGCAATCACTGCGTCGAGACGCTGACGAAGGCCGAGTTTCTGGGGGCGGTGGGCAAGGAACGGTCGTTCTACTCGTTCGACCGCGGCGGGTTCCACTTCGTCGTCCTGGACGCCTGCTTCCGAAGCGACGGCCAACCCTACGGCCGCAAGAACTCCCGGTGGACCGACGCCAACGTCCCGACCGACCAGGTCGAATGGCTCAAGGCCGACCTGGCCGCCGGCAAGGCGAAGACGATCGTCCTGGTCCATCAGCGATTGGACGTCGGCGGCGACTACGGGATCAAGAACGCCGAGGAAATCCGCCGCGCGCTGGAAGACTCCAGGCGCGTCCTGGCCGTCTTCCAGGGCCACTACCACCGCGGCGACCATCGCGAACTCGGCGGCATCCACTACGCCACCTTCCGCGCGATGATCGAGGGCTCCGGCCCCGAGAACAGCGGCTACTCCGAAGTCTCGATCCGCCCCGACGGCTCCATCGTCATAAACGGTTTTCGACGGCAGCCGAGCTATCGGTGGTCGTGGCCGTCTTAAGGACACAAATGTTCAGACTCAATGAAATAATAGGCAGATATGGCGCGAACGCCCTTCCCCCCTCGCGGGCATAGGTATGGCCACAACTTTTCGATTAGGAA
>CALCIB010000170.1 GCA_937907525.1 uncultured Planctomycetales bacterium | reverse complement strand
CGAGGGGGGAAGGACGTTATGGCGGCCGCGACGCCCTTATGGGACAGACTCTAAGCGGAAGCACTCCGCGACACGTCTAGTCGGCGCCCCCGCGCGGGGCCGGGAGGCCGCGATGAAGGCGTTGGCGATCGTCGGTTGGCTGGCGGCGGGCTTGCTCGTCTCGCTCGTGGCGTGGAACTTCCCGGCCAGAAGCAGAGCCGGTCATACCTGCGCCGTCTGTCGACTCACGCGGTTGGATTCCACCTTCCTCGGCCTCGCCTGGTCGAGTTATCACCCGACCGAGTGCAGCCGTTGGTACGCGGAGCACGTCGAACCAACGCACGTCCACCTGTGGGAGCAAGTGGGCTGCGAACGGATTATGAACCTCTTCGGAACGCGCATGGGGTTCGCCTGCGCGCCGGGCCGCCACCCGATCCAACAGCTCCCCGCGGACACGCAAATGCGGATCTACCAGCACTTCAAGGACCCGTTCGAGGCCAAGCGGTTGTTCGAGGGCCTCACCGACGCCAAGACGCGCGACCGGATCGACGAGGACGACCTCGACCGCGGCCACCTCATGGTCGAAGCCCTCTGGATGTGGGACGCCCAGGGCTTCCCCGGAACCTGGGACGAGTGGCGAGACCGGACGAAGGCGACGGCCGAATGAGGCCGCGGCCCCGCCGGCGCCTGGGATCGACCGCGTCGAGAATGTATCATCGGCCGCGGACGAGGCGCGACGGCCGCCTCGGACGGGACCAGGCGCGGAAGGGATCGCGATGAGAATCAGAAGCGCGGCGGCGTGGTTGGCGTTGGCGGCCGGGATCGGCGTCGTCGGGGCGAGGGCGGGGGACTGGACCGCGCCCGACAAGCCGCTGACGGCCAATTGGATCTGGCTCGACCAGACGGACGACGACCCCTACAACCAGACGATCCTGGCCAAAAAGGAGTTCCACGCCGATCTGCCGATGCGGGGCCGGATTCGGATCACCGCCGACTGTTTCTATCGACTTTCGATCAACGGTCGATGGGTCAACGACGGCCCCGGCCGCGCCTGGCCGGAGCACTTCCAGTACGACGACTTCGACGTCACGACCTACCTCCGCGACGGCGACAACGAGATCTCCGTCGTCGCCCGCTACTACGGCGTCGGCGACTTCCACCGCGTTCCCAAGCGGCCGGGGCTCTTGGTCCAACTCGACGTCCGCCAGGCCGACGAGCGCACCGTCAGCGTCCTGAGCGACGCCTCCTGGCGGGTCGCCCCGGCCGAGGGGTGGGTTCGCAACACCCCCAAGGTCAGCATCCAGATGGAGCCGGCCGAGTGGTACGACGCCACCCAGGAGGCCGAGCCCCGGTTCACCCCGGCGAAGGTCGTGGCCGCCACCCACGACGGCCCGTGGAAGGACCTCAACCCCCGCGACGTCGCCCTGATGACCCGCCAGCCGTTCGCCTTCCGGTCCTTCGTCGAGGCGAAGGTCGTCCGGGCCGACGGCTGGAACTTCTGCTTCCCCGCCGCCCGCCTCGCCCATCCCGGATTGATCGAGGCCAACCGCGTCGTAAGCTGCGCGGGGGGGATCGCCACCGTGATCGTCAACGAGGCCCCATGCGAGATCCGCGTCCAGGACGAGAACGTCGACGTGGCGATCGACGGCGTCCGCGCCAGGGACGGCGTCTTCAAGCTGGCGGCCGGCAAGCACCTGCTGCTGGGGCTGGTCCGCAACATCTACGGCCACGACAAGGAGAAGGCCGTCCGGTTCCTCGACCCCGAGGGCTTCCATCTGGAGACCCCCGTCGGCGACGACCCGACCAACCCGTTCGTCTACGTCGCCTTCCCCGAGTACGACGTCGTCCAGGACGACATGGTCTGGCCCGACATGGAACTCCGCCCCGACGCCGCGGCGGCCGAGAAAGGTTACAACGCCGACAGGTCCCGGCTGCTCTCGGAAGTCAAGACGGCCGACGACCTCAAGGCCAAGCTCGGCGATCGGATCAAGAAGATGCCGTTCGACGAGTTGTTCGTCCAGGACTCGTACTGGCAATTCACCGAGCGGAAGGTCGTCGCCGAGGCCGACGAGTTGGTGGTCAGGCCGCAAGCCCTGACCCACGAGTCCCCCGAGGCGACCGTCGTCCGCCCCAGCCCCGACGGCGACGTGGAACTCCTCTACGACCTGGGGGCGCAGAACGTCGGCTACTACGACTTCGAACTGGTGGCCGACGCCGGCGTGGTCGTGGACGTCGCCGGGGTCGAGTACATCGCCCCCGACGGCCGGATCCAGTTCCCCCGCGGCAACCGCAACGGCCTGCGCTACGTCACCAAGCGCGGCGTGAACACGTTCACGTCCCTCAAGCGCCGATCGGGCCGATACGTCTTCATCACCCTGCGCAATCAAAAGACGCCGGTGGCGATCCGCAACTTCCGGCTGATCGAGTCGACCTACCCGGTGGACCAGGGGGGGAGCTTCGCCTGTAGCGATTCGCGGCTGGAGCGGATCTGGTTCATCTCCACGCGGACGCTGAAGCTCTGCATGGAGGACACCTTCACCGACTGCCCGCTCTACGAGCAGACCCACTGGGTCGGCGACGCCCGTAACGAGTCGCTGCTGGCCTTCCAGGTCTTCGGCGCGGCGGACCTCGCCCGGCGTTGCATCCGGATCACCGCGGAATCGCTGGAGCGCTACCCGATGGCCGGCTGCCAGACCCCCTCCGGCTGGGACACCCTGATCCCCGCCTGGAGCTTCCTCTGGGGGATGTCGATCTGGGACTACTACTGGTACACCGGCGACCTGGACGCGCTCCGCGAGTTCCACCCCGCCGCCCTCAAGAACCTGGAGGGGGCGGAGAAATACGTCAACGAGGACGGCCTAATGAGCGCGCCGTTCTGGAACCTCTTCGACTGGTCGGGCATCGACCAGAACCGCCGGACGGTGCTGCACAACAGCCTGTTCTTCATCGGCGCGATCGACGCGGCCTTGAAGTCGGCCGAGGCCCTCGGCGACCACTCCCGCGACGACTGGCTGAAGGCGACCCGCGCGCGACTGTACAAGGGCGTCAACGCGCTTTGGGATTCCAAGAAGGGAGCGTACCCGGACTCGGTCCACGACGACGGCGAGATCAGCGATTCGACAAGCCAGCACACGAGCTTCCTCGCGATCCTCTTCAACGCGATCGATCCGGCGAACCGCGACGCCGCGGCGCGGAACGTGCTGTCGCCGCCGGAGGGGATGGTCCGGGTCGGCTCGCCGTTCGCGGCCTTGTACCACTACGCGGCGATGGAGGCGCTGGGGCGGGAGGACGCGATCATCGCCGAGATCTACAAGAACTACGTCCCCATGCTTGAGGCCGGCGCCTCCACCGTCTGGGAGAGTTTCGCCAGCGGAACGACCGGCGCGGGGGGCTTCCCGACCCGAAGCCACTGCCACGCCTGGTCGTCGGCCCCGAACCTCTACCTGCCGCGGATCATCCTGGGGATCCGGCCGACGGCCGCGGGCTCGTCGGCCTTCGAGATCAACCCCCGCCCCTGCGGCCTGTCGTGGGCCAAGGGCTCGGTCGTCACGCCCGGGGGGAAGGTGTCGGTCTCGTGGAGGATCGACGACGACGGCGAGCTGACCGTCGAGGCGACGGCCCCCGAGGGCGTGAAACTCTCCTTCGCCCGCAACCCGGAGACCGCCGGCAAGCCCGCGACCTTCAACGGCAAGCCCGCGCCCTGAGCCGCGGGCTTCGGCTGTAACGACCCAAACCGCCCATTCCGTCCCCTCTCCCGCCGGGCTGACGACCCGACACTTATCAAAACCCGCATACGACCCCCACGCAAGCCTAC
>CALCIB010000169.1 GCA_937907525.1 uncultured Planctomycetales bacterium | reverse complement strand
GGTGCTTATGCAACCTGTGTGGGCGGGCGGCCGAAGGGCGGATGAAATATCCGGGCTAGCCACCTGGCTCGGCACCTACGCGGCCCATACTCCGGGCGTGGACGCCGGCGACAACGGCAGCGTCCGACTCGACGAAGACAACGAGCCTCAGCCCGACGCCTTCCTGATCGTCAATCCGGCGCGCGGCGGTCAGACGCGGATCTCCGACGACGACTACATCGAAGGCGCGCCGGAGTTGGTCGCCGAGGTCGCGTCCAGCAGCGCCAGCATCGACCTGGGCGACAAGCTCCGCGCCTACCTCCGCAACGGCGTGAGGGAGTATCTGGTCTGGCGCGTGCTGGACCGGGCGCTCGACTGGTTCGTCCTCCGCGACGACCGCTACGAACCGATGAAGCCCGACGACGGCCTCCTAAAGAGCGAGGCGTTCCCCGGCCTCTGGCTCGACGCCGAGGCGCTGCTGGCCGACGACCTGGCTAAGGTCCTCGCGGCCTTGAACCGGGGACTGGCCTCGCCCGAACACGCGGCGTTCGTCGCGAGGCTGGAGGGGGCGGCGGGATGATCGGGGAGTCGGAAGAGGCGCGACGACGAATCCTGGCGATGAACGTCGGGATTCGCGCGTGTCGGCGATGCCACGCGGCGGGACATCTGGACGAGGCCGTGTCGTTGCCGACGGCCCACGACCCCGATTCCGAAGCGCCCTTGCCTCGGATCCTCCTGATCGGCCAGGCGCCCAGCCGCCGCGCGATGCTCACCGGCAGGGCGTTCGTCGGCGCCGGCGGTGACCGGCTCCGCGAATGGCTCGAAGCCGGCGGCGTCCCTCGCGCGGACTTCTGGCGGCGGATCCACTTCGCCGCGATCACCCAGTGCTACCCCGGCCGCCTCCCCGGCGCCAAGGGCGACCGCGTTCCTTCCCCCGCCGAACAAGCCCTCTGCCGCCCCTGGGTCGACCAGATGTCCGAGTTGGTCCGCCCGCGAGTCGTCATCCTGGTCGGCCTTCTGGCCGCCAAGACCTTCCTGGGCCCGATCAAGTCGCTGTCGGCGGTCGTCGGCCAAACGGTCGAGCGCGACGGCGTCCTCTTCATCCCGCTCCCCCACCCCTCCGGCGTCAGCCGCTGGCACAACGACCCCGCCAACGTGGAAGCCGTCGCGCGCGCCATGCGGACCTTGCGGGCGACCATCGACGCCGAACGACTCTAGCCCCTCGACCGTATCGCCCCGAAAAATCCCGCGGCCATCCCTTGACGAGTGTCTGAAACACGCCGATACTGTGCTAGGTCAATAATACACCAGGAGGCTGGGCGATGCTGATCGACCTGGGCGAGTCGGACGGCCGGCCGATTTACGGGCGGATCGCCGATCGGATCAAGTTCGCGATCGCGGGAGAGGTGTTGCGGCCGGGGGAGTTGGCTCCGTCGGTGCGCGAGCTTTCCAAGCGGTTGGTGGTCAATCCCAACACCGTCGCCAGGGCGTATCGCGACCTGCAGGCGGAGGGGCTGCTGGAGCCGGTGCGCGGGACCGGGTTGCAGATCGCCTCGGGGGCGGTCGAGCGGTGTCGGTCGATCCGCGTGGAGTTCGTCCGCGGGCGGCTGCGGTCGGCCTTCGAGGAGGCTCGGGGGACCGGGCTGCCGGCGGGGGAGATCGAAACCATCCTGCATGAAGAGTGGCGCCGCGGCGACCCGAACGACGGAAAGGGGGCGTGAACCATGATCGGGCAAACGGCCGTTTCGATCGAGTTCGTGAGCAAGTTCTACCGCGACCAGACCGCGCTCGACGGCCTGTCGCTGACCGTCCCGGAGGGCTCCGTCTTCGGCCTGCTGGGCGAGAACGGCGCGGGGAAGACGACGACCATCCAGATCCTCCTGGGGATGATCCGCCCCGACGCCGGCCACGCGCGGGTGCTGGGGCTCGACCCGAGCCGCGAGGGGCTGGAGGTGCGCCGCAAGGTGGGCTACGTCCCGGAACAGCCGGCGCTTTACGACTGGATGACGGTGGCGGAGATCGGCTGGTTCGCCGCCGGCTTCCACCCCGAGCCGGTCGTCGGCCCCGCCGGGTTCCTGTCGCGGTACGAGGAATCCACCCGCGGCTTCGGCCTGCCGCCGAACCGCAAGATCAAGGCGCTCTCCAAGGGGATGCGGGCGAAGGTGTCGTTGGCGCTCGCGACCGCGTCGAACCCGTCCTTGCTGATCCTGGACGAGCCGACGTCGGGGCTGGACGCGATGGTCCGTCGCGAGTTCCTGGAGAACATGGTGGACCTCGCGGCGTCGGGCCGGACGGTCTTCCTCTCCAGCCACCAGCTTGGCGAGGTGGAGCGGGTGGCCAGCCACGTCGCGCTGTTGCACAAGGGAAAATTGATCATCGCGGAGCCGCTGGACGAGCTTCGAGCGCGGACGTTCCTCTTGGCGGTGAACTTCCGCGACCGCGACCACCTCGACGCGCCGCCGGCCTCGCTGCCGCTGGAGTTGATCGACGCCGCCGACGCCGCGCGCCAGGCGCAATGGCTGGTGCGCGCCCCCGACCGCCAGGCGTGCGAGGCGGTTCGCAACCTGCCGGGCGTGGAGTCGCTTCGGATCGAGTCGCCTTCGCTTGAGGACGTCTACGTCGGATACATGAGGGCGCGCCGCCCCCTCGCGGGGCCGAGCCCCGAGGCGGTCCACGTCGCCTGACCGAGTCTTCATCCATCGATCCGAAAGGAGGATCGCATGTTCGCGCGATTGTGGTGGAAGGAGGCGCGGCAGACCTGGCCGGCGTGGGCGTTTTTGGCCTTCGTCGGGCTCGCGCTTCAGACGCTTCTCCGGCTGCTGGTGACGCCGACTCCGGAGGAAGGTCTTCTCGGGGTCGCGACGCTGACCGCGGTGATCTACCTGTTCCTGATCGCCGCCGCGGCCTTCGCGGGCGAGCGCGAGAACGGCACGCTGGGGCTGCTCGACGCCCTGCCGGTCGATCGCTTGCGGCTCTGGTCCGCCAAGGCGTCGTTCGCGCTGGTCACGACCCTGGCCTTGGCGGCGCTCCTGTGGGCCACGACGGTGCTTCACGTCGGAGTGTTCCCGAAGCTCGGCCCGGTCACGGTCGCGATGCTGCTCTGGGGGGCGGTGGCCCTGGGTTGGGGGCTGCTCTGGTCGACGGTCCTGGGCAACGCGATGCACGCCGCGGTGCTGGCGATGGCCTCGGTGGGCGCGACCCTCGCGGCGCTCGTGAACCTCCAGGAAGGGCCGACGACCCAGGCGGCGCCGGCGCTTCTGGGGATCGCCCTGGCGACCGCGGCGGCCTCGGCGTTGGCGTTCGTCCGAACCGGCCCGCCGCGATGGGAGCGTCGCCAGTCGGGGCCGTTGCCGACGGAGGACGAGGACGACCCCGCGCCCGCCTTGCCGCGCCGCCGACGACCGTCGTGGGTCTGGCCGTCCTCGGTGGGAAGGCTGGTCTGGGAGACCTGGCGACGGGTCCGGGCCGACCTGAAGATGCTGATCGCGGTGGCGGTCGGCGCGGTCGTCTATTTCCGACTGACCGAGTGGGACCGAACCGGGACGGGCCTGCAACTGCTCGTCCTCGCCATGGGGTTCCTCGGCCTTTTGACCGGCTCCGCGACGTTCAACACGGAGAACCGCGGCGGGACGCACCGCTTCCTGGACCAGCACGGCGCGCGGCCGGGCGTGGTCTGGACCGTCAAGGTCCTGACGTGGTGGGCGGCGACGGTGGTCCTCTGGGCCTTTCTGATGATCCCGATCGTCCGCAAGCTCCAGGCCGGAGGCACGCCCGTCGGCACGCCCAGGGTGGCGGACATCCCCATGTCCTGGACGGACCTCGCGACCTATCTCGGCGTCTTGGCGATCCCCTTCGCGGTCGGGGCCCTCTCCGGGATGGTCTTCCGGCGCGGAATCATGGCCGGGGCGGTGGCGCTGGTCGGCGTGATCGCGCTGGAGCTCTGCCTGGGGCTCTCCACGGCGGCGGGCATCATGGCGCCGACGGGCCCCCTGTACGTCGCGCTCGCCCTGCTGTTCGTCACCTGGGTCTGGAGCGGCGACTGGCTGCGGTTCCCGCCGGGTCTCGGCAAGTGGGCTCGGTTGGCGGGCTGGTGCGTCGGGGTCGGGGCGTTGATGGTCTTCGGCTACGTCGCGAATCGGGCCTGGAACGTGCCGACGCTGCCGGAGCGCCAGGCGCGGGAACTGTTCGAGCCGGATCGTTTCGGCTGGCCCTCGCCCCCGGACCAGGACGCCGCGCCGCTGTACCGGGAGGCCGAGCGGCTGGCCCTGGGGGTGGCGAACGCGGTCGGAGGACGCCACGGCTTGCCGGCCGAATTCTACGAGCCCTTCAACACGCCCGCGACCGATGCGAAGGTCGCCGCGTGGCTGGAGAAGGTCGAGCCCGTGCTGGCGGTCTTGCGGAAGGCGTCGCGGCTGCCGAACTGCGATTTCGAGGACGTCCGCAAGGCGACGATCCACGCCATGCCTTCGGTCCCGTCCGATCTCGTCCTGACCGCGCCGCTGACCGCCTCCGCCAAGTCGCGGCTGGCCCGCGGCGACGTGGAGGGGTCGTGGGACGACGTCGAGACGCTGCTGCGCATGGCCCGGCAGTTCTCGATGACTCGGGGAGTGACTTACCTCTGGATGGAGGGGAGGGCGATCGGCCTGGCGTTCCGTTGGGCCGAGGACGCGCGGCAGACGGCCGAATCGCTGGAGCGCGCGCTGGCCGCGTTCCGGGCCCTGCCGCCGGGCTACTCCCCCGCCGACCGGGCGCGGGTCGATCGGATCGTGTTCCAGCACACGGCCGACCTTCCCTGGGAGGATCGGATCGACGAATACCTGCGCCAGTACGGCCCGAACCGCAAGGTGGGCACCTGGGACGCCCTGGGGGCCCGCGTCGTGACGAGTCCGTGGGAGACGGCCAGGGCGCGGAAGGTGTACGACCTGGCGACCGCGGCGTGGATTCAGATGCTTGAGGAACGTTCCTACTCCGAGCTGGCGCAAATGCAGGTCGACTGGCGGGGACAGTGGATCTCGAGTCGCCTTCTGACGATCAAGCCGCCCGACGGCCCGACGCGATACCTCGGCCCCGCGGAGATGGCCGCGCTGTCGTGGTCCTCGCCGATGGCCAGGCTGGCGAGCCCCGGCATGGACTTCCGCCAGATTCCCCGCGTCGAGCTTGGAAGGCGCGCGCTGGCGACGGTCCTGCGGCTCCGGCTTCATCAGGCTCGCCACGACGGCGCGCTGCCGGAATCGTTGACGGATCTCCTGCCGAGCGACGAGGACCTCCATGAGGGCGCTTTCGATTCCGAATTGATGGACCCCTACGGCCATGAGCTTTTCGGCTACGTCCGCTCGCGCGGCCAACTCCTGTTCCCGCTGGCCGAGGTCATGGATCACTGGTTCGCCTCGCCGAGCGACAAGGACCGCTTGAAGCCCGCCAACGACTGCTGGCTGCTCTACAGCGTCGGCCCCGACGGCCGCGACGACCGGGCCGAACACGCCCTCGATTACACGTCGAGCGGCGACGTCGTCTATCCGCTGAAGGACGGCGTCAAGCCGCCCGCGGCCGACGCGCCGTGACCCTCGCGAGGGCCCGAAGGCGATCCGGGCCCCCGCGCCTTCCCGTCGCCTCCGCGCGGAGGCGACGGTCTCGATCCATTCCCGGATCTCGATGAATCCGTCTCGCCGCGAGCGCGGAAGTCCGAGCGGGAGGAAGGTATGCGCCGAGGGAGGATTGGCGGCGTCGCGTCGGCCGGCCCGGCCGCGGCGCCGTTCGCCGCGCCGGCCCCGCTCATGCGGTCGAGGTCGGTCCACGGGGCGGAGGCGTCCGCCTCGGATCGCGCCGAAACGACCCCTCCCGTCGGGAAGATGACGCGCGACGCCACCGAATCGGATGTTTGATTTTTGTAAAATAAAAAATCGCCAGCCACGAAGTAGTAAAACCATCGACCGAGGAGCGTTTCGCGTACAATTACAAGTGTAGTATGTGCGGCCCTGGTTCGTGACGCGGGGTCGATCGTCAATCGCGCGCGGGGATCGGCACGCGGGGGGGCAGTCATGCGTCGTTGGAGCCGGGTGGAGTGGACGAGCCTCGGCGTGGCCGCGGCGCTGGTCGTGGCGGTGACGGGTGGCACGCCGTCTTGCACGCGGGATGGTTCGCGGACGTGGGCCGAGGGCGAGCCCGAGGGCCCGCGCCTCCCCGTGAGAGTGGTGGGGGTCGAGGGCTGGGCGTCGGAGGGGTTCGCCGGGCTGGCGGCGGAGTTGGCGGCGCGACCGGAGCCGCCGACCTGGGAGGAGGTCCGTCGAACCATGGAACGTCGAGGGTGCATCGACCTGCGCTACGCCCTGACGGTCCGGTCCCTCTTCACCGACGGAAGCATTGATGGATTTACATACATCCATCAACCCTATCGCCAGCCGGAATGCGCCCAGGAGTTCCTTCGCTACCTTCGCGGCGGTCCCGACGCGGCCGTCTGGCCGGGCGCCGGCGAGCCGCCCTGGAAAGCCGCTGCGGCCGACGACGAACCCGTCGCCTCCCCGCTCCCGCGTTGACCCGCCGGAGGACCGGCCGACGGCTCGGCGGTCCCAGGCGCGCGGACTCGCCCCGAGGGCCGCCCCGGTCGACGCCCCCGCGCTCGTCTTCATCGTCGTGCTTCTCAAGGTGTCGCGCATCGATTGGATTTCACGTTATCCGGCGAGGTGCGCCTTGAGGATGCGGTCGACCTCGGCCAGCGCGTACTCGCTGTAGTTCATCGTGGTGTGCCACTCGGGGATGAGGGTCTGGCTCTCCGCCCCCTCCAGGACGGCGCTCGCGACCGGGACGACGCCGTCGCTAAATCCGACCGCCGAGGGAGTGACGCGCCCGGTCCCGGCGACGGTGTGATAGCGGACGTAAGCCGCGATCGGCAGGTCGTGGAGCGCCTGGTGGATCGGGTCGCGGCCGCGGAGCACGCTGACGCCGCTGGGAAGCTCGCGCATGTAGGGAAGGATCGCGCCGGGGTTGGCGGCGGCGACCTCCGCGATCAACGGGTCGAGATCCCGGGGCGGCCGGTTGACGACTTCGTTGAGCGTCTCCCCGGTCTTGCCGAACGTGGTGAGGCCGCCGTGGGGGGTCGCCATGAAGACCGCCCGGCGCGCGAACGGGACCGGGTCGAAGTGGAACAGCGACGCCAACGACGCCCGCGTCTGCTCGGTGGCGGCCAGCGTTTCCAAAGGGCGGTTTGAGACCAGGTTCCAGAACGCCTCGCCGCTGGAGACGAGTTGGAGCTTGATGAGGAGTCCTCCCAGGCTGTGGCCGACGAACACCGAGTCCTGGACGCCGGGGTCGGAGCGCCAGGGGTCGAAGGCCGCCTCGAAGGCGCGCAGGCGTTCGCGGAACTGAGCGGCGGAGTGCAGGAACGTCATCCCGGTGGCGTAGCGGTAGCCGGCGATCTGGTAGCGGTCGAGGAACCCCGGCTTCAGCCGCAGGCCGTTCATCAGATCGGAGAACGTATAAGGCGAGTCGAACATGCCGTGGACGAAGAAGACCGGGATCTTGCCCGGCTGGAACGGCTCCAGCAGGCCCAGGAACGCGCGGTTTACGTCCTGGCTGGGGTTGAGCAGGCCGGCCCATCCCGATTCGCCGTCGGAGGTCGACCACGCCAGGAATGACATGGGGGCGTCGACGTCCGAGGCCAGGGGCGCGACGCCGCCGGGGAGCGCGACGGCGCCGACGCGGAGGGGGTCGTAAAGCTCCAGGACGTCGCCGCCGGGGCCGCCGCCGCCCAGCCAGGAGTCGAGGTCGGGCCGCAGGACGGCCGTCGCGGGGAAGTACATGGCGTCGTGAAGGAAGCCGTCGCACGAATCCTGATGGAGGTTCCGCCGGACGACGACCTGGGTCGCGCCGAGGCCGCCGCGGGAGTGGTCGTGACGGTTCGACAGGTTTCGGGGCGCGGTCGCGGGGTCGAGCAGGCCGTGGAAGTCGGCCGGCGACCAGACGAACCCCTGATGGACGATCGGCACGGCGGTCGCGCCGCCGGGCCCCGGCACGAGCAATTGCGAGCGCGGATCGATCAGCCGATGGCGGCAGGCCGCGCGCAGGCAGCCGGCGAGGCCGTCGTTGTAGACCGCGGTCGCTCCGGCCGAGCCGGGATCGGCGGCCAAAGCGGCGTAGGCGAAGACCGCGGCCTCGTAATAGAGCCGGACGCAGTCCGGCGTACCCTTGTGTTCCGCCAGCCGGCCGCGTCGCCGGGCCGACCGGGCTCGGGCAAGGACGTCGCCGTGACCGAGCGCCGCGGCCTGGATCGTCGGCGCGGCGACCGCCGCGGCCGCCGCCGTCAAGAAACCCCGGCGTCCGAGTCGGACGTCGATCCGCCCTGAGTCTTCCATGACCGCCTCGTCGAGCCTGCCCCAACGCCCGCGCCGTCCCTCGACGCCGTTGCCGTCCGTTTCCAGCATCGGCCGACGGCCCCTCCCGACTTTCGCGCATCCTCCGCGCGACCCATCCCACCCGACCGACCGCGCCTGGCTTCGCTTGGCTCCGTTCGTCACGCGGGACGGCGCGGATCGATCAACGTAAGCCATTAAACGGAGGCACCTTAAATGCGAACCCCGGCACCCTGAAATTGGGTTCGGTCGCGCGAACTCGATGTGAAAGCGCTGGACGCGCGTCGGATCGACCGACCCGGCGAGTCGCCTCGCCCCCAGCGCGCGGGGGGACGTCGTGCGTCGCGCGGCGACGGCGTCTGAGACCTCGTCGGAGTTCGTGACGGTCGTCCGGTTCATGGTCGCGCCTCGGCCCTCGCTGAGCGGCCCGCGCCCCCGAGGCGCGGCTCGCCATGATGCCGTTGCCACACGAACCGGGGCGCGCGACGAAAAACCGACGAAACTCGGCCGTTCACGGATGAAGACGCACGGGCGGAGGCCGCCCTCGCAACGAGCCGTGACGCCGATTCGGTCCCCTCTTCCACCGGGCTGACGACCCGACACTTTTTCGCAAGCCGTCGCCAAACGGCCTTCTC
>CALCIB010000168.1 GCA_937907525.1 uncultured Planctomycetales bacterium | reverse complement strand
CTCATCCGGCCCTTCGGGCCACCTTCTCCCTCAAGGGGAGAAGGCGACGATCGCCACGCGACAACGCGGTCTCGCGCCGAACGCTATTGGGTCCCAGGAGCCTTTGCATGCGTTCCCCCATCTGGCTCGCGCCGGCTTTGCTCGCCGCGTTCCTGATCTTGCCGGCCCGCGGCGACGACTCCAAGCCGATCACCGTCGAGTCGCTGCTGGGCCGGCTGGCCGATCCCTCGTGGCTGGCCGAGCCGCCGGCGGCCGGGGAGCGGTCGTTCCAGTTCTCCAGCTACGACCGCGCGACCAAGTTGGAGGGCGGCGAGATCGTCGCGCCGTTCGCCAACGGCGATCGCGGCCACTATCTCCGCGTGGAGGGCGAGGGGGCGAACCGGGAATGGGTCTTGGCCGACGCCAAGGGCCCCGGCTACGTCTCTCGGATCTGGTCGGCCAACCCCGACGGCGAGTTGCGGATCTACATCGACGGCGCGGAGGAGCCGGCCCTGGCCGCCGAGTTCGCCGCGATCACCGACGGCGAGGTCGAGCCGTTCTCCGCCCCCTTCGGCCACGACGCCTCCCGCGGTCGGAACCTGTATTTCCCGTTCCCGTTTGAGAAGTCGATCAAGATCACGACGACCAAGGGGGACCAGTACTACCAGGTGAACGTGACGACCTACGCGGCCGGGACGAAGGTGGAGAGCTACTCGCCGGAGGTCCTCAAGCGGGCCGCCGGGGCGATCGCCGAGGCCCGGAGCAAGCTGACCGCGCCGGTCGCGCCGGCCGAGAGGGCGCCGGGGACGGCCGTCGTCTCCATGGGTGGCGCCGGGTCGGGGATGCTGGACTTCCCCGAGGTCCCCGGCGACCGCGGCCGCCGCGTCGCGATGCTCCGGGCCAGGCTCGACCGCGAGGGGTTGGACGACGACGCCGTCGCCGACGTGCTGGCCAGGACGCTCTTGACCATCACGTTCGACGGCGCCGACGAGCCCCAGGTGGCCGCCCCGTTGGGCGACTTCTTCGGCTCCGGGCCCGGCCTCAACCCGTTCCGCACGGCGATGACGGAGGTCGACGCGGACGGGACGATGACCGCCCGCTGGCCCATGCCCTTTCGGCGCTCGGCGCGGATCGAGATGCATCGCCCGGACGAGCGCCCTCAAAGCCTAAGTCTTGAGGCCGTCGTGGTCCCCGATCCCAGGGCGGCCGAGGAGCTCACGTTCCACGCCCGCTGGCGCCAGCGCGACGACGTCCAGACCGTCAAGGCCGGCGGCGCGCTCGACTGGCCGGCCTTGCGGGTCTCGGGCGGATCGGGGCGGTACGTCGGGCTCGCGTTGAACCTCTTCAACCCCACGCCCGCCTGGTGGGGCGAGGGGGACGAGAAGGTCTACGTCGACGGCGAGCCGTTCCCCAGCACCTTCGGCACCGGCACCGAGGACTACTTCGGCTACGCCTGGAGCAACCCCTCGACGTTCACCGACAGCCCGTTCCACGCCCAGTCGCGCTGCGACGGCCCCGGCACCAAGGGGAACACCAGCGTCCTTCGGGTCCAGACGCTCGACTCGATCCCGTTCGCCGAGTCGCTGGCGTTCGACCTGGAGATCTGGCACTGGGAGGCCGTGAAGGTCCAGTACGCCACGCTCGCCTATTTCTACGCGAGCCCCGGCGCGAAGGTCGAGCCGGCCGGCGTCCCCGACCTCTCCAGGCGGATCATCCATCCGAAACCGCCGATCCATCGCGAGCCGGGCGCGATCGAGGCCGAGGCGCTTAAGATCCGAGGCAAGACCGCCGGCGAGGTCCTCACCCAGGACATGAGCCCCTTCGGCGGCGTCTGGTCCGCGGCCAGCCAACTCTTCTGGATCGTCCACGAGGACGGCGCCCGGCTCGATCTGGAACTCCCCGTGAAGGAGGCCGGCGGGTACGTCGTCTGGGCCGGACTCACGAAGTCGTTCGATTACGGCAAGGTCCAATTCAGCGTCGGCGGCGAGCCGCTGGGCGAGCCGATCGACCTGTATTCTCCCGAGGTCGTCCATTCCGGCGGCGTCGTCCTGGGCGAGGCCGACCTCAAGGCCGGCGTCAACGACCTGGGGATTCAGGTCGTCGGCAAGAACGCCAAGAGCAAAAGCTATCTGGTCGGCGTCGACTGGATCAAGCTGATCCCCGTCGCCACCGGCCGCCGCGGAGTCGAGGGGGGCCTTCGGCGCTGAGCGGGCCGACGAGAGGGCGGGAGAAGGCCGGCCATTGACGGGGGCTCGCGGCGGCTTTAGTCTGCAATTCCCCCGCCGGTGGCCGCCGGCGACCATTCTCGCCGTGGAGCCTCGCCCATGATCGCGCGTCCGTTCCCCCTCGCCCTCGCGGCGTCCGCCCTCCTGTTCGCCGGCTGGAGCGATCCGGAACCCGCGTCCGCGCCCATGTCCGTGGCCGACGCGCCGGCGCGGATGACCGTCCCGCCGGGGTTCGTCGTCAAGCCGTTCGCCTCCGAGCCCGACGTCGTCCAGCCGATCGCCTTCTCCATCGACCCCCGCGGCCGGCTCTGGGTCGTGGAGAACTACTCGTATCCGATCTGGCTCGGCGGACCCGACGGCAAGGACCGCGTCCTCATATTCGAGGACGCCGACGGCGACGGGAAATTCGACTCCCGCAAGGTCTTTTACGATGGCGGCACCAACCTCACGGGGATCGAGCTGGGCTTCGGCGGCGTCTGGCTCTGCTCCACGCCCAACCTCCTGTTCGTCCCCGACGCCGACGGCGACGACGTCCCCGACGGCCCCCCGACGGTCGTCCTGGACGGCTGGGACGAAAAGGCCCAGCATAACATGTTCAACGGCCTGAAGTGGGGCCCCGACGGCTGGCTCTGGGGCTGCAACGGCATCCTCTCCAACTCCCTGGTCGGTCCCCCGGGAACGCCTCCGGAGGGGAGGACCGCCATCAACACCGGCGTCTGGCGCTACCACCCGACCCGCAAGACGTTCGAGGTCGTCGCCCACGGCACCACCAACCCCTGGGGCCTGGACTTCGACGACTACGGCGAGGCGTTCATCACCAACTGCGTCATCGCGCATCTGTTCCACGTCGTCCCGGGCGCGCGCTACGACCGCATGTTCGGCGAGGACTTCAACCCCCACACCTACGAGCGCGTCCCCACCTGCGCCGACCACCTCCACTGGGCCGGCGGCCACTGGACCGAGTCCCGCGAGGGCGCCGGCCACGACCGCCACGACCAGGCCGGCGGCGGCCACGCCCACGTCGGCGCCATGATCTACCTGGGCGGCCAGTGGCCCGAGGAGTACCGCGGCGGCCTCTTCACGTTCAACATCCACGGCCACCGCGTCAACCACGACCGACTTACGCGCAAGGGCTCCAGCTACGTCGCCAGCCACGGCCCCGACCTGCTCCGCGTCGACGACGTCTGGTTCCGCGGCCTGGAGCTGAAGTACGGCCCCGACGGCGGCGTCTTCTTCACCGACTGGTCCGACATCGGCGAATGCCACGAACAAGACGCCGACGGCTCCCATCGCGAGAACGGCCGCATCTACAAGCTATCGTATGGCGACGCGAAGCCGGTGAAGGTCGACCTGGCGAAACTCTCCGACGCCGAACTCGTCGCGCTTCAGTCCCACCGGAACGAGTGGTACGTCCGCACCGCGCGGCGGCTGCTCCAGGAGCGCGCGACGGCCGACCCCGCCTCCATGGACGCCCCTCGCGCGTCGCTTCAAAAGCTGCTCGCCGACGCCCCCGACGCCCCTCGACGCCTCCGCGCCCTCTGGGCCCTCAACGCCGTCGGCGGGCTCGACCGCGCCGCCTTGACGGCGCTTCTGGGCGACCGCGACGAATCGATCCGCGCCTGGGCCGTCCGGCTGCTGGTCGACGTCCCGTCCGTCCCGCGCGAGGTCGTCGACCGCTTCGCCGACATGGCCGGGCGCGACCCCTCGCCCCGCGTCCGCCTGGCCCTGGCGTCGGCGTTGCTCCGGATCCCGACCGCCGACTACCGCCGCCCCCTGGCGCGGGCCCTGGCGACGGCCCAGATCGACCCGGCCGACCGGATGCTCGCCCTGTTGACCTGGTACGCGATCGAGAGCGAGGCGGCCGTTTCGACCGAGTTCGCCGCCGAGGTCCTGCCCGAAGTCAAACTGCCGACGCTTCGCGAGTTCCTCGCCCGCCGGATCGTCTCGGCCGATCCGGCCAAGGGCCTCGCCGCGCTCGCGCCGGCGCTTGAGTCCGACCGCGACGACCTTCGCTCCGACGTCCTCGACGGCGCGCTGGAGGCGCTTCAAGGCCGCAAGCAAGTCCCCCGGCCGAAAGGCTGGAGCGAGCTCTACGCCGCGATTTCGGCCGCGAAGTCGCCGGAGCTGCTGGACAAGGCGCTGCTGTTGTCGGTGCTCCTCGACGAGCCCAGGGCCGTGGAGGCGCTTCGCGCCGTCCTGCTCGACCCCAGGGCCGACGCCGACCGCCGCGGCGCCGCCCTGGCGACGCTCGCCGACCGCCGCGCGCCGGGGCTTGGCAAGGAGCTTCCCGGCCTGCTCGACGACGACGCCCTCCGCCCCCGAGCGATCCGGGCGATGGCCGCCCTCGGCGAGGCCGACGTCCCCAAGGTCCTGCTCGACCGCTACGAGGCGCTCGCGCCCGCGGAGCGCGCGGACGTCGTCGCCGCGTTGGCGTCGCGGCCGGCGTGGGCGTCGTCGCTTCTGGACGCGATCGAGCGCGGCGTCGTGCCGCGTCGCGACGTCAGCGTCACCGTCGCCCGCCAGATCCAGGCGATCGGCGACCCGGCGCTTGCCAGGCGGCTGGAGTCCGTCTGGGGGACCGTCCGGGAAACCTCCGCGGACAAGGCGGCGCTGGTCGGCAAGTACAAGGCGATCCTCGGAGCGGGGACGGCCGATCCGTCGAACGGCCGCGCGGTGTACGAGCGGACCTGCCACGCCTGCCACAAGCTGTTCGACGCCGGCGGCGACGTCGGCCCCGAGCTGACCGGCTCCGACCGCGCCAATCCCGACTACGTCCTGGAGAACGTGCTGGACCCCAGCGCCACGGTGGCCAACGAGTACACCGTGACCAACGTCCTGACCTCCGACGGCCGGGTGATCTCCGGCATCCTCCGCTCCCAGACTCCCGAGGTGCTGACGGTTCAAACCGCCAACGAGCGCGTCTTGGTCCCCGCCGAGGACGTCGAGGACGTGAAGCGTTCGCGGGTCTCGATGATGCCCGAGGGTCAGTTCGACACCCTCTCCGAGCAGGAGGTCCGCGACCTGTTCGCCTACCTGGCCTCCCCGGTCCAGGTCGCCGCGCCCAAGTGACGGCCCACGGTCTTGGAATTCCTCGATCCCCTGGAGACTGGCCGAGTCTCATTATTAAGGGCGGAATCTTGCTCTGTCGAAAACCCGACGCGACGGGAGATTGGAACCACGGAAGACACGGAGGACACGGAAAGACCCAGGAGGAGATGGCGCTCACCGATGCCGAAAATCATGGGTTCCAAAACAAGCCCCAGGCTTTTCCTTCCGAAGATCGTCCCTGGTTCCGTGTCTTCCGTGTCTTCCGTGGTTCCTGGTCTTCCGATCAGGGCTAGGTTTTCGACAGAGCGGCGGAATCTTGAAATTCAGACGACCTCGCCGCGGATCATGGAGAGGATGCGGGAGTCCGTCGCTTTTTGACGATTCGATCGGATCGACGTTCGGACGGGGCGCGGAAAAGCCACGCGGGCGTTCCGCGTGGCGGCCCGGGGGAGAACGCGAGAGTCCCTCGCGATCGCATCGATCGCGCTCGAAAACCATGTTCGAGGGCGCTTCGTCCCTCCCCTTCCGCACTCTCTCGGCGTCCTCGGCGGTTCCCGCCCGCCTTACACGCCGCGGCGTTTCGAAACGCGAACGCGGCCCGGGTCTCGCCCGCGGCCGCGTCAAAACGTGAGGGAGGACTGAGAACTCGGGATGATCCCGAAGCGGGCGATCCCTTGGGGTCTCCTCAAGAACGGATGATGTGACCGACGCGAGGCGAACTCCGCGACGTCTCAGGCCTTCTGGCCGAAGAGTACGGTGCGGAGGCGGATGCTCCCGGCCGAGTCGGCGTCGAACATGCCCTCCTGGAACCACCGCGTCCAGCCTCGCGTCCTGCGCGTTTCCCGACGGACCCCGTAAATCTTGCGACGCTTCTTCGGGCTCATGGGTCGCCTCCGAAGGGGGTTCAGATTGTCGAAAGACAGGGACGGTCGACTGCCGTCGCAAGTCGCGCGCCAGTCACTCAGGTAGACGCGAGGAAGTGACGGAAGGTTCGCGCGTCCCTAATCATGATATAGCAGATCCCAGGGGTTTCGTCGAGATCCCTCGGATTTTCGCCACGTCGCGACGCCTTCGGGCCACGTCCGCCGGCCGATGGTCCCGTCCGGCCCGACCTGCTACGCTCGGGACGTTGGCGGTTCGGCGGCCATCCTGTGTAAAAAACGACCAGCGCAGGCCGATTTCGCGCCGGCGGGGAGGCGTCCATGAAGACGACCGGGGGGATTCGATCGATCGCGACGTTTTGCATCGTCGGCGCGCTCGCCGCGGCCGCGCTCGCCGCGGACCCGGCGCCCGCGCTTCGGCTCTGGTACGACCGCCCGGCGGGCGAGTGGCTGGAAGCCCTCCCGCTGGGCGACGGCCACCTCGGGGCGATGGTCTACGGCGGTTTCCCCGTCGAGCGAATCCAGCTCAACGACTCAACACTCTGGTCGGGAGGCCCCACGGACTGGGACAACCCCGGCGCGTTGAAGGCCCTCCCGGAGATCCGCCGGTTGATCGCCGACGGGAGGTACGCCGAGGCCCACCAATTCGCCAAGAAGATGATGGGCCCCTACACCCAGAACTACCTGCCGATGGGCGACCTGACCCTCACCTTCCCCGACGGTCAAACCCGCGACCACCGCCGCGCGCTGGACCTCGACACGGCCGTCGCGACCACGACGTACAAGATCGGCGACGTCGCCTACGCCCGCGAGGCGTTCGTCTCCCACCCCGACCGCGTCCTGGTCGTCAAACTCACCGCCAGCCGCCCCGGCGCGCTTTCGTTCGACGCCAGGCTCGGGAGCAAGCTCCACTTCCAGGTCGCCCCCGACGGCGACTCGCTGGTCCTCCGCGGCCGGGCCCCCGCGCACTCGGACCCCAACTACCACGACGGCCCCAACCCGGTGGTCTATTCCGACGACGCGGGGATGACGTTCGAGGTCCGGCTGAAGGTCGTCGCCGACGGCGTCACGGCGCTCGCCGACGCGATCAAGGTCGAGGGGGCGACGACCGCCGTCTTGATCCTCTCGGCCGCGACCAGCTTCAACGGCTTCGACAAATCGCCCGCCAAGAATGGCGTCGACCCCGCGCCGATCGCCGCGGAGAGGGTCGCCGGGGCCGCGACGAAGGGATACGACGCGCTTTTGCGCGATCATATCGACGATCATCAAAGTCTGTTCCGCCGGGTCGCGCTCGACCTGGGCCCGCCGGCCGCGGGGGCGCTCGACGTCCCGACCGACGAGCGGGTCGAGCGGTTCGGCGCCGGGGATCCGGGGTTGGTCGCTCTGCACTTCCAGTACGGGCGCTACCTGTTGATCTCGTCGGCCAGGCCGGGAGGCCAGCCGCCGAACCTCCAGGGGATGTGGAACGACGAGGTCCGCCCCCCCTGGAGCAGCAACTACACGGTGAACATCAACACCGAGATGAACCACTGGCCGGCCGAGGTCGCGAACCTCGCGGAGTGCCACGAACCCCTCTTCGCCATGATCCGCGACCTGGCCGTCGCCGGCGCGAGGACCGCCCGGACCAACTACGGCGCGGGCGGCTGGGTGTCGCACCACAACGTCGACCTGTGGCGGCAGTCGGCCCCGGTGGGGGGCTTCGGCGACGGCGGCGACGCCACCTGGGCCCTCTGGCCGATGTCCGGCCCCTGGCTCTGCCAGCACCTCTGGGAACATTACGCCTTCGGCGGCGACCGCGAGTTCCTCCGTAAAGACGCTTATCCCTCGATGAAAGGCGCGGCCGAGTTCTGCCTGGACTTCTTGATCGAGGACGCCGACGGAAAGCTGATCACGTCGCCGTCGACCTCGCCCGAGAACGTGTTCATCGGCCCCGACGGCAAGCGCTCGGCCGTCAGCGCCGCCAGCTCGATGGACCTGGAGCTGATCCACGACCTGTTCACCCACTGCGTCGCCGCGACGAAGATCCTGGACGTCGACCCGGAGTTCCGCGGCCGGTTGGAATTCGCGCTCGCCAGGCTCAAGCCGCTTCAAATCGGCCCCGACGGCCGGCTTCAGGAGTGGTCCAGGCCGTTCCAGGAGACCGAGCCGCATCACCGCCACCTGTCGCACCTGTGGGGCCTCTACCCCGGAAACCAGATCACCCCGGCGACGCCCGATCTATTCGAGGCGGCGCGGAAGTCGCTGATCGCGCGGAGCGACGAGGGAACCGGGTGGTCGACGGGCTGGAAGATCAGCCTTTGGGCGCGACTGGGGGACGGCGACCACGCCTTTCGGCTGATCGAGCGGACGCTGCGGCTGGGCCCCGGCGGGGTGTACGCGAACCTCTTCGGCAGCCACCCGCCGTTTCAGATGGACGGCAACTTCGCCTTTCCGGCGGGCGTCGCCGAGATGCTGCTGCAGAGCCACGAGTCCGCGGGGGACGTCCACCTGCTCCCCGCCCTCCCCGCCGCCTGGCCGACCGGCTCGGTCGCCGGCCTGAGGGCGCGCGGGGGCTTCGACGTGGACATGACGTGGAGGGACGGCCGGCTGACCTCGGCTCGGATCCTCTCGCGGCTGGGGCGCCCGGCCGTGGCGAGGTTCGACGGCAAGTCGGTCGCGATCCAGCCGAAGGCCGGCGAGGTCGTCACGCTTGACGGGGACCTGAACGTCGTTGCCACCAAATGAACATCCTTCCCCCCTCGCGGGGGAAGGTGGTCCGAGGAACGCCGCCGAAATAACTTCCCGGAATTTAACCACGGAGTCACAGAGGACACA
>CALCIB010000167.1 GCA_937907525.1 uncultured Planctomycetales bacterium | reverse complement strand
CCTCCCCCTCATCTGACGCCTTCGGCGTCTGTCTTCCCCCGCGAGGGGGGAAGACTCCTCCAGGCCCCCAGAATCCGTGGCGGTCAAGAAAAAGCGTCGGGTCGTCGACCTCGCGGACGGGGCGCGAGCCTCGCCCCCCACGTCGTCGCCGGGAGGATCGACATGCTTCCCGATTTCTCCGCCTTGTTCCACACCGACGACGTCCAACGCCTGCGCTTCCGCGCCCGCCGGGGCGCGAACTTCGCCCACGACGTCGTCTTCCTCTCCAGCTACCTCCACGACGCGCGGTTCGTCCAGGCGGACGTCGCGATCCGAGGCGACAAGTTCGTGCTGCGCGTCGCGCGCGACTGCTGGGAACTCGGCGTCGATCATCCCGACGGGACGAGGGAACTGTACTCGGTTCGGTCGCGGCTCGTGGTGGGCCCCGTGTCCTCCGCGCGCTGGGAGACGACCGACGCCGACGCCTTTTCGGAAACGCTGGAGATCGAGAGCGTCTATCTCGGTCCCGCCCACTGGGAGGAGCCCGGCGCGAGCGAATTGGTCATCACGGCCCCTCATGGCGGCTGGCGGTTAGTCCTCTCGATCGCCGACGACTTCCCCACGATCCGGCTCGACGACCTGGAGGAGCCGCGCCCGTTCGCCGGCAGGGCTTGATCGGGGCGGGCTGGAGGCTTCACGATGAGGGACGTAAGCCTTGAGGAAGTCTGCCCCGGCATCCGCCATCGCTTCCGATTGGTCGAGGCGGTGGCGGGGTCTTACCGGCCTCCCATGCTCGTCGTGAGCTTCTCGGGCGAGTACCGCCTCGGCTCCAGCGGAAACCCCGACGCCGCGTTCATGCGCGGCGTCGTCGCGCTGGCTTGCGAGGTCTGGGACTGTCGCGGCCTCGTCATCGACCTGGAGTGCTTGGCATACGAGTGGGGCGACGAAATCGACTCGGTGTTCGGCCATCCCCAGGATAGGTCGATTCCGACGGCGGTCGTCGTCGGCCCCCGCTGTCGCCGGGCGCTGGCGACCCTTTGGTTCGGCGAGGAGACCGACCGGGACGCCACCGAGGAGGAATGGGCGTTCGACCGTCTCGAAGACGCGGTCGCATACGTCGAGGACCGCGATCCTTACGCCTGACCCTCACGGATCTTGGGGGGGCGTAAACGGTCTTCCCCCCCTCGCGGGGGAAGACAGACCGCGCGGCGGTCAGATGAGGGGGACGACACGCAAGAACGCCGTCGGGATTCGCGAAGGGCCGTCCAAGCGGCCTGGGATTCCGACGGTCTTCCGGCGCGCCCTCCCCCTCATCCGGCCCTTCGGGCCACCTTCCCCCGCGAGGGGGGAAGGACGTTATGAGGGCTTCTCCGAAGGGTTCGACCTTTCCCGCTTCACGGCCGCTCCAGCCGGCCGATGAACAGGATCGCGCCGGTCCCGGCGTCGCGGATCATGTAAAGGAACGGGCGGTCGGCGCGGAAGACGATCGGCGGGGGGGCGACGGCGTCGTGCCGCGCGCCGACGGCGGCCGCGGCGGCGGCGGCCTCGGTCCCCTGCTCGTCGACCTCCACGAGCGCCTTGTGGACCACCGCCGACAGATAAAGGTCGCGACGGCCGTTGATCCCGGAGAAATCGGCCTTCGACGGCTCGAAGGCGTCGACCATCCCCAGGCCCGACAGGGCGTCCTTCAACTCGACCTCGGCCGTCGACTGGAACCGGGGGAGGGTCAGATTCACGGCGGCGGGGCGCGTGGTCATCGCCCACGTTTGGATCTTCTCGGCGGTCAGGCCCGCCTCAAGCGCCGGGAGGCCGTCGGGCTTCTTCGGCAGGACGACGAGCATGGAAAGCGAGCCGTCCTTGTAGGGCAAGGCGACGACTTGCGCCTCGTCGTCCTGGCGGTGGGGCAGACGTTTGGCCGACTGGAACATCAGCCGGGCGGGGACGTCGCCGCCGGGGGCGTGGAAAACGTCGTCCCTGGTGAGCTTGGGGTCGAAGGGGAACGTCCAGTAGCCCTTGAAATAAATCGCGCTGGCGAGGACGAACGACGTATCGGGGCCGACGCGCCGGGGCTTGAGAAGGTCCCGGATCTTGCCGTGGGTGGCGTCGGCCGCCCAGCGGTTGACGAGTTCGCGGGCGGCGGTCGGGGCGTGGCGGAAGTCGGCCCGGCGCGGCTCGGCGCCGAAGGCCGCGTGGAGGCGTCGGGCGTACTCCGGGAGGATCGATTCGGACGGGTCGAACCACGCGGCGTTGGCCGTGGAGACGGCCGCGTCGTCGCCGTCGGGGGCGTGGATCGCCCCTCGAACCGCTTCCGCGAGTTCGCCGAGCGAGTCGGCGTCGGCTTCATCGGAGAGATGAAGCGCCCGGGCGATCTGGCGCGCGGTCTCGCCCCTGGCGCCGACGGCGGTCATCCCCAGGGCGGTCGCCACGTTCAGCGGCGAGGCGAAGACGTCGCCGGGCGCGCCCGCGACGCCGCGGAACAGGTCGACCGTGAAGCGATTGGCGGCCTCGGCCGCGCGCGTCGTCTCGTCTTTCACGCTCATGACCGTAGCGTCCCGAGACGGAAACCAATTTGGACGGATCTTCCGAAGCCAGGAAGGAACGAACCACGGAGCCACGGAGGACACGGAGAGAGGGACGAGATCAAAAGAACTGACCGTCACGGATTTTGGGGGTAGTGAACATAACGGCCACCTCCCCCCGCGGGGGGAGGTGGCCCGAGGAACGCTGCCGAAACAACTTCCCGTGAACGACCTGAGAGAGAATATCCACAGATTTCTCAGATTAACACAGATTAAATTGAATTTTCCGATCTGAATCTGCGTCAATCTGGGTAATCCGTGGATGAATTCCACGACGGAGAAGGCGCCGGCCGTCTACGAGGCTCTTGATTCCCCGGATTTACGGTTCGAGGCCACGCGAGTCGACCCCGCAGGATTCCCGGAAGTTATTTCGGCAGCGTTCCAAGGGCCGGATGAGGGGGGGCGAGCCAAAACGCCGTCGACGTCCAGGGCTTCCCGGACGAGCTTTCGCGAATCCCGACGGTCGTCTGGCGCGTCGCCCCCCTCTTCTGACGCCTTCGGCGTCTGTCTTCCCCCGCGAGGGGGGAAGACTCGTTCAGGCCCCCAAAATCCGTGACGGTCAGTTCTTTTGATCTCGTCCCTCTCTCCGCGTCCTCCGTGACTCCGTGGTTATTATTCCCCCGCATGCCGGGTTTTCGACGGAGCACCCCCGGCGTTCAACGGCGACGGCGGCGCCCGGTTCCGCTCGATCCCGACTTCTCCGCCTTCTGGGGCGGACGAGCGGCGTCCTCGCCCCCCTCGCCCTGGATCCGGGTGACCATGTAGGTGCCGCTCTTGGGACTGCGCTCGATGTCCACCAGTTCCAGGTTGTCGGCGTCTTCCAGGAGGTGGGTGAAGCTGCGGTAGCCGAAGTAGCTCTCGTCGAACGACGGCATCTTCCGCTTCATGGTGTCCTTGATCATGGAGGCGTAGAGGATGCCGTGGTTCTCCCGCCGCAAGGCCGCGCAGGCTTCGAGCAACAGGCCGAAGACCTCGCGCTGTTTCTCGCTGAGGTTCGCCGGCAGGGTCGACTTCAGGTCGCTGGCGAGTTGCTGCTCGTTCTGCTCTTGGCGCTCCAGGTCCTCGTAGTAGATGAACTCGTCGCAGTTGTCGCGGAGTAGTTCGGATGTCGAGCCCTTCATCCCCAGGCCGATGACGTGCTTGCCATTCTCCTTGAGCTTGGAGACCAGGGGCGAGAAGTCGGAATCGCCCGAGACGATCACGAAGGTGTCGACGTGGGGCTTGCTCCAGGCCAGGTCCATGGCGTCGACCACCAACCGGATGTCGGCCGAGTTCTTCCCCGTCAGCGACCGCTTGGGGATCTCGATCAACTCGATGGCCGCCTCGTGAAAGGGCGCGGTGTAGTTGGGATACCGGCTCCAGTCGGCGTACGACTTCTTGACGATCAGCTTCCCCTTCTCGACCAGTCGTTCCAGCACCTTCTGGATGTCGAACTTGATCTTCCTTTGGCCCTGGAACCCTATCGCGAGGTTGTCCAGGTCGATGAAGACGGCCAGATTGCGCTCGCGCTCGTGGTCGATCTTGGGCATGGCGGTTGCGGCTCGCGACGTTGGCGGAGGCGAAGGGGAGACGGTCGGGACGCGCGCGGTCCCGCCTGAAACGGCCTCATGTTACGGCAAATCCCCGAACGCCTCAAGCCGGCCCGGCCGCGGGCGTGGGCGGCCGAGGAAATCCATCGCGATCGCCACCGAGGGGATGGCGACGAAAAATCCGACTGGATAACCTGGACAAGATCGGAGGCGCGGCCTGGTTCCACGTCCCGCCCCGACGTCTTCGTTCACATCGATCGCGCGGTCATGGAGGTCGGGGCGTTGGGCCCGAGGGATGAAGGGAGTCGGGATTGCTCCTCTTCAGTCGGGAGGCCGAGGTATGAGATTCGTTACGGCGGCCCTTCGTCGCGGCGCGACGACGGCGCTGGTTTGCGGCGCGGCGGCGACGCTCGCCGCGGGGGCGGCGGCGTTCGACGCTCCCGCGCCTTCGAAGCAGGCCCCGGCGGCCTCGAAACAGGCCCCGGCGACGGTGCTGGTCCCGAAGACCCAGGTGGCCCACGAGACCGTGTACGACGTCCAGTGCGTCCAGGTCCCGGTGACCACCACGGAGACCCGCTATCGTCCCGAGTACACGACCGAGACGGTCCCGGTCACGCGGACGGTGTGCGAGACGGTCCCGGTGACGACCGTCGAGACGCGCTGGCGAACCGAGTGCAAGACCGAGACCGTCCCCGTCACGCGGACGGTCTACGACACGATCCCCACGACGGTCGACCAGACCCGCTATCGCACCGAGTACAGGACCGAGACCGTCCCGGTCACCAGGACCATCGTCGAGAGCGTGCCGACGACGGTCGACCAGACCCGCTATCGCACCGAGTACAGGACCGAGACCGTCCCGGTCACCAGGACCACTGAGGAGGCCGTGCCGGTCACGGTCGAGCAGACGCGGTATCGAACCGAGATGCGGACCCACCTGGTCCCGGTCGCCAGGACGGTCCCCGAGACGGTGAACGTCGAGGAGACGTACATCGCCAGCACCCCGCGACAGCGGACGGTGAACCAGACCACCAGCAAGACCGAGTACCGGCCGGTCACGAGGATGGAGCAGCGCCAGGAGTTTTACACCGTCCTCAAGCCGGTGACGCGCCAGGTGTTCAAGCCCCGGACCAGGACGATCATGGTCCCGCGGGTCCAGACGACCTACGCCACGGAGACGTACACCGAGAACGTCCCCGTCACGACGTGTCGCCAGGTGGTCGAGGAGCGGGGCGGTTACGAGTGCCGGCTGGTCCCGGTCGTCTCCCAGGTCGTCGCCGACCCGTGCGCCCCGGTCGCGACGCTCGGCGGTTGCGGCCACCGTTGCGGGCATCGCGGGCCGCTCGGCGGCTGCGCCCATTGCGGCGGCGTCTCCTCCGCCTCGCTCCTCGCCGGCGCTCTTGAGTGCCGAACGTCCTACGTCGCCCAGCAGGTCTACGTCTCCAGGCCCGTCGTCCGGACGGTCGCGGAGACGACCCGCGTCCCCCAGACCCGGACGCGCCGCGTCCCCGTCACGACCACGGTCCAGGCGCCGACGACCATCACGGAGATGATTCCCGAGACCGTCACCGAGAACGTCCCGATCCAGGAGTCGCGGACGATCGACGTCCCCGTGACCGTCAGCGAGCCCTTCACCACCACCGAGACCGTCCCCGTCACGACCACGGTCTACGTCTCGGAGCGTCGCAAGCGGACGGTCCCCGTGGTCCAGTACAAGAAGGTGACCGAGCAGGTCTCCCGTGAATACGCGGTGAAGGTGCCGTACGCGGTCCCCGTCACTCAGTACGAGAAGCAGGTCCGCCACGAAACCGAGAACGTCACCCGCCAGGTGGCCGTCCAGGTCCCGTACACCGAACAGGTGACCGTCTACCGGCCCCGGACCCGCCAGGTGACCGAGACCTCCACCCGCCAGGTCCCCCTCCAGGTCCCCTACACGGAGAAGGTGACGACCTACCGCCAGGTGCCCCGGCAAGTGACCGAGAACGTCACCCGGACGTACACCGTCCAGGTCCCCTACACGGTGAACGTCACTCGTTGCGAGGTTCGAACCAAACAGGTGACCGAGAACGTCACGGTTCGGAAGTGCGTCCAGGCGCCGTACGCCGTGAACGTGACCACCTATCGAACCGAAACCCGCTCCGTCCCCCGCCAGGCGCCCGTCAGCCGCCAGGTGATGGTCCCGGAAACCGCCCCCTGTCCTTGCCCGTAAGCCATGACGATCCGACCGCGAACCGAAGCCGACGGCCCCGGAGCCTCGCTCCGCGGCCGTCGGTTCGTCTTTGTTCTGACCGTCGCGGATGTTTAGGGGGCGATCGTAACGGCCTTCCCCCCTCGCGGGGGAAGGTGGCCCGAAGGGCCG
>CALCIB010000166.1 GCA_937907525.1 uncultured Planctomycetales bacterium | reverse complement strand
CCCCTCATCTGACGCCTTCGGCGTCTGTCTTCCCCCGCGAGGGGGGAAGACCGTGGCGGTCGTCCCTTACCACTTATCCGAGACAGACTCCGACGGACGAGGCGACCGGATGGACGACCTCGCGCGAAGACTCAAGGATCGCGCCCTGGCGCTGGGCTTCGACCGCGTGGGGATCGCCCCCGCCCAGACCCCGCCGAGCTACCCGCGGTATCTCGACTGGCTCGAAGCCGGCCGCGCCGGGAGCATGGACTACCTCGCCGAATACGCCGACGCCCGCCGCCACCCCGACGCGGTCCTGGAGGGCGCTCGATCGGTCGTCATGCTCGCCATGGTCTACGGCCGAAAGGCCGACCGGCCGGACGTCGGCAAGGTGGCGCGCTACGCCCCGGGCGACGACTACCACACCACCCTCCGCGCCCGGCTCGAACTCCTGGCGGACTGGCTCCGCGAGCAAGCCCCGGACGCCTCCACCCGCGCCGTCGTCGATACCGCCCCCTTGATGGAGCGCGACTTCGCCCGCCTGGCCGGGCTGGGGTGGATCGGCAAGAACACGCTCCTGATCGACCGCAAGCTGGGAAGCTTCACGGTCCTGGGCGCGCTTTTGACCGACGTCGAACTCCCCCCCGACGCCCCCCACGCGACGTCGCACTGCGGCTCCTGCACCCGTTGTCTGGACGCCTGCCCGACGGACGCCTTCGTCGGCCCCTACCAGTTGGACGCCCGCCGCTGCATCAGCTACTGGACCATCGAGCATCAAGGGTCGATCCCCGACGAGGCCGCCGCCGCGCTTCACGGCTGGGCCTTCGGCTGCGACGTCTGCCAGGACGTCTGCCCCTGGAACCGCAAGGCCCCGCCCGGCCTCCTCCCCGAGTTCGCCCCCAGGCCGGAGTGGGAGGCCCCCGACCTGGTCGAATGGCTCACCCGTTCCAAGGGGCGCTGGAAGCGGCTGCTCCTCAACTCGGCCCTGCGACGGGCCGGCCGAACCGCCCTGGTCCGCAACGCCGCCTTGCTCCTGGGCGCCGCCGGTCGGGCCGACGCCGTCCCCGCCTTGATCGCCCGCCTGGCCGATCCCGGGGAAGACCCGGCGATCCGCGACGCCGCCGCCTGGGCGCTGGGCCGCATCGGCACTCCCGAGGCGCGGACCGCGCTCGACGCCCACGCCCGCGCCTGACGCCCCCTCCCGATCAAGCCGTCTGGGTCGGAACGGTGTTGACGACCCTGGGCGGGTTGGTGCTGTAATAGACTGGCGCGATGTTGCCGGTGATCGACTGGCCGAAGGCGTCGGAGGTCGTCACCGAGAAGGTGTTCGACCCGTCGCCGATCGGCACGTCGACGCTGTAGTTGCCGTCGGGCCCGACGGTCGCCGAGCCGCCGGTCGAGTTGCCGTCGAGCTCCTTGAAGCTGATCGCGGCGTCCGGGGAGGCGGTCCCGGTGAACTTCACGACCCGCTGGTCGGTGATCCGGTCCTGGATGCCCGTGTCGCTGGCCGGGTCGAGGTTCACGCCGGTCACCGGGCTGATCGTCGTTTTGGCGCCCACGTTCTGGCTGGCCAGCCGCAGGTCGCGGGCGTCGATCTTGCCGTCGCGGTTGACGTCGGCGTCGAACGAGTAGCCGTCGTCGCCGGAGACCGAGCCGAACTTCGAGGCGATCGTCTTGATGTCGTCGTTGGTGACCACGCCGTCGCCGCTGACGTCGCCGGGCAGGTAGAAGCCCAGGAGGTACGAGCCGGTGTCCGCGGTCGCCCCCTTCACCTGCACGTGGTACGTCGCCGGCGCCTGGCCGGCCCTCGGGACCGGGACCGTCAGCGTCACCGCCGAACTCTGCGGCGAGCCCAGGTTGTTGGACTTCAGCACGGCCCTGGTGTAGAGGGAGTGCTGGATCGGGACGTTCCGCCCGTTGGCCGCCTTGACCGCCACGATCACCGGCTTCACCGCCTCGTTCGGGTCGGAGGCGACGTCGATCCCCAGCATGATCCGACCCCGACGCCCGGCCGTGAAGTGGGTGGGATCCAGCTTCACGTCGACCGTCGAGACCTTGTTCGCCTCGGCCACCGTCCCGGGGACGATCGCGAAGGTGCTCCCCATCCCCGCGCTGAGGACCCGACGGTCCTCCAGGGCGTCGACGACCGGGCCGAGCTTGCGACGGTTCCGCGGCTGCTTCTTGAAAACGAACATTCGAAGGCCCTCCTGGACCGGCGGTCGCCCGACGATCGACCCGCCCCACGCTCCGAACGGGGCCCAAGGTCCGCATCGTCATGGTCCTCTTAGATCGGCCCTCGACCCCCGAGTCTTCAGCCCGATCGCGAAATTCGCGAAAATCCGCAATCCCGCCCCAAAACGCCCCCTCAAACGCGAGCAGCCGGCCCTCCCGTCAGGGGAGGGTCGGCTCGACCCGATCCAGTCGGAATCCGGATCACTTCGCCGTCAGACCCCGCCGCGACAGTCCGAACTTCGGCGCCGCGACCGCGGCCGGGACCGGCGGGGCCGCGGCTCCCTCGGTTCGGGACGTCGCGGCGACCGACGCCCGTAGCCGCCAGGCGACGGCCGCGAACAGGACGACGGCCGCCCACATGAACATGCCGTAACCCTGGGCGATCTCGTGCCCCCTGCCGCCGGCGAACAACCCGCCGAACTCGCTGGACGTGCTGGCCATCAGCAAGAACGACGAACCCAGAGCCGCCAGGATCCCCCACCGCGCCCGCGGCGAGGTCCGCGGCGAGAACAATTCGGACATCAGATAGGTGAACGGGAAGACCAACGTGACGAAGTGGTGCTTCCAACTCCGCTCCGAGAGGAACAGCATCGCCAACGCCACCAACGCCACCTCGCCCAGATAGCGGACGTCGCGGCGGTCGGAAGACCTGGTCCGGCAGAAGAACGCCAGAAGCCCGACGATCCCCAGGCTCGCCGCCTTCACCAAGAGCCCCACCAGATCCGGCGACAACGACGCGACGTTCAGGTCGAGTCGGACGTCGTAGCGGTCGGTCCCCGGCTGGATGTCGGTCAACATCCGGGTCATCACCCCCACCATCGACTGGTTCGCCTCCTGCGGGCTGGCGTTCCCCTCGACGATGAACGGGGTCACGATCCGCTGGCACCAGGTCGAGAAGCACAGGGCGTTGAACCGGGGCCCGATCACCGCGCCGGGGACGACCAGCAGGAACAGAAACAGCCCCGCGAACGTCCAACCGACCGCCCGCCACGATCGTTTGTACATATAATACGGCACGAACAACGCCGGGGTCACCTTGTACGCGATCGCCAGCCCCAGCGTCAGCCCGGCCAGGTCGTCGCGACCCTTCCGCCACGCCTGGAACATCGCGGCCAGGAGGAAGAGGATCAGCAGGTTGATGTTGCCGTGGTGCAGGTCCCCCAGGATCGGCCGCAGGGCCAAGAGCAGCACCGCCGTCTGAAAGAACGGCGGCAGCGGCTCCCCTCGGACCCGAACCGCGCCGAAGCAGATCATGAACGCGAGCGTCGTCAGCGCGACCTTGATCAAGAACCAGCTCATGGCCGCGGCCACCGGGGGCAGGGTCATCAGCGGATAGAGGGTGATCGGCATGATCGGCGGGTTCGGGAAATACATCCGGTCGTAGATGTTCGTCCCATGCCAGAACTGAAGCACCTGCGGCTGCCAGCGGACGAAGGCGCTGCGCGAGTCGGCGGCCTTGGGGTAGTAGAACGCCGCGGCGACCACCACGATGACCGCCCACAGGGCCCAGAAGAAGACGCTGGTGGAGCGCCTCTCGGCGCGGCCCTCGGCCTGGCTGTCGATCTCGGGCACGGCGTGCTCCCTCCCTGGAGAAGACCGCGCGTGACGAATTCCGCGGCCTGGCGCGCTTCGTCGCGGACTCTCGATTCGTCTCGCCGGGCCGACGCGGCGTTTCAGGGGGCCTTGAAGGGGGGCGCCATCTCCAGCGTCACCTCCTCGACCCCCGCCTCGGGCTTGATCCGGATGAACCCCACCGGATCCCCCTCCGCGAACTCCGCGTCGACCGACACCGCCGGCCTGGCCCGCAAGCTCGGGACGGAGTGATACCGCAGGACGACCGCGCCGTCAAGGTCGGGGGCCATCCCCCTGACCGTCAGCCGTCCCGCCGCGGCCTCCACCTTCGCCGACCCTCGGATCGCGTCCCCCTCGAACCCCGACACCCGGGCGAAGACGAACGGCCCCTCCCGCCCCAGGACCGTGAACGTCTCGGGATTCTCCGAAACGATTCGTACCGCGTGGGGGCTCCAGCAGAGAATGAAGCCCGGCCGGTAGAGTCGGGCGTAAGTCTTGAAGAAGGCGAGGTCCCAGTCGTCGCGCCCGAACAGCCGGCCGCCGCCGAACTGGGTGAAGTTGGTGGCGAGGTTGACTTTCAGGTACGGCCCGCCGATCAACTCCACCCCCGTCCTCCACGGGATCAGCCCGCTGAACCGGCCGCCGCCGAACGGATCGGCGACGCCGGGAACGTCGACCCCCCCTTCCTCATAGAGGACGCGGTCCCCCTTCTTCGCGTGCTCCCGAATCCACCCCAGGATCCGGAAGAACGCCGGCGGCGGCTGGGTGGAGAGGAACGTCGAATCCCCCAGCGCCCGACCCTGGATCGAGGCGACCGTCGGCGTCCCCAGGATTCGAGCCCCGATCAGCGCCGCGGCGAGCAGCGCCCAACGATCCAAGCGAACGGCCGCGGGCCCGAAGGCCCCGGCCACGGGTCGGAGTCGAACCGTCGCCGCCGAGATCCCCGCCCCCGCCGCCACCGCGAGCGCCGAGTACAACGCGAAGGTGTGCCGCCCCGGTTGCAGGAAGTCGAGCGCCCGGAAGTCGGCCGCGGCGTAGGCCCAGAACCAACCGGCCGCCGCCAGGCCCCCAAGCGCCAGGCCCCTCCCCAGGCCCTTCGTCGCCAGCACGACCAGCCCCGGCAGGCCCAGACCGATCAGGATCATCTCCACGGGCGCCTCGCTGGTGAAGATCTGGGTGATTCGGGCGAGCGAACCCTCGGGATGGACGAAGGCGAAATCGCTGCTCCCCTTGGTCGAGGCCAGCCAGACGATCGGCGCCCACCAGAAGGCGTTGAGCGCCAGCACGACCGCCGGCACGGCCCATACCCCCAGGTGCCGGGCGAACGGCAGGCCCTCGCCCCGACGTCGCCGCGACCGCCAGACCCCCAGGTAGGCGACCGCCCCCGCCGGCGCCAGGAGCATGGCGGCGGTCAGGTGCATGAGGAACGCGACCGAGCAGAGCAGGGCGGCGCCCAGCCACCGCGCGAAGCCCCCCGCGTCCACGAACCTCCCGAACGCCCCCGCCGCCAGCACGCACGTCGGCGCCGCGACGAAATAGGGCATCATGCCGATCCCCACATAGTTGATCGACCAGTCGGTCCAAAGGTATCCCAGAAACAGGAGCACGGCCGACGCGATTCCGATCCTCCCGATCCCCTGCGCCCACGCCGCCGCCGCGATCAGCCAGGGCGCGACCGCCGCCGCGAGCAGGACGTACCACTTGAACGCGACCTCCGGCCGGTCGCCCCCGCCGAAGAGCCACATCCAGACGTCCGGCAACGTGGACGACGGCGGGAACATCACGCTTTGGGGGTATCCCGCCATGAAGTACGGGTCGTACCCCGCGGTGGTCCCCGATTGGGACAGGAACGCCCGGCCCATCAGGGCGCAGTGGAAGTAGTGGGGGTGGTCGTCGCGCCAGGGGACCCATTCGTTGGCCATCCCCTCGCGGCCGCCGAGCCCTCGCCAGACCGCCCAACCGTGGCCCAGCGACGCGACGACGATCAACGCGACCGGCACGAGCCGACGCGCCCACCGCCACCGATCCCTCGTCTCCCCCGCGCCGGGACGAACGCCCGGAACGGCCGGGGGCGCGGGACTGGAAGCCGACGACGCCCTGGGCTCGTCGACAAGCGGGATGTCGTCGTCGTCGGTCATGCGGGGGTCTCGCGGTCGGGGACCGTGGGCTCTCCTTATAGTAGTATGATGCGCGAGGAACCCGCGGCCGAAACCACGGCGGGCGGGAATCGGCTCCGCTCGGCTTCGTTCGCGCCCGCCGCGGCCGAGGATCGTCCGACTTATTGATCTGACAAATAACGACTTACGACGATCTCACGCCTCCGGGAATTGGCTTTCTTCGTCGTGATCGATTTGTTTTTCGACCGGTCGGAGAGGGCGCGGGACGAAGGTCTCGATCATGCCGCCGACCCGAGGCGCGGCGACCGCGGGCCGGGGTCCGAAGGCCGCTCCATCGGTTTCTTCTTGTTCGATTCGGTCGGCTTGTCAAAGAGCGCGCGAGGCCACGGTCTTTCGGATGATCCGCGGCCGCCGGCTCGGGATTTCAGAATTCCGGCGGGATCGGGAAAAAAGTCCGATCGAGGAAGCTCGGGAACCAAACCGCCCGTTCCGTCCCCTCTCCCGGCGGGCTGACGACCCGACACTTATCGGATCCCGCATGCGAC
>CALCIB010000165.1 GCA_937907525.1 uncultured Planctomycetales bacterium | reverse complement strand
CTTCCCCCCTCGCGGGGGAAGGTGGCCCGAAGGGCCGGATGAGGGGGAGGCGAGCCAAAACGCCATCGACGTCCAAGGCTTCCCGGACGGGCTTCCGCGAATGTCAACGGCGTCATTGCTTGTCATCCCCCTCATCTGACTCCTTCGGCGTCTGTCTTCCCCCGCGAGGGGGGAAGACCGTGATGGTCGCCGTTGATCACTTATGAGACAGGCTCTCAGTAGGCGTCGGCGGAGACGACCTCGCCGCCGTCCCGCGTCCCCAGGGCGCGGTAGGTTTGAAGCGAGACGGAATCCTTGACGAACTTGACGCTTCCGTCGCCGAAGAGCGTGTTGACGCCCCCCGGATGCCGACTGGACGGCGGCACCTGCATCGGCATGTTGGCCATGCTGTTGTTGGCGAAGCCCAGTCCCGCGCAGGTGGTCTTGTTCGGCGGCGCGACGTGGTTGTACTGGGTGCAGCACATCTCCCCCATCACCCAGCTCGCCCCCTGGACCATCGTCAGCCGCGGGGTCGTCCGCGTGTCCATGGACATGCACGTCCGATAGGTGTCGTCCAGGCTCGTCGGCGAGGCCGTCACCAGCGAGTCCGACCGCGCGTCGGCGTCGCGGACGCCGGAGCCGCGGATCTTCTCGCTGAAGAACGCGGTGTTGCTCGCGCCGTCGGTGACGTCGGCCAGGCTCACCCGGCTCAGGTAGTAGAAGACGCCTCGGGGGGCGTCGGCGGGGGAGACGGTCGACGGGTTGGCGTCGCCCAGGTCGCAGGCCCAGGTCTGCATGTTGCCCAGGTAGTTGTTGCCGCCGGGCCAGCCCGGCACGGTCGGAGCCGCGTCGGACGGACAGAAGAACGCCCCCACCTTCGTTCGCGAGACCGTCGCGTTGGCCCGGTTCGCGTTCTGGTGGGGCGGCATGAACGGCACGTCCCCCGCCATGCCGGGCGTCTCCGGCGCCAGATGGAAATTAATGCCGTTGTACAGGTTGCCCTGCTCGATGAACATCAAAAGCTGGCTGTGCGTGGACCACCGCGCGTAGAACGGCGTGCCCGGGATGAGCTGGTCGTAGCTCGGCCCCTTGCCGAACGGCAGCACCCGGAACGTCGACAGGTAGTTGTGGGCCGCGAGTCCCAATTGCTTGAGGTTGTTCACGCACTGCGCGCGCCTCGCCGCCTCGCGGGCCGACTGCACCGCCGGCAGCAGCAGCGCGATCAAGACCGCGATGATGGCGATCACCACCAGAAGTTCGATCAACGTGAAGCCCCGACGATCGCGCGGATTTCGGCGCATCGCTTCGTCCTTTCGAAATAAAGGGGGAACGAGGTACGAGGGAATGGATGGATCGCGCGTCCGACCCCCGACAGAGGATCGGGGCGCTCGGCGCTTCGCGCGCTCGACCGCGACGCCGTCCCGTTCGAACGCGAAGCGCGGGGCCGGCTTCGCCGCGGACGGCGCGCGAACCGCGACGGCGCGGAATCGTCAGGTATCCAACGACGCGACGGTCCTCGGCCGCGGATCGGCGGCGCGCGGCGAGCTTTGATCGGACGGGGGCGCGAGGACGGGTCGGGCCCGCGTCACCGAGGGGGACGGTCGAGACGATCGGACGGGGCGGGGGGAAGAAGGCTCGCGTCCTCAAGGGCGAGGCGCGACGCCCGTTCCGGCGACGGGGAAACGAGATGTTCGGACCACACCCAATGATCGACGTGGCCCTGGATCCGAGAAGGGGTCGCGGCCGGGGGCGGCACCCGATTGGAGCATTGGGGACCGTGGCACGTCGAGCCGGGGGGCTCGGCCGGCGTCGAGGCGAGTTCGGCCAGGGCGGGGACGTGACGGCCGAGGCCCTCAAGATAAGCGACGTCCAACTCCGGCGCGGCGTGACGTCCGCATGTCGCCCGCGCGGCATGCTGGCCGGCGACGACCATCAAGGTCGCGATCAGCCAGCGGTGGGCGTGCCGACGGGTGACGTGCATCGTCGCTTCCGAAGGGGTTCCGAGGCCCGTTTTCCAGGCCGCCTTGGGAAAGGCGCGGCGAAATGAATCGTGTCCTTCGACCGGGGCGCATTTCCGATTAGATTGAATGGTAACCCGGCGCGGGCTCTCCGGCAAGCGGTCGCGTTCGCGATTTCGAGAGCCGGCGCCGAACCCGGCGGGAAAGGAGGGGATCGTGGAGCGGATTCGTTGGGGGCGTCCCCGGGGGCTTCTCGCGGCGCTCGTCGCCGTCGGTTTGCCGGCGTGCGGCGACGGGGCGGGCGCGGATTCCGTCGTCCCCGATCCGCCCGCCGCCCGGCGGGCGGTCGAGCGGGCGATGCGGGCCTGGGCGGCCTCCCCCGCGATCGAACGAACCGTCACGGCGATCCGACCGGTCATGTTCGTGGAACAGCAACAGCCCCCCGGCCAGAAGCTGCTCGACTTCGAGGTCCTGGGCGAGACCCCCGGCTACGAGGACCAGGGGTATCGCCGCGTGATGGTCCGGCTGACCCTGGCCGAGCCCGACGAGGCCGTCGTCGCCGTCTATTACGTCTTCGGCCGCGGGCCCGTCTGGGTCTACAGGGCCGAGGATTTCGACATGATCATGCACATGGACAAGTCCATGATGCCCCCGCCGGCCGGCTAGGCCGCGGCCTAGCCGCCGCCCCGCGCGGGGCCGTCGCCAAGCGTCGGGCCGGGCGACGGGAGCCGGCGTGACCGACCGCGACTCGACCTGGACGCGAAGGCTCGGGCGCCGTGGTCGTTCACGCCGCGTCATGTAGTGTAGAGGCGGACGTCGCGCTGGATCGCCGTGGACTGGAATTCTCGCCGACGGGCGCAGGCGCGGGGCGGAACGTCCCGTGACGGATTCCGGGGCGTCGCGCCGCGAGGGTTTGACGCATTCACGCCAACCCGTCCGCCGTGACGTCGAACCCGCCCGCGCTCGTCCCCGAGTCGTCGGAACGGAGGCTCGATCCCGACGACGATGCGCCGCGACGGCCGGCGGCGCGGCGCGTCTGAAAACGGCGTCCCCTTGAACTCCGGGAACCGGGCCTTGCATACTCAGCGGTGGAGTAGGCGCCGGCGGGCCTTTAGTTGAGCAGATATGAATATTAATAATCTTTGTATCGTCATCGACGTTTGACGGAATCGAGAGGCCATGATCGACGTCAACCAGCGAGTGTCGCTCGACGAGTCCGAGTTGGCCTTCGAGTTCATCCGGTCGTCGGGCCCGGGCGGGCAGAACGTCAACAAGGTGTCGACGGCGGTTCGGCTGCGGTTCGACGCGACCGGCTCGCCCTCGCTGCCGGAGGACGTCCGGCAACGGCTTTTGACCCTGGCCGGGCGTCGGATCGGCGGCGACGGCTTTTTGACGATCCTCGCCCAGACGGCGAGGACGCAGGAGGCGAACCGCCGCGACGCCGTCGCCCGGCTCGTCGCCCTGATCGCCAGGGCTTGCGAGCGTCCCAAGCCCCGCCGCCCGACCAGGCCGACGCTCGGCTCCCAGAAACGTCGGCTCGAATCCAAGCGCAAGCGCGGCGAGACCAAGGCGCGACGCCGCGGACTCGGAGAGGCGGACGAGTAGGCCCTTCGCGGAGGTTCCACGCCCCTCGGATTCTGTTGCGAGTCGCCGGGGCGGCCGATACAATCGCCCGTTTGTCTCCCCAAGTCGAACCCTGGAAAAGAGCTAAGGCGGCGAGATGGCCGAAGAGTCGCGGGACGTCCTGGAGGCGGTGCGGGCGGAGAAGCTGAAGAAGATCGCCGAGTCGGGGATCGACCCGTGGGGACATCGGTTCGACGGCCATCAGGCCGTCGCCGCGACGCGCGCGATCGAGCTTCCCAAACCCGCGGAAGGCCAGACCCCGGAACCCGGCCCGACGGTTCGGATCGCGGGCAGGATCATGCTCAAGCGAGGTCAGGGGAAGGTGGTCTTCCTCGACGTCCGCGACTGGACCGGCCGGATCCAGGTGTTCATCGGCAAGAAGCAGGTCGGCGACGAGGCGTGGGCGCTGGTGGAGTTGCTGGACCTCGGCGACCTGCTGGGCGTCGATGGGACGCTCGGCTACACTAGGACGGGCGAGTTGACCGTCTTCGCCACGGCGCTGACGTTCCTGGGCAAGAGCCTGACCCCGCCGCCGGAGAAGTGGCACGGGCTGACCGACCAGGAGATCCGCTATCGCCGCCGATACGTCGACCTGTTCTCCAACCCCGAGTCGCTCCGGACCTTCCTGGGGCGGTCGACCATCGTGCGGACGTTCCGCGAGGTGATGCACCGGCGCGGGTTCGTGGAGGTGGAGACCCCCACGATGCAGGCGATCGCCGGCGGCGCCGCGGCCAAGCCGTTCGTCACCCACCACAACGCGCTGGACGTCGAGTTGTTCCTGCGGATCGCGCCGGAGCTTTACCTCAAGCGGCTTCTGGTCGGCGGCATGGAGCGGGTCTTCGAGATCGGCCGGGTGTATCGCAACGAAGGGATCAGCCCCAAGCACAATCCCGAATTCACGATGATGGAGGCCTATCAGGCTTACGGCGACTATCACTCGATGATGGATTTGACCGAGAGCTTGATCTGCGCCGCCATCGAGGCGATCGGCGGCGGCTTCATCCGGGCCTGGGGGGAGAAGACCATCGACTTCACCCCGCCGTGGCCTCGGCGCCGCTATCTGGATCTGCTCCGCCAGTACGCCGGGATCGACCCCGAGGACTTCGACGCGGTGAAGGCCCGCGCCCGCGACGTGGGGGTCGAGACGGAGGGGCGCGACCGCGACGTGATCATAAGCGACCTCTTCGAGGCGACGGTGGAGGACGCGCTGATCGGCCCGGCGTTCGTGATCGACTACCCCGCGGCGATCTGTCCCTTGACCAAGCGGAAGGCGTCGGACCCGCGGATCGCCGAGCGGTTCGAGCTGTTCGTCGACGGCATCGAGCTGGCCAACGCCTACACCGAGCTGAACGACCCGCGGCTGCAAGAGGAACTCTTCCGGAGCCAGTTGGCCGGACAGAAGGAGGAGGACTCGATGGCCAAGATGGACGAGGACTTCGTCCAGGCGCTGAAGAACGCGATGCCGCCGGCCGGCGGGCTGGGGATCGGCATCGACCGCCTCTGCATGCTGCTTTTGAACAAGCCCAGCATCCGGGACGTCGTGCTGTTCCCACTGATGCGGCCGCAAGCCCCCCGCGCCGCCGAGGGGGAAGAGGCCGAGGAGGGTTGAGCGTCCGCCGCGCGGGTCGCTGAAACGCCGGACGGCCGAGGCTTGGGGCCTCGGCCGTCGGCGAGAGTCGGGATCGCGCCGTCCGCGGGGTCAGGGGAGCGGCGGCAGGTCGACGGCTTCGGGAAGCTCCGGAAGCTCGCCGATCTCGGGCGCCGCCTCGGGAGCGGGCTCCGGCGCGGGGGCGGATGCCGGCGCGGGAGCGGGCTCCGGCGTCGGCGAGGCTCCCGCGGGGGGCGGGCCGGCGGCGGTCTGGACGTCGGCGTCGGCCTTGGGGGCGTCGGCCGGGGCCCGCGAGAGGATCGGGGCCTCGCCGGCGGGGCGCGTCGGGGGGACCGGGGTCGGCGGCGGTCCCATCGGGCCGATCGGGGCGGGCATCGCCGGTAGCGGGTCGCCTTCCTGGACGTTGGGCGGCTGGTGGGGCTCGACGGGTTCGGGAGTGGCCGGGCCGGTGGACCGCTCGCGGTACATCGGGCCGTCAGGCGCGATCGGGATCCGACGGTGGGCGTCCTGGATCTCGCGGGCCTGGACGTAGGCCTTGCGGGGGTTGGGGCCCTCGGCGACGGCGATGTTGTCGTAGGCCAGAAGCGTCCCCTTGGCCTCCTCAAGCGCGACGATCGAGATGTTGTAGGTCGTCTTGTACTGGGCCTCGAGCGCGACGGCCTGGGCGTACTGGCTGACCGCGTCGAGGAAGCGGTCGATGGTGATCCGGCCTTCCTCGTAGTAGGCCCGCTGGGCGGCGAGCCGCTCGGCGGCGGCGGCCCGCAACCGCGAGGCGGTCTTGAACTGCTTGTAGTTGGCGTCCACCTCCAGGAAGAACCGGGCCAGCGAGTGGACCGTCTGGTGGATCACCTGCTGAAGGAACGCCCGCTGCCGCAACAGCGTGTACTGGGCGCTGCGGGTCTGCGCCAACGGCGACCGCATCCCCAACGGCATCTGGAACGAGAAGCCGACCTGCCAGGTCCGGAAGTTGTTGTAAAGCCCGGGGTTCGACGCCACGCCCGCGGCTCGCTGCTGGGCGGCCACGATCGGCTCGATGGCCTTGATCGACGCCCCGGTCATCACCGCCTCGGCGCTGTCCAGGCGGGTGCCGAAGCCGTTGAACTGATAGAGGACGTTGAGGGCCAACTGGGGCAGAAGCTGGTTTCGAGTCACCAGCAGCTGAAGCTCGGCGATTCGGACCAGGAGTTGGGACTGCACGATGTCGGGCTGGAACGTGATCATCTGGGCGACGCTGGAATCCCAGTCGGGCTCCAACCGGGCCTCGGTCGGCGGGGTGACCGGGATGATCCGGCGGTTGTCGGCCGGGGGGAGGCCCAGGATGTTGCGAAGCTGACGCTCGGTGGTCACGACGTCCGCGGTGCGGGTGACCAGGTCGAGGTTGAACTGCTCCAGCCGCTGCTGGGCCTCGGCGACGTCGGCCACGGTCCCCTTGCCGACGACCAGCTCGGCCTGTTCGCGGTTGACGATCTCGCGGGCCAGCTCGACGGCCTTCTCGGACGACCAGAGCTGGACGTGCTGCTGGGCCAGCGACCAGTACTGCTGCTCGATCGAGCGGGTCATGGCCATGATCTCGGCCTTGAACCGCCAGACCGCCGCGTCGGCGTTGAGCCGGGCCACGACGATCGGGGCGCGGTTGGCCTCCAGGCCGACCAGCGGCCCCTGTTGCTGGCCGGGCATCGGCGCGGAGCCCATCAAGGGCTGGGTCAACGTCAACTGGAGGTTGGTCGTGTACATCGACGGATCGACCTGCAACGTGCTGTTCTGGTAGGCCCAGTTGACGTTGTGGACGATCCCCAGTTGGGCGCCGGTGGCGGTCCGCTTCTGCAGGCCGCTTTGGAACTGGGCCAGGTGTTGCACCGAGATGACCGGGGACTTGACGCCGCCGACCTGGATCGTACCGCCGGCGATGGCGTTGTTGAACGGCTGGGTGTTCTTGCCCCAGGTCATGTTGGTGATGAAGCCGGTGTCGAAGACGCTCAGGGCCTGGGCGATCTGGGTCTCCTGGATCGCCGGATCGTAGACCGTCTGGAGGGTGCCGGAGCCCAAGGAACTGGCGATGCCGGCGCCGGCGCCGATGTTCAGCGGGGTCGGCTCGAAGCCGCCGACCGGGATCCCCTGGGCGCCGAAGGAGATGACGCGGACGACCTCGGAGTTGTCCAGGCCGATCCGGATCGCCTCCTGGAGCGTCATCGGCCAGATCTCGTCGGCCTCCGGATCGTTGGTGGTCCGGGGCTTGGCGATCTTGGGGATCGGCATGGCCGTCTGGTTGGCCAGGAAGTCGGCCTGCTGGACCTCCTTGTCCTCCAGGGCCATCTTCCCCATGGCGTCGTGGGGGACGGACTTGGACTGGTCGATGTAGGGAAGTCTCTGGCAACCGGTCGAACCCACCAGGGCCGCCAGCACGGCCGCGTGAGTCCAACGGTTCCCGCATAAGGTCAATCGCATGGCCAGCCGTCCTTGACTAAGATCGCCATGTGACGCGCAACCCGAGGCGTGAGGGCACGCCGCGCCATCCCTGGCTTGGCTTTCCGGGCGTTCCGCCCACGACTCGACTCTCGCGGTCGCATTCGGGCCGACTTGGTCGCGCCCCGTCTCCACCACTTGCCGGGCCGACCGCGAAAGACGTGCGGGGGCCGACCCGTCCCACCGATTTGCCGATCGCCCGCCGACGAACCCCGTCGACCGCGACTCGAGCCCGAACCCCCCCACGTCCGCGGAGAAAATCAGGCTGTCGAGAAGTATCGGACGTCCGGGTTTCGCGACTTGAGGCGACGGCGGGGAATTTAGCGGTCGTCCGGTTTTTACTCCAGGGGAAAAACCGTCCGCGCGGCGCGGTTTCCTCGCGGACCCGCCCTCCCGCGACGTCTAACGGGGACGCGAACGCTCAAACCATTCCCGACGCTTCCGCCGTTTCCGCCGCCGCGACGGCCGGCGACCACGCCGCCCCGGCGGGGTATTCGACGTAAGGGACGCCGAAAAGCCGCTTGAAGTAGATCACCTCGCCGGGATCGGTCCCCTCCAGGTAATGCCCGACGAACTGCAAGGCGAAGCCCCCGACGAACATCGCCACCGCCGCCGCGAACACCGGGAACGACGTCCCGACGACGTAGACCGCCAACAGCAACGCCCCCAGGATCGTCGGCGGGATCCCGACCATGTGCAGCGCGAAGCTGATCGCGCCGCGATGCCGCTTCAACCAGTGGGCGACCAGGGGGTGCGGATCCTCGGGCGCGGCGATCATCGTCGGAGCCTTCCATTCAGGAGTCGCGGCGTCGGCTCTGCCGGACCAAGCCGGAAATCCGATCGGCATCGATCGGGGCGGCGCCGCGGGGGCCGTCATTCGGCCTTGCGTCCCGCGTTCGGCGCGGCGGCCAGGCCGACGACGTGGGCGACGTCCAGCAGTTCCCAACCGCCGGGGGCGAAACAGGACGGGGACCGCCCCCCCTCGTCCCACGACACGGCGTCGGGATGCTTGACCAGCAACTCCCGGCCGTCGCTGGTCCGAATCACGAACGGCTCGAACGGGATCCGCGACTTCGCCTTGCGAACGTCGTCGATCTTCATCGCCTACTCGCTCTCCGGTCGGGCGCCGTCCTCGACCCGAACGACGGGCGAGTCAACCTCCACCGTCGTGACCAGCGCGACGTCGATGAAATACGTCCTCTCGTCACGATCCATCACCACCGCCGTCCGCCCTCCGACGGTCGCGATCCATTCGGGGTGATCGACTCGGAACCTGGCGCCGTCCGCCGTCACCAACACGAACGGCCGGAACGGCGCCGCCTTGATCCGCTCCAAAAGTGCATCGGGCTTCATTCAAAGACCTCCCGCCGATCGCCGCTCCGCCCGCCGTCGCGCCGACGCGACGTCCCTTCGTTTCCATCCATACTACCGAACGGCGTTCACGGGAGGAAACGGAGAAGTCCGCGCCCGACGCGCCGCCTCCGTCACGTCGATCGCTCGACCCGGACTCGCGCGCCGCGGCGCCGACGGGGCTTGGGGACGACCTTGGCGGGGTGTCGCGGGAAATCATGCGTGACGCCTCGGCCGCGCTGGGGCGATGGAATCGAGCCGAAATCGGGCTTGCCCGGAAGCCCGCGCTCGCGGATGGTCGAGGATCGCGATCGCCTCTCAACCTTCTTCCACGGGATCCTCGCGTGCCGTTCGTCTCTCCGGAAAGCTACTTGAAGTTGGTCCGCGGCCAGACGCGCGGGGCGTCGGCGGCCCTGGCGAGGGCCGGGCTGGCGTTGGCGGCGGTCGGCTACCGCGCGGGGGCGGCGCTGCGCAACCGGCGGTTCGACCGCGGCCGCGACGTCCACCGGGCGAGCGTCCCGGTCGTCTCGGTGGGGAACCTGACCCTGGGAGGGACCGGCAAGACGCCGATGGTCCAGTGGCTGGCGCGCTGGTATCGCGACCGCGACGTCCGCGTCTGTCTTTTGAGCCGCGGCTACGGCCGCTCCGACGCCGTCAACGACGAGGCGCTCGTCCTGGAGGAAAACCTCCCGGACGTCCCCCACCTTCAGGACCGCGACCGCGTCCGGCTGGCCGGGATCGCCGTCGAGGAGTTGGAGGCCGAGCTTCTGATCCTCGACGACGGCTTCCAGCACCGCCGGCTCGCCCGCGACCTGGACGTCGTGCTTCTGGACGCGCTGGAGCCCTTCGGCCTGGGCCGGCTCTTCCCCCGCGGGCTGTTGCGCGAGCCGGTCGCCTCGCTGGCGAGGGCGGGGGCGGTGGTGGTCTCGCGGGCGGACCTGGTCGCGGCGGACGCGCTCGACGCGATCCGCGCCGAGGTCCGACGCCACGCGCCGGACGTCCCGATCCTGGAGGCCCGCCACGCCCCCCGCGACCTGGTCGACGGCGACGGCGAATCCTCGTCGCTGGAGGGTCTGGCCGATCGTCGGGTCGCCGCGTTTTGCGGGATCGGCAACCCCGAGGGCTTCCGAAGGACGCTTCGGGGGCTTGGTTGCGACGTCGCCGACCTCCGGGCCTTCCCCGACCACCACCCCTATTCGGCCGAGGACGTCGCCGATCTGACGCGCTGGGCCGCGGCGACCGGAGCGGAACTCGTCTTGACCACCCAGAAGGATCTGGTGAAACTCCGCGTCTCGAATCTCGGGGGCGCGCCGCTCCGCGCGCTCCGGATCGGACTGGAGATCTCGGGAGACGCCCGGCCGCTGGAAGACCTGCTGGCCCGGCTGCTCCCGAATCGAACCGTTCCGGAAGCCTAGGGAGCGACCGCCGCGCGACGATCGGACGCCTCGTAGGCTGGGTCGAGACCCAGCTTGGAGAAGCCTTGGCTCGCGTGGGCTGGGTCCAGACCCAGCCTACGAAGACGGCCCCGGACCTCCGAGCCCGAGCGACTGACGAGACCGCCTCCGAGGATCGACCGCCGGCACGGACGTCGGCGCGGCACGCCAGGGAAGGGCCCGTCCTTTCATGAACGTCGTCGTCTTCTGCCCCAGCCTCATCGGCGACACCGTCATGGCGACGCCGACCTTCCGCGCCCTGCGGAAGCGCTACCCGGCGGGCAAGCTGACGGCCGTGGTCAAGCCGAACGTCGCGCCGGTCCTCGACGGGCTCGACTGGTTCGACGAGACCATCCTCTTCCATCCCGGCGCGAAAACGCCGGAGCAACGGACCAGGGCGCTCGTCCGTCGCCTTCGCGCCGACCGCCCCGACGCGGCGGTCCTCCTGCCGAACTCGATCCGCACCGCCTGGATCTCGCGACTGGCCGGCATCCCCAGACGGGTGGGCTACGACCGCTACGCCCGCGGCTGGCTCCTGACCGACCGGTTGCGACCGCCCCGCGACGAGGACGGAAAGCTCCTCCCCTCGCCGATCGTGGAATACTACCTGGCGCTTTCCCGCCTGCTGGATTGCCCTCGCGAAAGCGCCCGGCTGGAGCTGGCCACGACCGCCGCCGACGAGGCCGCCGCCGACGAGGCGCTCGGCGCCCTGGGCGCGGACGTCTCCGCGGGGTTGGTCTGCCTCAACAACGGCGGCGCGTTCGGGCCGTCGAAGGCGTGGCCGTCGGAGTCGTTCGGCGTCCTGGCGCGTCGGCTGGCTGGGGAATGCGGCGTCGCGGTCGTCGTCCTCTGCGGACCGGCGGAGCGCGAAGAGTCGCGCCGGATCGCCGCGCTGGCCGATCATCCCCGCGTGTACAGCCTGGCCGATCGACGCCTGAGCCTGGGGCTCTCCAAGGCGATCGTTCGCCGATCCGACCTGATGGTGACGACCGACTCGGGCCCGCGACACTTCGCCGCGGCGTTCGGCACGCCGGTGATCTCGTTGTTCGGCCCGACCTGGATCCAGTGGACCCGGACGAACCAGCCCAACGCCGCGCATCTGTACCACCCGCTCCCCTGCGGACCTTGCCAGCGGCCCGTCTGCCCGCTGGGCCATAACGAGTGCATGAGACGACTAAGACCCGACCCCGTGTTCGACGTCGCGCGCCGGATGCTCTCGGGCCGGCGCGGCTCCCGAGCCACCATCAAGGAGACGACATGGCGACTTGGCTGATCACCGGCGCGAACGGCTGGCTGGGAGGCCGCGTTCTCGACGCCCTGGGACGAACCGTCGCCGACGGCGACCGGATCGTCGTCCTGGGACGGACCCGCCCCCGCGCCCCGCGCGGGGCGCTGTTCGTCTCGGCCGACCTGCTCGACCCCGAAGGGCTCGGCGAGGCGGTGAAGGACGTGGCGCCGGATTACGTCGTCCACGCCGCCGGTAGGACGCCCCCCGCGGCCGACGCGGAGGTCTACGACGTCAACTTCTGGGGGACGGATCGGCTCCTGAACGCCTTGCGGTCGCTGGGGAAGCCGATTCGCGTGGTCCTGGCCGGTTCCGCCGCCGAGGTGGGGCCCGTCGCCGCCGCCGACCTGCCGATCACCGAGGACCATCCCTGCCGGCCGACGACCGCCTACGGCCGCGGCAAGCTGATGGCGACCGCCTCCGCGCTGGCGCGTCGAGGGCCGTTGGAGATCGTGGTCGGCCGGGTGTTCAACTTGATCGGCCCCGGCATGCCGGAGTCGCTGGCGTTCGGCCGGTTCGCCGCCCACCTGGCCGAGCCGTCGGCGGGCCCGGCGCGAGTGCCGGCCGGCCGGCTCGACGCCCGCCGCGACTTCGTCGACGTCCGCGACGCCGCCGCCGCCTTGCTGACGCTGGCGACGCAAGCCAAGCCCGGCCGGCTCTACAACGTGGCCTCCGGCGAGTCGCGCTCGATCCGGGAGGGGCTCGACCGTCTGATCGCCCTGAGCGGCCGCGCGGTCGTCGTCGCCGCCGACCCGACGGCCGTCCGCCGCGGCGAGGTCGACGACTCCCGCGCCAGCGTCGCCCGGATCGCCGCCGAGACCGACTGGCGGCCGACGACCCCGTTCGAGCGGTCGTTGCGCGACCTCTGGGAATCGGCCGCGGCCGACCGAGCCCCGCTGCCCTTGACGGCTTGAGGATGGAGGAGGGACGGATGTCGCATCGTCGATGGCTCCTGGGAGTCGCGGTCTTCGCGGCGGTCCTCCACGTCGCGGGGATCGCGCGCACGCTGGTCCCGGCGCAGGACGGCTTGAAGTTCATCGCCGTCGCCCGTCGGTTCCAGACCGACCCCTGGATCGACGCGATCCGAGGCTCCGACCAGCACCCGCTCTACCCCGCCCTGGTGGCCGCGGCCGAGCCGGTCGCCGCGGCCGTCCTGGGCGCCGGGCCGGAGTCCTGGCGGATCGCGGCGCAGGGGGTTTCGGCCGTCGCATCGGTCTTGCTGCTGTTTCCGCTGTTCGCGCTGGCCCGCGCGGTCTTCGACGAGCGGATCGCGCTGGTGGCGGTCTTCGTCCACGTCCTCTTGCCGGTCCCCGCCGAGGTGGGCCGCGACGCCCTGGCCAACGCGGTCGGGCTGTCGGGCATGTTCGCGTGTTTATGGCTGGGGGCGAAGGCCGTCGAGCGCGACCGCTGGCGGTTCGCCGCCGCGTCCGGGCTCGTCGGCGGTCTGGCGTACATGGCGAGGCCCGAGGCGATCCTCGCGCCGTTGGCCGTCGGGTTGGTCTTCGGCTGGAACGCGGTTCGGGCGCGCGGGGTCCGATCGCTGGCGAAGTTCCCCGCGCCGGCGGCCCTGGGGTTGGCGGCGCTCGTCTGCGTCGGCGGGTACGCGCTGGCGAAGGGCGAAGTCTCGGAGAAGCTGGCGATCCGCCACGCGGCGGGGTTGGGCTCGCAAATCAAGATTCTTAGAACGGTTCCCCAGCCGCTGCCGAAGGGCCTTGAGGGGGCGGGGCTGGACCTCTCGCCCAAGGAGGAGTCGGGCGACGAGGCCCTCGCGGGTCCGGTCGCGGCGCTGACGGAGTTGGGCCGGCGCTGGTGGGACGAGATGTGCTGGGGGTTCGCGATCATGGCCCTTTGGGGTCTGGCTCGGCGTCGGTTCATCCAGGCGTCGTCCGGACGTTCCGGCGCGGGTCGCGCGGAACTCTCGGTGCTGGCGGCGTTCGTCGCCGTCTACGTCGGCGGGGTCGTGTTGAACGGATCGAAGTTGGGCTATGTTTCCGGGCGGCACGCGCTGCCGCTGGTGGCGGTCGCGACGATCTTCGCCGCGGCGGGGGTCGTGATCTGTCTGCGACGGCTGGGGCCGAGGCTGCCGATCTCGCCCGCGACGTGGCGGGGCGCGGTCGTCTCTGGAACGGTCGTCGTGGCGACGGTCCTTTCGGTCTACCAGCTTCGCGAGGGCCACGAGAGCCGCCGCGGCCACTGGCGGGCCGGGCGCTGGCTGGCCGAGAACGCCGGGCCCGACGAGCGCGTCCTGGACACCCGCGGCTGGGCGCGGTTCGTCGCCGGCCGCGGCGACGGCTACGACTTTTGGCACGTCCCCCAGGCGCTTTCCGACCGCGGCTTGACCTACGTCGTGGTCGGTCGCGACGAGTTGGAGGCGGGCAGCCGCCGGGCCGAGAGCCTGAACTCCCTCCTCGCCTTCGCCGCCTCGCCGGTTCGCGACTTCCCCGAGATCGTCGACGGCCGCGACGTGGGGACCAGGATCTTCCGCGTCAATCAGCCGGTCGCGTGGGAGGGCTTTCGACGATGAGCATCCGCACGCTCTGGGACCGCTTGACGCGCGGGACGCGGTGGTCGTGGATCGACGACCGCTTTCGCGACGCGCTGCCGGACGACTTCGACGCCGCGGCGATGGCGATGGAGAGTCGCGACCGCCTGCACGCCAAGCAGGGGCGGTCGACGGCCCGATTCGTCTTCCACGAGGGCGAGCGTCGGGTGTCGATCTACCTCAAGCGGCATTTCCGACTCCCCTGGACGGCTCGGATCGCCGCGACGCTCGACCCCGGCGGGCGGCACTCGCCGGGGGCGGCGGAGTGGGCGCACCTGGAGCGGGCGCGGGCGCTTGGCGTGGCCGTGCCGGAGGTGGTCGCCGTCGGCGAGCGCGTCGGCCCGTGGGGCGGGCTGCAAGGCTACCTGGCCGTCGCCGAACTCCCCGGCCGCGAACTCAACGAAGTCCTCCCCGGCCTTCGCGACGCGCTCGACCCCGAGGCGTTCGCCGCGCTCAAGCGTCGGATCGTCCCCGAGATGGCCCGCATGGCCGCGACCCTCCACCGCGCGCGAGCGTTCCATAAAGATCTGTACCTGTGCCACTTCTTCATCGACCTGGAGAAGCTGGCGCGCGATCCTCGCGACGTGTCGCTGACCCTGATCGACCTGCACCGCCTCCGCGAGCATCGCCTGTTCGCCGACCGCTGGCGCTGGAAGGACCTGGGCCAACTGTTGTATTCCATCGAGGGCGTCGCCGGCGTCGAGCCTCGCGACGTCCTCCGGTTCTGGAGACGCTACAGGCGCGAGGCCGGCCTGAAGCGACCCGACTGGCACGCGCGGATGATCCGAATCAAGGCGGCGCGGTACGCGGGGCACAACGATAGGAAGAGCCTTCCCCCCTCGCGGGGGAAGACAGACCGCGAAGCGGCCGGATGAGGGGGA
>CALCIB010000164.1 GCA_937907525.1 uncultured Planctomycetales bacterium | reverse complement strand
GCCACCTTCCCCCGCGAGGGGGGAAGGCCGTTATTTCGCCCGCGACGCCCTTATGAGACAGACTCTAAGCGCGATTCCGGGGTTGTCACGCGGCCCGCGTTTCGGCGTAGAATGGCCGTGTCCGCGTCGCGACGATCGCCGGCGCGACGTCGATCCGCCCCCCCGCCCCCCTTCGAGCGCCCCGCCCCATGAGCCTTCCAACCGTCGATCGCGAACGACTCCCGGCGTCGGCCGAGGGACGGCCCTTCGCGGCGGCGGAGGTGGGCGTGGTCGTGATCGGCCGCAACGAGGGGGAGCGGCTGGTCCGCTGCCTGGCCGCGGTCGGCGGCCGGGGCCGGGCGGTCGTCTACGTCGACTCCGCCTCGCGGGACGGCAGTCCGGAGGCCGCGCGCCGGCTCGGCGTCGAGGTCCTGGAGTTGGACCCGGCGCGGCCGTTGTCGGCGGCGAGGGCGCGGAACGAGGGGTTCGAGCGGCTCGCGGCGGTCGCGCCGGAGGTCCGGTTCGTCCAGTTCGTCGATGGCGACTGCGAGATCGCCGCCGGCTGGATCGAGGCGGCGGCGACGGCCCTGGCGGCCCGCGACGACGTGGCGGTCGTCTGCGGCCGGCTTCGCGAGCTGCACCCGGAGGCGTCGCCGTACAATCGCCTGGCCGACCTGGAATGGGACGGCCCGACCGGCGAGCTCGAGGCCTGCGGCGGCGTCTTCATGGCGCGCGCCGAGGCGTTCCGTCGGGCCGGCGGCTTCGACGCGACGGTGCTCGCGGCCGAGGACGACGAGTTCTGCCTGCGGGTCCGCCGCGGCGGCGGCAAGATCCTCCGCCTCCCCGAGTTCATGGGCTGGCACGACATGGCGATGACCCGGCTGGGGGCCTGGTGGCGGCGGGCCGTCCGCGCCGGCTGGGCCTACGCGCAGGGCTACGCCCTGCACGGCCGCGGCCCCGAGCGGCACTTCGCCCGCCAGATCCGCGGGATCGTCGCCTGGGGCCTGGCCCTCCCCGCCGTCGCGGTCCTCGCCGCCTGGCCGACGCGCGGCCTGAGCCTGCTCTTGGCGGTCGCGGCCTACGCGGCGCTCTATTGTAAAGTGAGACGGCGCGGGCTGTCGCGCGGCTGGTCGGCGGCCGACGCCCGACTGTACGCCGGCTCGATCGTCCTGGCCAAGGCCCCGCTCGCCTACGGCGCGCTCAAGTACGCCGCGTCGCGGCTGCTGAGGCGCGACGCCAAGCTCATCGAGCACAAGGGGCCGACGACCTGAAATCGATCGCCGCCGCGCCCGGACGCGGCCCCCGCGAGCCGTCCGACCAGTCTTCAGAGAGCTTCATCCCGATGTCATCCGCCCCGTCGTCGACCCCGCCCCCCCGGCGGTCGTCCCCGTTTCGAGTCGGTCTGCTGGGGACCGGCTACATCGCCTCGTGGCACGCCGACGCGCTCCGCGCCGTCAAGGGGACGACGCTGGCGGCGGTCTGCGACCGCGACGAGGCGCTGGCGCGCTCGTTCGCGAGCCGGCGGGGGCTGCCGGAGGACCGGGCGTTCCCCTCCCTGGAGGCGATGCTCCAGGCCCCCGGCCCCGGACTCGACGCGGTCCACGTCCTCTTGCCGCCGGATCGCCACGCGGCCGCGGCCGAGGCGCTGATCGCCGCGGGCGTCCACGTCCTGCTGGAAAAGCCGATGGGCGTGACCGGCGACGAGTGCCGACGGCTGACGGCGCTGGCGGAGGCCAAGGGGGTCTCCCTGGGGGTCAACCACAACTTCCTGTTCGCGCCGGCCCACGAGCGGCTCCGCGGCGACGCGCTCTCCGGCCGGATCGGCCGCCTCGACCGCGTCGACCTGACGTGGCACCGCCCGCTGGGGCAGCTTCAAGACGGGCCGTTCGACATCTGGATGCTTCGCGATCCGGCCAACGTCCTGCTCGAGATCGGGCCCCACCTGGTCTCGGCCCTGCTGGACCTGGCCTGGGACCGCCGCGAGGAGCTGGGGCCGATGACGGCGCGGGCCGGCTGGCCGACGACGCTCCCCGGCGGCGGCCGGTTCTTCCGCCGCTGGCAAGTCGACGCCGGCGGCGACGCCCTGGCCGCGAGCCTGAGCCTGGCGTTCGGGCCCGGCTTCGACGAGCACGCGGCGCGGGTCCGCGGCGCGTTGGCCGTCGGGGTCGCCGACCTGGAGCGCGACGTCTACGTCCTCCGCGAGCACGTCCCCGCCGGGATGGACGTCGACCGCTACCGCCGCTCGCTCGCCGAGGCCAAGGCGCTCAAGTCCCAGGCGCGACGGACCCTGGCGGCCTACGCGCTTTCGAAGGTCAAGCTCGCGAAGGTCGGCGGCCCCTACGGCGCGAGCATCGTCGGGGCGTTGCGGCGGTTCTACGAGGATCTCGCCGCCGGCCGGCCGGTCGACCGCCGGCTCTCCGGGAGCTTCGGGGCCGAGGTGGTGGCGGTCTGCGAGCGACTCGGCCGCGAGGGGGCCGAGGCCGCCGCCGCGGCGACGCCCGCGCCCGCCCCCCCCGCGGCGGCCCCCGCGATCCCCGCGACGACGACGACGGCGCGGCCGGAGGTCCTGGTCCTGGGGGCGACCGGGTTCATCGGCCGGAGGCTCGTGGCCAAGCTGGTCGACGCCGGCCGGCCGACGCGGGTCCTGGTCCGCAACCCCGGCCGAATCCCCGACGAGCTGCGTCGCGAGGGGGTGGAGGTCGTCGTCGGCGACCTGGTCCGCCCGGAGGACGTCGAGCGGGCGCTCGAGGGGATCTCCGGCGTGGTCCACCTGGCCCGGGCGGCGGCGGCCAGGCAATGGTCGGAGTACCTCGAACAGGACGTCGCCGTGACGCGGCGGCTCGCCGAGGCCTGCCTGGCGCGCGGGGTCCGCCGGTTGGTCTACACCGGGACGATCGACTCCTACTACGCCGGGGCGAAGGCCGGGACGATCACCGAGGAGACGCCGCTGGACCCGATGATCGCGCGTCGGAACTACTACGCGCGGGCCAAGGCGGCGTCGGAGGGGGAACTGCTGGCGATGCATCGCGAGCGGGGCCTGCCGCTGGTGATCGCGCGGCCGGGGATCGTCGTCGGGGCGGGGGGCAGCCCGTTCCACTGGGGGGTGGGCATGTGGTCGTTCCAGGCGGTCTGCCGGCTCTGGGGCGACGGGACCAACCCCCTGCCCCTGGTGCTGGTCGACGACGTGGCCGACGGCCTGATCGCCTGCCTGGACGCGCCTGGGATCGAGGGCCAGTCGTTCAACCTGGCCGCCGACTCGGGGGTGACGGCGCGGCGGTACGTCGAGGCCCTGGACGCGGCGTCGGGCTCGACGTTCCAGGTCCGCGCCGGGTCGATCCGGTCGTATTACCTGGCGGACATGGCCAAGTGGGTCGTCAAGTGCGCCGCGGGCCACCCCGACCGCCGCCGCCGGCCGGCCTACCGCGACTGGGAGTCGCGCTCCCAGCGGGCGCGGTTCGATTGTTCCAAGGCGCGGCGGGATCTGGGCTGGAAGCCGGTCGACGACCCGGCCGAGCTGCTGCGCCTGGGCGTCGCCGAGCCGGCGTCCGCCGCCTTGCGTTGACCCGTCTTCGAAACCCCGGGCAAGGTGGGGCGGCGCCCGCCCCGGCCGACGCCCCAACCCACGGACTCCCACCGGACATGATCGAGACCGAAGCGACGCCGGCCGCGACGCCCCAGGGCCCGGACGCGACTCCCGCGGAATTCGCCTACGAGGTCGTCATCCGCCCCGCGCCGGGCTGGCGCGCGGTGAACTGGGCCGAGATGTACGAGTTCCGCGAGCTGCTCGGCAAGCTGGTCTGGCGGGACGTCGCGGTGCGGTACAAGCAATCGATCCTGGGACCCGCCTGGGCGATCATCCAACCGACGATCATGGTGGCGATCTTCACGCTCGGCGTCCGCTTCCTGGACGTCCCGATGCCCGCCGGGCTGCCGATCCCGGTGGTGATCTTCGCGGGGTTGATCCCCTGGACGGTCTTCTCGCAGGGGATGCCCGCGGCGGCCGGCAGCATGGTGCTTTCGGCCAACATGATCACCAAGGTCTACTTCCCGCGGCTTTTCCTGCCGATCGGCGCGGCGGCGGTGCTTCTGGTCGACGGCGTGTTGACTCTGCCGATTTACGGCGTGATGCTCGCCTACTATGGGATCGCGCCGGCCTGGACGGCCGTGTTCCTGCCGGTCTTCCTGCTCTTGAGCCTGCTGGCGAGCCTGGGGATGGGCGTGGCCCTGGCGGCGGTCACGGTCTTCTACCGCGACTTCAAGCACGTCGTGCCGTACATGGTCCAGTTGATGACGTACGTCTCGCCGATCTTCTACACCATCGAGCTGACGATCCCGCCGCGGTGGCGGCCGATCCTGTCGCTCAACCCGATGTTCGGGATCATCGACGGGTGCCGCTCGGCGGTCCTGGGCCTGCCGATGCAGTGGGAATGCCTCTTGATCTCCACCGCCTCGACGCTGGTCCTGTTTTTCGCGGCGATCCATTACTTCCGCCGCACCGAGCGCCTCTTCGCGGATCACGTCTGACGATCCGCCGCGTCGCCCGGAATCGCCGAACCCCGCCCCGTGGAACCCCGACGGCACAGAGACCATGACCCGACCGATCATCAGCGTCGAGAAGCTCAGCAAGCGTTACGTCCTCGGCGGCGGCGCGCACAACCTGATGAAGTTCTCGCTTTCCAACGCGATCGCCGACAAGTTCCTGGCGTTCAGGCGGCGGCTCGTCGGGGCCGCGCCGGCCGCCGGGCCGGCGGAGTTCTGGGCGCTGCGCGACGTCGACATGGAGGTCGAGCGCGGCCGGGTGATCGGCCTGATCGGCCGCAACGGCGCCGGCAAGTCGACGATGCTCAAGATCCTAAGCCGGATCGTCGAGCCGACGTCGGGGACGGCGCGGCTGCGGGGCCGGGTGGCGTCGCTCCTGGAGGTGGGGACCGGCTTCCACCTGGAACTCACCGGCAGGGAGAACATCTTCCTCAACGGCGCCATCCTGGGGATGAGGCGGGCGGAGGTCCGCCGCAAGTTCGACGAGATCGTGACCTTCGCCGAGGTCGAGCGGTTCCTCGACACGCCGGTGAAGCGGTATTCCTCGGGCATGTTCGTCCGCCTGGCGTTCGCCGTCGCCGCCCACCTGGAGCCCGAGATCCTGATCGTCGACGAGGTCCTCTCCGTGGGCGACTACGCCTTTCAGAAGAAGTGCCTGGGCAAGATGCGCGAGGTCGCCTACGGCGACGGCCGCACCGTCCTGTTCGTCAGCCACAACATGGGGGTCCTGGGCCAACTCTGCGACGACGGCGTCTGGCTCGACAAGGGCCGGGTCGTCGCCCGAGGCCCCATCGACGACGTCCTGCGGGCCTACACGACGAGGGACTCCGACGCGGTTTCCGCCGCCCGATTCGAGCCCGACCCGAGCAAGGGCCAGCAGTTCCTCCGGGTCGACCTGCTCCACGAGGACGGCGCCGCCAACGGCGACTTCACCACCGACGAGCCGATCCGCGTCCGGATGGAATACCTCGTCAGGCGCGGGCTCATGGGCTGCGCGATCCAGTTCGTCATCCAAACCCAGGACGGCCTGCGGGTGCTCCTCTCCGACGTCCGCGAGCGCAACCCCGAGTACACCGAGGAATTCACGCCCGGCCGCTACGTCCTGGAGGCGGTCGTCCCCGCCGACCTGCTGGCGCCGGCCAGCTACTCGCTTTCGGTTCGCGTCGGCGAGATCGGCAACGGCTGGATCGACGACCGGCCCGACTGCCGCGAATTCACGATCCACAATTTAAGCGCCGAATCCGTGTCGAAGGGGAGCGTGCTGAACCTCCCGCTGCGCTGGACGTGCGAGCGCCGCGAGGACGCGACGGTCGAACCGGCGCGGCCGCCGGCCTGACGCCGGCCGACGCGCGGGTTTGGACTGGCCTTCGCGGCCGCGTCGGCTAGAATGGCCCGCGGCCGCGGCCGGGAGGGCCGCGCGCCGGAAGGTCCGAGGCAAGGAGGCCGACGATGTTCGAGAACCGCGTGCTGGTGGTCGGCGACGTGATGCTCGACCGCCACGTGTACGGCCACGTCCGCCGGATCTCCCCGGAGGCGCCCGTGCCGGTCGTCGGCCTGCTCGGTCAGGCCGAGGCCCCCGGCGGCGCCGGCAACGTCGCCGCCGGACTCGCCGCCCTGGGCTGCGACGTCGCCCTGGTCGGCCTGATCGGCCCCGACGCCGAGGGGGCCCTGCTCCGCGCGGCCCTGGCCGCCAAGGGAGTCGCCGGGACCGAGCTGATCGAACGCCCCGGCCTCGTCACCGTCAGCAAGACCCGGATCCTCTCCGAGGCCCGCCAGCAACTCCTGCGGCTGGACCGCGACGGCGACCCGGCCGCCTGCGCCGCCTTCGAGGACGACGTGCTCGCCCACGCCCTGCCCCTGATCGCCGACGCCTCGGCCGTCGTCCTGGCCGATTACGACAAGGGGGTCGTCACCCCCCGGACGGCCCGCGCGACGATCGCCGAATGCCGACGCCTGGGCGTCCCCTGCGTCGTCGACCCCAAGAAGCTCGACTTCGCCCCCTACGCCGGCGCGACCGTCGTCACCCCCAACCTACTCGAGGCCGAACGCGCCCTGGGCCGCCCCCTGACCGACGACGAGGAGGCCGGCCGCGGCGCCGCGGAACTCCGCGCCGCCCTGGGGACCGACGCCATGCTCGTCACCCGCGGCCCCCAGGGGATGACCCTGGCGTCGGCCGCGACCGTCCGCCACGTCCCGTCGCGGACCCGCGACGTCGCCGACGTCACCGGCGCCGGCGACACCGTGGTCGCCGTCCTGGCCGCCTGCCTCGGCGCCGACTGGCCGCTCGCCGACGCCTGCCGCCTGGCCAACGCCGCCGCGGGGATCGCCGTGGGCAGGCCCGGCGCCCACGTCGTCCAACCCGGCGAGCTCCGCGCCGCCTGGGAAGGACTCTCCCCCAAGATCCTCGACGCCGCCGCCGCCGCCGAGACCCTGGCGGAGGCCCGCCGCCGCGGCCGCCGCGTCGTCTTCACCAACGGCTGCTTCGACATCCTCCACGCCGGCCACCTGGCCTGCCTGGAGGCCGCCAAGCGCCTGGGCGACCTCCTGGTCGTCGGCCTCAACTCCGACGCCTCCGTCCGCGGCCTCAAGGGCCCCTCCCGCCCGGTCATCCGCCAGGACGACCGCGCCGGCCTGCTGGCGGGCCTGGCCTGCGTCGACGTCGTCGTCCTCTTCGACCAGCCCACCCCCGTCGAGCTCGTCGCGGCCCTGGAACCCGACGTCCTGGTCAAGGGAGGCGACTACACGATCGACGCCATCGCCGGCGCCGACCTCGTCCTGGCCCGCGGCGGCCGGGTCGTCACCGTCCCCCTGGTCCCCGGCCTCAGCACCACCTCCATCCTCGGCCGCAAGGCCGGATGACGCCCCCAAGCGACGCCCCCTTGACGATTCGCACCGCGACCGCCGCCCGCGCTTCGATTTCACGACGCCGATCGACGCCCGACGAACCGCCGACTACAATGACGCCGTAATGAGATCGCGCGAGTCGCGATCGACTCGAAACGAATCCCGACCCCGACGCGCGCCGTCACGACGAACCACGCGAAGCGTCTCACCCAAGGAACGACCCGCGAGCGACCCGAAGACGCCCCCGACGACTCGAACCGCGAAATGCCGAATTTTTCAACGCGGAGACCATCCTAGGCCCCGTCGATGTACGCAATGCCGCGCAATGCTTGACGCGCGACCCCGCGGTCGCTAGACTACGACGATTCATCGACGAACGACTGAAACGAAACGATCGCCGACGAGGCGCGGACGCGAGACCCGAAACCAGGATCACTCGGCAGGCCGACCGGGTTGAAGGGGGACTTCCGAGCCGCGCGCCGCCGAGACCGACGCCCGCGAACCCCCCGAACTCGAACCGTGATTGTCTCCCAACCTGGACTTCGACGACGCCCGCCGCTTGGTGACCGTCGAGATCTTGCTTCAGCCCCGAACGTGGAACCCCTCCACGGAGATTCAGCACCGATGAACGCCTCGTCGCTCCCCCTGGAACCTCGCGAGCCGGCGACGCCTCAAGCGCAAGAGCTCCCCATCCACGCGCCGAGGATCGGCGCGTCGATCCACGCCGACGCCGTCCGCTCCGCCGTCAAGCGCGCCATGGACTTCTGCGGGGCGCTGATCGGCCTGCTGCTCTTGATGCCGGTCATGGTGGCGGTCGCCGTCCTGGTCCGGCTCGACTCGCCGGGCCCGATCTTCTTCCGCCAGCTTCGGCGCGGCCACCGCGGCCGGTTGTTCTGGGTGGTCAAGTTCCGAACCATGCAGGTCGACGCCGAGGCCCGGCTCAAGGACCTGGAAGACAAGAACGAATCGGGCTGCAACGTCCTCTTCAAGATCAAGAACGACCCGCGGGTCACCCCCCTGGGCCGGTTCCTGCGGAAATCCAGCCTGGACGAACTGCCGCAGTTGATCAACATCCTTCGCGGCGAGATGAGCATCGTCGGCCCCCGCCCCCTCCAGCTCCGCGACAGCGAACTCCTGCTCTCCGAGAACCCCGAGGGCTATCGCCACCGCCTCCAGGTCATGCCCGGCCTCACCGGCCCGTGGCAGGTCGGCGGCCGCAGCGACATCGACAGCGACCGCATGGTCAAGCTGGACGTCGATTACGCCAACAACTGGACCATCCCGGGCGACGTCGCGATCATCCTCAAAACGGTCTTCGTCGTCCTCAAGGGCCGCGGCGCCTGCTGAGGCCCCGCTTTCCCCTCCCGCGCCCGCCTCGGCCCCCGCGGCTCTCGGCCTCGGGGGCCGGCTCGTTTTCGAAGCCGCCGCTCGATTTCGAATCGCGATGGGGACGAGCAAGAGGAACGGGTCGCGACGCCGCCCACCTCGCCGCGGCTCGTCCGACCCAAGAGCGCCCGACCGCCCGTCAGGACGATCCGGGAAGGAGTTTGAGGATCTTCCGCCAGCGCGACTCCCGCTCCTCCTGGAGCGTGTTGAGCCGCTGGTTGAGCCAGAGCATGACGTCGGCGTCCTTCGCCCCCGTCGCGGGACGCTCCGGACGAGGACGCGGACGGGCGCCGGGACGCGCCGGCCCCCGCGAAGCCGCCTCCGGCGACGGCGAGCCGGGCTCGGGAGCGTCGGCGGGAGGAACGTCGGGCGCCGCGTCCGTCACCGACGGTCGCGGCGGCGGAGCCGCCGAGGGGCCGGGCGCGGGCGCGGGCGGCGGGGACGCGGCGGGGGCTTCCCGAACCGTCCGGGCCGAATCATGACCGTGCGCGCGCGACGCCAACTCGGCCTTGAGTTCCTGGACCTCGCGGGTGACCTCGCGGAGCTGGTCCAGCTCCTGGCGGATCAGGTCCATCTGCTCGCGCTGAAGCGAACCGAACATCCCCACCAGCATCCCCATGGCGCTCTGGAACTGGTCCATCATCTGCTGCTGCATCAAGCCGAACTGGTTCATCAGCGGGACCAGGACGGCCATCGGGTCGGTCGCCGCGTCGCGCTCGATCGCGGCGGGAAGGACGGCCACCGACGAGGGGAGCGCCGGCAACCGTCCGGCGTCCGCGCCCTCGTCGCGACGAGCCGGGAGGAAGCCCGAACCGACGGTCGTGACCGCCGTCCCGGCCGGCGCGAGGGCGCGGGCCTCGCCGGCGGCGGCCGCGGCTCCCTGGACGTCGCGGCATCGGACGCGGATTCGATAACAGCCGACGGTCAAGACGTCGCCGTCGGCGAGGAAGGCGTGACGGACGATCGCGTTGTTCACCGCGACGTCGCCGCCGAGCAGGTCGACGACCCAGAGCCCGATCCGGGTCCGGACCAGGCTGCAATGAAACGGCGAGACGCTGGGATCGGCCAGGCGGAACTTGCACCCCGCGGCCGAGCCGACCAGCGAGACCACCCGATTCATCGGCCAGACCGCGGCGCGGGACGGCCCGTTGAGGAACTCCAACCCCACGTCCGGCCACGGCTCGACGCCGTAAGACCGCGAAACCAGGGGGGTCGATCGGGGCGGTCGTTCGACTCCTTCGAGGACCCGCCCCCCCCCCAGCCGCAAACCGTAAGGGCCGACGCGCATCGGCTCGTCACGAGTCAGCCAACCGTGCTTCCGAGGCCGGCCGGCCGCGTGGATCCCCAGGCGACTCCCCAGATCGATCCAGAAGACGCACCCTTCGACGACCTGGAGATAGGCGTGCCGCCGGCTCACCAGGCGATGCTCCAACGGCACGTCGGCGCGGGGATCGCGGCCGACGATCGCGAACGGCTGGTGCAGCACGCGCACGCCGACGTCCGACTCGCCACCCGCCTCGACGACGAGTTGCAGCGGTCCCTCCAGGCCACAGGCGTCCGAAAACGATTTCATGGTGCTCCCGGCCGATCGCGGGCCGCGACCGTCGCCACCGAGGCGCGTGTGTGATACGTCCGTTCCCGCCTTGATTCAGTGTACCCGGCGGCGGTCTTTCCTACAAACGTCGGACAAACCCTCCGGCCGACGGACTCGCGTTTGCGTCGTCGGGCCCGACCCGTTAGTCTACCCGTGGGTCGACGCCGGGAAGCGTCGCGCCGGGGCTCTGGTGAAAGGACGTCTAGGACGCATGAAACGCAAGGGCATCATCCTCGCCGGCGGTTCCGGGACGCGGCTGTATCCGATCACGCGGGCGGTCAGCAAGCAGTTGCTGCCGGTCTACGACAAGCCGATGATCTACTACCCGCTTTCGACCCTGATGATGGCGGGGATCCGGGAGGTCCTCTTGATCTCCACGCCCGACGACGTCGGCGGCTTCCGTCGGCTGTTGGGCGACGGCTCCCAACTGGGGCTGGCGATCGAGTACGCGGTCCAGCCGCGTCCCGAAGGGCTGGCCCAGGCGTTCCTGATCGGTCGGGAGTTCGTCGGCTCGGGCGACGCGGCCTTGATCCTGGGGGACAACGTCTTCCACGGCCAGGGGTTCCAGCCGATGCTCCGCGCCGCGGGGGCGCGGGAGTCGGGGGCGACGGTCTTCGCCTATCCGGTGAAGGACCCGGAGCGTTACGGGGTGGTGGAGTTCGACCGCGACGGCAAGGCGCTTTCAATTGAGGAGAAGCCGGCCCGGCCGAAGTCGCATTACGCGGTCACGGGACTGTACTTCTACGACAACCGGGTGCTGGACGTGGCGGCCGGTTTGAAGCCGTCCCCCCGCGGCGAGTTGGAGATCACCGACGTCAACCGGGCCTACCTGGAGCGCGGGGAACTGCGGGTGGAGTTGTTCACCCGGGGTTTCGCCTGGCTCGACACCGGGACGATCGAGTCGTTGATTCAGGCGGCGAACTACGTGGAGACGATCGAGGCGCGGCAGGGTTTCAAGATCGCCTGCGTCGAGGAGGTGGCGTACCGCCAGGGGTTCATCGACGCCGAGCAGGTGGAGCGGCTGGCCGCGGGCCTGCGCAACGACTACGGCCGCTACCTGTCGGATCTGATCCGCGACGAGCCTGGGCCCGTGGTCGGTTGAAAGTCGGTCTCGGGAGCCTCGGCGACGGTCCCCGCGGGGCCCGTCGCCGGGTCGGGACTTAGAGTCTGTCCCGTAAGGGCGTCGCGGCCGGCATAACGTCCTTCCCCCCTCGCGG
>CALCIB010000163.1 GCA_937907525.1 uncultured Planctomycetales bacterium | reverse complement strand
CTCGTAGAGCGTTCGGCCGCGGTCGAGCCCGCCCGCCGAGGGCCGCCAGCCGGCGAGTCGTCGTTCCAGGTCGCTCAGGTCGTCGGATCCGTCGATGGACATGGTCGCTCCAATCGTTCCTGAAGCCGGGCGAGCCCGGCCCTGTACCGCCGGTGCGCCGCGGCCGTCGAGCAGCCTTGCAAGGCGGCGATCTCCTCGAACGTCAGCCCGCCCCAGATCCGCGCCGTGACCGCCTCGCGGGCGTCGTCGTCCAGTTCGGCCAGGCGCGCAACGGCCTCGCGGGCGTCGAGCCGGTCGTCGACCGTCCGGAACCACGGATCGGCCTCGGATCGCCCGGCGCGGCCCTCGCGGTCCCGTCGCCGCCGCGCCCCTCGCCGCGCCGAGAGGGCCGCGTTGCGAACGACCCGATGCAGCCAGGCCGCCGGCCGGTCGGGTGTTCGGGACTGAAGCGCCAGGGCGATGAACGCCTCCTGGACCGCGTCCTCCGCCCCGTGGCCGTCGCGCCACTGGCGGGCGTACAGGACCAGGGCCGCCGCGTGGGCGTCGAACAGCCGCCCCAACTCGTCCGGCCCGATCCCCATGCCCGCCTCCGCGCCCCTCTTCGAATCCGAGCCTCCTGGAATCTGACGCCGCGAGCCGGACGATTTCTCGCGCGGACGGGCTAAAAGTACACCTTCCCGCGCACGTCGCAGATGTCGTAGCCGTGGGCCTCGTCGGCGTAGATCTCCTCCAGGGGGAGGGTGGCGACGCTTCGGACGGCGAAGCGGCCGTGGCGGTCGTTGATGGATTTCGCCAGGCTCGCGACGGCCTCGGCGCGCGGGGGGGCGGATGGGAAGAGGGTCAACTGGCGCTCGCGGCGGGGGCGGAGGTCGTCGGCGAACAGGTGCATCCGGCGGGCGGGAGCTTTGGGGACGTAGGCTTGCCGCAGGCAGGTCCGGAAGGCTTCCAGCAGGACGTCGAACCGATCGGACGGCTCGGAGGGGTTCGCCCGACCCTCGCCGGCGCGGCCGTCCTTGTAGCCGACCCAGACGGCGACTCGACCCGCCAGGACGTCGTGATACGTCAACTCCTCGATCAGACGCTCCAGGTTCCGGACCAGCCACGCCCAAAGGACGTCGGGGTCGGCGGTCGCCCCGCCGAAGGCGCCGCCCCGCGAGAGCGTCTTGTGGGGGACCCGGTTCGGGTGGATCGGCAGGACCGGATCGCCGTTGAGCTCCCACCACAGGGCCTCGCCGGAGGCGGTCAGCAGCCGGCGGACGAGTCGACGGTCCATCCGGGCGAAGTCCAGGCAGGTCGTCGCGCCCCAGGTCGAGAGTTTCGCGGCGCGGCGACCGGCGATTCCCGCGACCTCCGTCGCCGGGGTCCGGGCCAGAAGCGCTTCTTCCGCCTCGCGGCCCAGGACCGCGCGGGCGCCGAACGGCTTGGCGGTGTCGGAGACCAGCTTGGCGAGCGTCTTGGTGCGGGCGATCCCCACCGTCGCCGGCACCCGGACCCGCTCCCAGACCCGATCGCGAAGCATCTCGGCGAAGCCTTGCTCGTCCCGCCCCCGGGCCAGGTCGGGGGTGAAGAAGAACTCGTCGATCGAGTGATACTCCACCCGCGACGAGTATTCGCGGACCACGTCGAGCATCAGCCGCGAGAGGACCTCGTACCAGCGGAAGTCCCGCTTCATGTACGCGCCCTCGGGGCACTTCTTCACGGCGTCCCAGATCGGCTCGCCGGTCTTCACCCCGGCCGCCTTCATCTCGTAGCTCTTGGCGATCACGCACGCCCCGTGATTCCCCACCACCGCCAGCGGCACCCCCCGCAAGTGCGCGTACCTCACCCGCTCCGCCGAAACGTAAAAACAATCCGCGTCCACATGCCCCACTACACTTGCGTCCCCCATGCCTTTCCGTATACTTCAGCCCGAGGCTTTCGACAAGGGGGAGGCGAACGGATCCAACCGTGTGTTTCGGAATCGCGCTGACGGGGAGCGAGCTGCCCACGGAATGGGTCGAGCGCCACGGGCTCGGGAACCGCCTGCACATGCGGAGCGGCCAGCCGGAGTATCGCTTCCTGTATCGCGACCCGAGGCCCCGGCTGCCGGTGATTCGCGACGGCGTCTTGAAGCTGGCGCGCTGGGGCAACGGGGCGCGCCGGAGCCTGGCGTTGCCCGCGACGGGATGGACGTGGAAACAGAGCGTCGAGAAGGGCCTGTGGGCGAACTCCGGCGGCGTGTTCGTGGAGATCCCCGCCAGCTACGGCCTGGGGGGCCGGGGCGTCTGGTACACGATCGAGACGGGGATCCGCGGCCTGCTCGTCCCCGACGAGCGCGGGCGGGCCGTCTGCTACATGATCTGCGAGCCCGCCAGCCACTACTACCGCGTCATGACCGGCGCCGACCGCATGCCGGTGTTCGTCGACCAGAGGATCTGAGCCGGGGCGCGGCGGATCGCCGGCGCGCCGTGTAGGATGGACGTGCTTCCGGTTTCAACCGTTCGGTTCATCTGGTCGGAGAACGGCGCGATGGCCTTGTTCCTTCAGGTCCTCGGCGGGATCTTCCTGCTGATCCTCGTCTACGTCGCCTTCCGGGTGCTGCTGTTGCTGGGCAAGGGGGCGCTCGTCATATACGCCATCAAGAAGATGGTGGCCGAGGCCGGGGCCGCCGTCGCGCCGGCGACGATCCGCCTGGTCCCCGTCTCGGGCGCCCGCTGGGACGACGCCGAGGCCCAGGCCCTCGCGGACCCGCTCCCGGAACTCGGCTACGAGGAGGTCGGCTTCTTCGACCTCGACCTCATGGGGGGAATGCGCCTCCAGGCGTGGGTCCACCCGGACCTGGGGCTCTACGCCGTCGTCTATCAGTCCCCCCGGGCCGGCGTCTGGTCCGACGTGGTGACGAAGTACGAGGACGGCGGGAGCTTGACGTATAGCAACTCCCGCCACGGCGGCCAACTCAAGCAGCGCCCGGGGCGCGAGAACGTCTTCCTCCAGGGGGTCGGCGCGGATGAACTCCACCGCAAGATGCTCGCCGACCGTCCCGACCGCCCGACCCGTCGGCTCGCCGCCGCCGATTTCGCCCCCGACTTCGAACTGGCTTACGCCGAGGAGACGGCCTGGCGCGGCGGTCCCGACGGGTTCGACCCCGAGGCGGTCGGCCCCCTCGCCGCGCTCGCCGGCATGATCGGGGGCAAGTTCTCCCCCGAACAGATGGCGCAAGTGCGCGCGTCGATGTGCCGGAACATGTACGAAATGGTCGCCGCCGATCTTCGCCCGAGGTATCGCGAATCGGCCGCCGTGTCGGACGACGACTGGGCGCGGATCGGCCCGCGACTCGTCTTCGTCTGGGACACGATGAACGTCGAGTCCCTGCGCGCCGTCCTGACCGAGTGGGACGGACTCCCCGAGCGCGAACGGCTCGACAACTTCCTCGGCGACGACGGCGATCCCGAGGACGAAGATTACGAGGGGGACGACCACGTCCGGCGGTCGTTCGCCGAGTTGAACGCCGGCGTCCCCGCCGACCGTCGCCTCGTCAAGATCGGCGAGGTCGCCATGGACGCCGTCGAGGACGATCGCCAGAGGGCCGACGTCTACGACCGCCCCCCCGCCGCGCCGTGACCGGCGGGCGCTTCCGAGCCGCGTTTCAGAGTCCGTCCCATAAGTGGATAAGGGGCACCCACCACGATCCCCCTCGCGGGGGAAGACAGACCGCGAAGCGGTCAGATGAGGGGGACGACACGCAAGAAAGCCGCTGGAATTCGAGGAGGCCCGCCCAGCGGGCGGTGGGTCTCGACGGCTTTCTCGCCCGCCCCCCTCATCCGGCCCTTCGGGCCACCTTCCCCCGCGAGGGGGGAAGGCCGTTATGCCGGCCGCGACGCCCTTATGGGACGGACTCTCAGTCCGAAGTCGGCCGGCGTCATTCCGGCCGGGGCCCGACCTCGACCTCCGGCAACCGCGCCTTGATCGCGTCGACGATCCGCTCTTGCTCGTCGATCGGCGTGTTTATCAGGTACAGCTCCATGAGCGTCTCGCCGTGGCGTCCCTTCAGCGCCGGGCGAATGATGATCGGCCGGCCCAAGTTGTCGTGGATCGTCGTCACCTCGCAACCGAACACGTCCGACCACGCGACGAACCGCGGCCAAAGCGCCCGATGCGACGGATAGCCCGTCACGCCGTCGTCATCGACGCGGGCCCGAGGCTGGTTATACGTCAAGACGCCCGCGATCTCCTGGGCCGTCAAAATCAACCCTCCGGCCACGCACATCCATCGCGCCCAGACGCCCCACCCGAAGCCGAACCATGCGCCGAGGAACATGAACGGGGCCATCACCGCCCCGTTGATCAGGAGACCGAGTCGCGTCCCCGTGGGCATTCGCGCCTCGACCGCCTCCCCCGGCGCGACGTCCGGGACCGAATCGAAGGGGGAGCGGGCGCGGACCTCGACGACCATCCTCCCGGCGCGGCTCGGATTCGTCTCACCCATCGTCGTCATCTCCCGCGCCTCACGTCTTTTCAAGGACGCTTCATGTTACGGCGTCCCTCCGGGCCGATTCCACGATTTCGGAGAAAGTTGGAATCCGGCGGCCGTCGCCGCGGATCGTATCCGGGAAGGCGGGACTCTTTGGCAATTCGCAAGCGGATCGGAAGTCGTGGCCCGAACCACGACGAATCCCCTCTCCCGGCGGGCCGGCGACCCGACACTTATCGGATCCCGCATAAGACCTCCCACGCGAGCCGACGCCAAACGGCCTTCTCCCCTTGAGGGAGAAGGTGGCCGAAGGCCGGAT